>JAPLGE010000086.1 GCA_026390315.1 Candidatus Bipolaricaulota bacterium
GTGTTCACGTTCACGTTGAAGTCGAGGTCGACCTCGGTCGCCCCGAGGAAGGCGGCGTCGAGCAGGTAGGTCGAGCAGCCGCGGGAGTCGTAGTTCGCGTAGAGGCCCGGGTCCATCATGACGTGCGCCGGATCCTCGCGGATCGAGGCGACCGCCGTCGGGTCGAACGCCTGCCCGTCGAGGATCGCCCGCACGAGACCCTTGTGCAGCATGTCGACCATGATCTTGGTCCCGCCGCCCATGACGAAGCTCCCCACGATCTTTGCCTTCTCCATCTCCTCCGCGAGGTACATCGTCGCGGCGAGCGAGATCCCGCCCGCTCCGCCCTGGAAGCTTAGGCCTTCCTTGAAGTAGGGCGAGGTCCTCACCGCGTCGGCGGCGAGGCGGGCGATCCGCAGGCGAGCCGGCGAGCGCGTCATCTCGAGGGTCCCCGAGGCGATCTGCGCCGGGTCGCCGACCTCGTCCACCACAACGACGTAGTCGGTCCACCCCTGCTCGATCTCGAACGGGTAGGCCGGGTAGGGGCAAAGGTCGTTCGTGACGACCACCGTCTTCTTCGCGTACTGGGCGTCGACGCGGCAGAAACTGATCGGCCCGCACGGAGTCCGGCCGTTGATCCCGTTTGCGTTCCCGTAGGGATCGGCCTGAGAGGCGGCGATGAAGGCGACGTCGATCGCGACGTCCCCCGCCTCGATGGCGCGCCAGCGACCGCCGTGCGAACGGAGCGTCCCCGGCTCGGCGAGCTTCCCGCCCTGCGAGACAAAGGCACCCACCGGCCCGTTCATCGAGCCCTCGATCCGGTTGACGACGCCTCCCTTGATGTGGTCGACGAGCTTTGCGTGCGTGGGGAAGAGGGCGGTGGGGAAGAGGCGGAGATTCTTGAGGCCGGCCCGGGCGCAGGCATCGACGACCTGGTTGATGGCCCGGTCGCCCTCGCGGAAGGAGTGGTGGAAGGAGATCGTCATCCCGTCCTTGAGGCCGGTCGCCTCGATCGCGGCCTCGAGCGACGGGAGGACCTTGTTCTCCCCTGGAGCGCTCCACTTCTGTGGTCGGGCGGCCTTGCGGCCGGTCCTCTTCGTCACGAACGCCCCGGCAAACGGCTCGACGGTGCGGCTGCCGATCCTCTCCGGGACCTCACGGCCGAGCGCGTTCTTCATCGGGAGTCGCTCCTTGCGAGGCGATCTGCGAGGTAGAGGGCGCGCCGCGCCCGCTCGAGGACGGGCCGGTCGATCATCTTCCCGCCGATCGCAATCGCGCCGATCCCACGCCTCTGTGCGTCCTCGGCCGCGGCGACGACCTTCCTCGCCTCCTCAAGCTCCTTCTCGCTCGGGGAGAAGATCTCGTGGAGCGGGCCGATCTGGGCCGGGTGGATGGCGCCCTTCCCGTCGAAGCCGAGGTTGCGGGCGAGGGTTGCCTCGGCCGCGAGCCCCTTCTCGTCCTCGACGTCGGCGTAGACCGTGTCCGAGGCCTGCACCCCGGCGGCCTTCGCCGCGGCGACGAGCATCGAACGGGCGAAGAGGAGCGACTCCGGCGTGCGGCGTGCCCCGACGTCGCGGGTGAAGTCCTCGGCGCCGAAGGCGAGAACGGCGACGCGCGCGTCCACTCCCGCGATCTCCTCGGCGTGGAGGATCCCTTGGGCCGTCTCGAGGATCGGCATGACGAGGGTCGTCCCGACGGGGATGTCCAGGCTCTTCTCGAGTGTGGCGAGCTCCCTGGAGAGCGTGGCCACGTCGCCTTCGGACTCGGCCTTGGGAAGCGCGACGCCGTGCGGCCGGCCGCGCAGGACCTCGGGAAGGTCGTCCCTCCCGCCAAGGTCGAGGGGGTTAATCCGCACCCAGACCTCGGCGGGGAAGTCGATCGCCGCGAGGAGGTGCTTCACGAGGACCCGCGCGGCGGCCTTCTCGGCCGGCGGGACGGAGTCCTCGAGGTCGAGGAGGACGCAGTCCGCGCCGTGGAGCTCGATCCCGACGAGGAGGCGCGGGCTGTTGCCGGGAGCGTACAAGCGGCTCCGCCGAGGCGCGTCGCGCTCGGCCTTCTGGCGCTCGACGCGCGGGGCGAGCGGCGAGAGGTCCGGGAACGCGGCGCGGACCGCGGTCTCCACCCGCGCGGCGAGGACGTAGTTGAGGGCTCCTTGATCGACGACGGAGACGGCGCCTTTGACCTTGCCGAGTTGGGAGAGTGTCTCCTCGACCACCTCGCGGATGCCGCGCTCGAAGAGCTCGGGGCCCTCCGTCTCGACCTCGACGGAGAGAGCGCGCGCCGGCGTGGCTGCGACGCGGCAGTCTCCCTTCGCGTCCGACCCGGCCATCGTCTCGTTCGCCATGTCTCCTCCTAGCGCAACAGGAGCGCGAGCACCGCCTTCTGGGCGTGGAGGCGGTTCTCCGCCTGGTCGAAGATGGCGCTCCCTGGGCTTCGGGAGGCCTCGTAGGTGATCTCCTCTCCGTAGTGTGCGGGGAGACAGTGGAGGATGAGGGCGTCGTTCGCCGCGACGTCCAGGAGGCGCTGGTCGATCGTGAAGCCAGCGAAGGCCCGGCGCCGCTTCTCGGCCTCCGTCTCCTGTCCCATGCTCGCCCAGGTGTCGGCGTACAGGACGTCCGCCCCAGTCGCGGCCTCCACCGGGTCACGCAGGATCTGGACGCGTCCACCGACCTGGCGGGCGGCGGCGACGATCGCGTCATCGGGTTCGTAGCCCTTTGGACAGGCGATGCGGAACGCCATGCCCACCTTGGCGCACCCGTTGATCAGAGAGTGGGCGACGTTGTTCCCGTCGCCGATGAAGGCGAGGGTGAGTGACTCGAAGCGGCGCTTCTTCTCCCAGACGGTGAGGAGGTCGGCCAGGGCCTGGCAGGGGTGCAGGAGATCCGAGAGTCCGTTGATGACGGGGACGGATGCGAAGCGCGCCAGCTCGAGGATGTCCTTGTGGGCGAAGACCCGCGCCATGATCCCGTCGACGTAGCGCGAGAGGACGATCGCCACGTCCTCGACGGTCTCTCGCTTTCCGAGTTGGATCTCGTCCGGGCCGATGTAGATCGCTCGCCCTCCAAGCTCCATCATCCCGACCTCGAAGGAAACCCGCGTGCGGAGCGAGGGCTTCTGGAAGACCATGGCGAGCGTCTTCCCGGAGAGCACGTCGTGGCGCGCGCCCGCTTTGTGCTCGAGTTTCAGCGTCTTTGCCGTCTCCAGGATCTCGAAGACCTCTTCCTGCGAGAGGTCGGCGAGGGAGACGAGATCCTTCCTGTTCATGATCGTTGCCTCCCGAAGAGCCCCGCCCGCTTCCCGAGGAGAGCCCGCTCGGCGCGGTGACGTCGAAGTAAACGCCCTGCGGTCGGCAAGCAAGGCTTCTCCTTTGATCCATCGAGTCAACGGATGATAGCCGATAGAGTTCGGCCGGCCAAAGGCGACTCGTCTCGAGGGCGCCCGGCCGGCTCGGCTAAGGAGGAGGAAAGACGCCTTCTTGACGATGAGGAGAGGTTTTTCCGCCTCTCCCACTATTGACATCCTCGGAGTGCGTACCTATCTGACAGGGTCTCTCCATTTGGGGTTCTTGGGGCTGGCAACGCTGCCAGGGCAAGGCGGGTAGAAGCAGAGGCGCCCGTGGGCAACGGGCCCGCGTCGTCTCTTGCGGTACAGGAGGTGTTGCAGTGCGAAGGAGTCTTTTCCTCGCGGTGCTCGTGGTGTTGGGAGTAGGCATCCTCGGGCTCGCTCAGACGGCAGTCACGCCGCGGCCCGTGGCGGGGGTGTTCCTCTTCGACGACACGACCGGAGCCACGGCGCAGAAGATCGGGATCATCTTCAGCGGACCCGTATCGCTGAAGGCTGGGGACATCGTGGTCTTCGGCGGCGGAGCGGCGACGCTCATCCCGTTCACGGATGACTTCGTCTACATCGTCGCCACGGTCGTCCCAGGCGGGACGCTCCAGATCAGTTCGTCCGGAATCCCTGCTGGGACGAAGGTGCTGGCCGCGTACTGGATCCTGTAGCAGGAGGCTGTGCGCCCTCGCGATCGCCGGGCCTGTGGCGGCCGGCGGTCGGCAGTGGAATCTGAGGGCATTCCAGGCCCGTTCACCAGCGAAGGCTGACTGAAGGCTCGGCGTGGTCCTCGCGGGGTGTTGCGCGGGGACGAGGCCGAGCCTTCATACTCTCGCGCGAGGCATCGTGGGTCGACCGCGCCCGGCCGCGGTGAGGCCTGCCTCTATCCGCCAGGCCTCCGCCGAGATCGGCCGGTCCTCATCTCGGGTCGAATGCGGATCGAGTACATGCCGAGGCGATTCGCGCCCAGCACGTCCGTGAGCAGACGATCGCCCACCATGACGGCTCGCTCGGGCGGCGTCTCCAGCGTGCGAAGCAGTGACAGGAATCCTCTCTTGGACGGTTTCCTCGCCGTGTGGCACAGGGGGTACGTCTTGGCGAGCGCCTCGTGCAAGGGGTCCTCTTCCAAGGGGCGGCGGTTGGTCAGGATCCCGACGCGGAACCCGCGCTCGGTCAGACGCTCAAGGAGTGAAAGCACTTCTGGCTTCACGTCGTTTGGCCCGGGGTCTCGGAGCGTTCGGTCGAGGTCAAACACCACCGCGCGCATCCCCAGGCGACGGAGTTCCTCGAAGTCGATCGCGAAGATCGACGGGACGACCTTACGCGGCCGCAGGGGGTTCATCGTCAGTCCCCTGAAGGACCTGGCCGATGGCCGCGGCGCGACGAAGGTCCTCAAGAAGGGAGAGAAACTCGTCTTCCATTCCGCACGCGACATACACCTTGAAGTAGATCCTGCCGTCCTGGAGGTGGTAGTCGCGCCGGACGTTCGCCAAACCGTCGTAGGCGCTTGCGATGGCGTCGATGAAGTGAACCTCGCGCTCGTTCGTCTCGATCCAGAAGACCGACGCGTCGCGCACGGGTGTCACGGCCGGGGGGAGCCCTTCGACCAGCGAGCGACCGCCTTCGCCAAGGCGAGCTCCGGGTCGACTCCCTTCTCCCAAGCGGCCGCGATCGCGGAGAGGATCTTGCGGCCTTCTTCCTCCTCGGGCGAGACTGGCTGCGCCCCTTGGAGCGCCTCTGTCCCGCCCAGGCGGTCGACCAGCTTACGCGCCGCGAGAAGCGTGGGAAGCGGGTGGTGCGGCCTCTCCTCGCCCTCCTTGACCGCCGCCCAGGTCTCGCGGATGGCGCTCATCTCCCGCGAGGCGCCTGCAAAGACGTGCGGGTGACGGCGGACAAGCTTATCGCGAAGAAGGCCAAGGACGACATCGATCGAGAACTGGCCAACCTCCGAGGCGATCTGGGCGTGAAGGAGAACCTGGAGAAGGAGGTCGCCGAGCTCATCCGCGAGGGCCGGTGCGTCCACCGCGTCGATCGCAGCGATTGTCTCGTGAGCCTCTTCCAGAAGATAGGGCCGCAACGAACAATGATCCTGGGCGCGATCCCAGGGACACCCGCCGTCCTCCGCGCGGAGCCTCGCGACGAGCTCTACGACCTCACGGAAGGGTTCACCGCCCATTGCTGGGCGTTTGCGGCGAGCCCGTCGTTGGAGTGGCGGGCGTGCCGCCGCCGGCCTGGACCAAGAGCGCCGCCACCTCGTCCTTGCGGTAGGTCGGGGCGTCCTTCGCGATCTTCTCGAGCTTCTCCTTGGCCTGGGCGGTCTTCCCTTGAGCGAGGTAGAGCTTGGCAAGCTCGAAGGAGGCGTCGAGACCGGGAGCGGACAGCGGCTTCCCTTGGCCAACCTGGGACTGGTTGATGGCCACCATCTGGGAGTAGAGGTCGATCTTCGCGCTGTCGGTCGAGGCGTAGGTGAACGCGCGCCGGAGGTAGTCGAGCGCCGTCCCGTACTCGGTGCGCCAGGAGTAGGCTTCCGCGATTCCGCGGTAGGCGTCGAGGGTATCCGGCTTGGCCTCGAGGATCGCGGCGTACTGCTTGATGGCCGAGCTCCACATGTACTGCTTGGCGTAGACCTTGGCCAGCCTGGCGCGCATGTCGAGATCCGTCGGGACAAGGCCGATGATCTTCTCTCCCAAACCCTGCTTGCGGGCGTCGTCGAGCGCCCGCGTGAAAGCCGTTCGGTAGTCCTCGATGGCCCCCTGCGTGTCTCCCCGCTTCAGGAGCACGTCGCCGAGCCCTTCGTAGGCGTCGGCTCGGTACGGGGAGCGAGCGATGGCGTCCCGGAAGGCCGTCTCGGCCTTGTCGAGCTCTCCGAGCGCTAGGTGAACCCTTCCCAGCTTCTCGAACTGCTCAACGGAGCCGCTCGTTGTGAGAGCCTGCTGGTAGCGGTCGGCCGCGCTCGCGCCGAAGGAGGAGATCTGCACAGCCAACTCCTTCAGCCGCGCGTCGTCCGCCGTGGAGCGATCGGCCTTCTCCTGGAGCTTCTGGCGTTCCGCGATGGCCGCTGTGAGACGGGTGAACGCGAGGTCGCCCTGAAGCGTGGCGAGCTTGGGGTTCTGAGGATCGAGTCTCTCGATCTGCGCCAGAAGCGAATTGGCCTCGTCCAGTTGGCCTGCGCCCAACTGGACGCTCGCGAGCTTGACCATGACGCTCGTGTCATTCGGCCGAATCTTCAGAGCCTGGTTGTACTGGTCGACCGCTTCCTTGTACGCCCGCTGTTCCGCCGCCACGTCTCCGGCGCCCACGTAGGCGGCAACGTAGGAGGGATCTTTGCGGATGGCGTCGCGGAACTTGAGGTCGGCCCCGAAGGCGTCGCCGCGGTCGTAGAGGAGCTTGCCATAGAGGTAGAGGGCGGTCGCGCTGTCTGGGGCAAGGGCGATGACCCGGTTGAGGAAGTCCTCGTCCGGCTCCACCTTGTCCAAGGCCTCGAGGTACGCCGCGACGGCCTTCGCCTTGAGGTCGTCTATCTGCTTCGCGAGCTCGTCGATTCGCGCCGTGTCTTCCGCGGTCTTGTCCTGTTTTGACTGGAGCGAGCTCTTCTCTTGGCCCGCGGTCAGCATCTTTGCTTCGTAGATGCGTCCAATGTAGTAGGGGAGGTACGGGTCTTGGGAACTCCCCTCGGCCTTCGCCCGCTCGAACTCGGCCAGGCCGAGGTCCTGGTCCGCTTGCTGATCGATGGACGCTTTCACGAGCGGAAGGTTGATCTCCACCTTGGCCAGCCCGTAGAGCTTCGCGTACCAGGCGCTGAACTCTTGGTCCTGCTTCTCGGTCGTGTAGTCGCTCTTGACTTGGTCCTTCGCCTCGGCGAGGGTCGGCGTGGAGGGGGCCCGGCGGTCGGTGGCTCGGATGATGTGAAAGCCATATTGGCTCTGGACGATGCCGCTTGTCTCGCCAACCTGGAGCGCGAAGGCGGCGTCTTCGAACTCCTTCACCATCTTGCCGCGGGAGAACCAGCCGAGGTCTCCTCCGTTCTGGGCGCTTCCGGTGTCGGTAGAGCTCTCCTTGGCGAGGGCCGCGAAGTCCTCTCCGTTCTTCAGCCGCTCCAGAATCGCCTGGGCCTCGGCCTGGTCGGCAACGAGGATGTGCGAGGCGCGGATCTCCTCAGGCTTGTCGTAGGTCGAGATGTTCTTCTCGAAGTACGCCTGAAGCTCCTCGTCGGTCGGCTGAAGCGGGGTGACGACCGCGGCGCGCAACGCCTGGTCCCGGAGTTGGCCGGCGACGCTCGCTCGCACCTTGGCCTTCCACCCGCTCAAGGTCTGCCCTTGGCCGGCGAGCAGACTCGCCAGGTCCGCCTCAGTGAGCTGATAGTTCTGGAGAAGGGCGTTGTACTGAGCGTCGAATTCGGCGTTGACCTTGTCCTCCGGCACTCGGACCTTGCGCCGGCTGGCCTCCTGGGTGTAGAGGGCCTGGCGAACCAGTTCCTGAAGGGCTCGGCTCTCGACCTGCAGCTGGAACAGGGCGCCGCTCGCTCCGGCGAGGAGCGAGCTCGTGTCCTGCCCCATCTGCTGGTAGGTTTGGATGACTTGGTTTCGGTAGTTGGCCGCCGCCTCAGCGAGAGCTTGCTCTGAGATCCTCGTGCCGTTCACGGAGGCGGCGAGGTTGGTGGTTGGCTTGGTTCCCGAGCTCTTCTGGAAGACGCCGGAGCGCTCGAGGCCGATCAGACCGACACCTCCGATGAGAAAGGCCAGAACGATAGCCCAGATGACCGCTTTCTGATATCGTCTAAAGTGCATCTGCCCGGGTCACTCCTTCGGAAGGAATCAGATTCCAGCAATATGGTAGCGGCGAGCCCAGGCTCTGGCAAGGAGCGAGTCGCCGGCGTCGTGGGTCAGAGAGACTCAGATGGGCTCTTCTCCCGTCGCGGCCAAGGGAAGCGCCGTGGTCAGGGGATGGCGCGTGCGGACCACGAAGTGGAGGGCCGTTCTCTCTTGGGACTCGATCTGAACGCTCGCGAAACTGGGGGTGAAGTAGAGGTCGACTCCGCTTGCCGCGAGGTAGGAGCGGGCGACCGCAATCGCCTTAACGGCCTGGTTTACCGCGCGCGGCCCAATCACCAGGACCTGCGACTCTCCGTGCTGGCGGATTCCGTTCGCGATCGCCCCGGCGGTCGCTCCGGGTTCGGACGTGGATGAGACCCTGAGGTTCTCCAACTGGCCTCCCAGGTTTCAACGCTACTTTGCGCTCTCCGTGAACTGGGTCTGGCGGATCACGTTGACCTTGATCTCGCCGGGGTAGCTCAACTCCTCTTCGATCGCGCGGGCAATGTCGTAGGCCAGCTTCGCGGCGACCTCGTCGTTCGCACGCTCCGGCTGCACCATCACGCGCACCTCCCGCCCTGCCTGAAGGGCATACGCCTCCTGGACGCCGGGGAAGGACCGGCACAACTCCTCAAGATCGTGAAGCCTCTGCACGTACCGTTCGAAGGTCTCCTGACGCGCTCCCGGCCGCGCCGCGGAGAGGGAGTCGGCCGCCTGGATCAAGATGGCGAGAACGCTGTCCGGCTCAACGTCTTCGTGATGCGCCAAGATCGCCTGCACGACTTCCGGGGATTCCCCATAGCGTCGGGCCAGCTCGGCGCCGATGACGGCGTGCGGCCCGTCGACCTCGTGATCCACGGCCTTGCCGATGTCGTGGAGGAGGCCGGCGCGCTTCGCCGCGGCCGCGTCGATGCCAAGTTCATCGGCGAGCATCTTGGCGATCCAGCTTACCTCCAAGGAGTGGGCGAGCTGGTTCTGGCCGTAGCTCGTCCGATACTGCAGCCGGCCGAGGAGCGTGGCGAGCTCCGGGTGGAGGTCGATGCCCAGGTCGAAGGCGGCCTTCTTCCCCTCCTCCTTGATGCGCTCGGCCAGCCGGGCCTTGGCCCGCTGGACCTTCTCCTCGATCTGAGCGGGGTGAATTCGCCCGTCCTCCAGCAGGCGCACCAGCGCCATGCGGGCGACCTCGCGGCGGAGGGGATGGAAACAGGACAGGACCACCATCTCCGGTGTGTCGTCGACGAGCAGTTCGACGCCCGTCAGCGCCTCGAAGGTCTTGATGTTTCGCCCTTCGCGGCCGATGATTCGCCCCTTGAACTCCTCGGAGGGAAGGGGGACCGAACTGACGGCGTTTTGCTCGACGTACTCGGCCGCATAGCGCTGAACGGCGGTGGCGATGACGCGTGCCGCACGCTGCTTCGCCTCTTCCTTCGCGCGTTGCTCCACCTCCTCGACCTTGCGGGAGAAGAAGCGCTGCGACTCCGCCTCGACCAGCTTCAGGAGCTGCTCGCGGGCCTCCTGTTGACTCCAGCCGGCGGTCTTCTCGAGATGAGCCTTCCCTTCGGCGAGGAGGCGCGTGCCGACCTCTTTCAACTGCTCGAGTTCCTCTCCGTCCTGGCGCAACGAGTCCTCGATCTTCTCCAGGTAGTTCGACTTCTTCCCCAGCCGATCCTCGCGATGGAGGATTCGCTCTTCCATTCGTGCCAGTTCCTCTTCGCGCCGCTTGGCTCGCTCCTCGAGCTCGTCGCGCAGCTCCTGAACCTGCTGGCGGCCCTCGAGGATCTTCTCCTTCTTCAGTTGTTCGGCGTCCTCGCGCGCGGCCGCGAGGAGCTGCTCCATCTTGCGTCGGCGCGGAATGCTCCCCAGGAGGTAGCCTAGGCAGATGGCCGCGACCACGCTGATGCCGATGCCAATGTATTCCAACATCTCAGGCCACTTCCCTCCCGGCGAGTCAAGCCTGCGTCCGCCGGCTCTTGCCTATTATACCCTCTTGCCTCGTTCGACACGGAAGGCGGCGGGGAGAAAGAGGAGAGTGAACAGGAGCGCAAACCCCACTCCCAACAAGGCGCAGATCCCAAGGACTCTCAGGCCAGGGGTGCGGGCGAGGAGGAGACTCCCGAAGACGGCGAGCGTGGTAACCGAGGTGACGATGACCGCGGCGGCGGTCGTCTTGCCGCTTCGTTCCATAGCACCCTTGTGGTTGACGCCACGCTCCTCCATGTAGCGGACGAGCAGATAGACACCGTTGTCCACGCCAACGCCGATGAGGAGCGGGGAGATGGTGATGTTGATGAAGTTGAACGGGATCTTGAGGACCCTCATGCCGCCGAGCATCCACACGTAGCCGAGGACGAGCGGGGCCGCCGCGAGGAGCGGCCGCATCCAGCCGCGCAGGGTGAGCCAGAGGATGAGGGCGATCAGGGCGGCGGCAACGATGGTCGAGACGACGAAGTCTCGCCTCATGTAGTGCTCCAGCGCCTTGATTCCCAGGGCCATGCTGAAGTAGTCGTCGGAGAAGGAGGCGGCGAAGGCGTCGAACTCCTGCAGGTTCGTCCCCTTGAAGAGCGCCGGGCTCATCCGCGCGCGGACGATGTAGTTTCCCTCCGCGGTGAGGTAGCGGGAGCGAATTCCCTCGGGGAGGCTCTCGAGGATGTTGCGCAGGAGGGTGTCGACCGGCGGGAGCTGCCGGATCTGCGCCAGGTTGGCATCGAGGTTCTTCAAGGCTCGCTCGAGGTCGAGAATCAGGGCGTGGGCCCACTCCGCGTCGAGCGCCTTGAGGGTCGTCTGGATGTCGCGCATCTGAGTCTGAATCTGGTGGCACTGAAGGGCGATTCCTGCCATTCCGTTGAGGGAGGCGGCGTACTGGATGAGGGAGAACTGGACGAACAGCCCGCGCATCTGGCCGAGCGCCGCGTTTCGATCGGCGAGACCGCGATCGAGGAGATTGAGCTGCTCAATGTAGGACGCCATGTTGAGGCTATTGAGGACCTGTTGCTGTTCCGCCAGGTTGACCGGAAGTAGGTCGCGCGCCGACTCCACGCCCAGCACCAAGGAGCTCCCCTTGAGGCGTGCCACGACTCGGGCGAGGTCATCCTCGGAGGAGGCGAAGAAGGTGAAGTAGTCTCCGAGCTGCGTCTGGCCAGCCGCGAAGTGGGTGAGCGCGTCGCCGAGTACGGCCTGGCTCTCGGTCTTGGGCACGAGATCTGAGCTTGCGAACTGGAACGTCGTACGGGCGGCCTGGAAGGCGACCGCCCCGGTGAGGAGGAGCACGACGACGAAGACGGCGCCGCCCCGGGAGGTGACGAAACGGAAGAACGGGGCGAAGAAGCGCGCGTAGTCGATGACGGTCTCTCGGTGCTTGAAGCGAAGGAGGAAGTGGGCAAGCGTGACGAGGGTGGGAAAGAGGAAAAGCGTCGTCACGAACGCAATGAAGATCCCCATGCTCGAGATGACACCCATCTCGTACAGGGCGCGCGAGTGCGAGAACAGAAGGCCCAAGAAGGCGAGGGAGGTCGTCATCGCTCCGGTGAAGATGGCTAGTCCCTTGCGCGACACGGCGGTAGAGAGGGCACGGTTCAGTGGCGCGCCCTTCTCTCGTTCCTCGGCGTAGCGGGAGACCAGATGAACCCCGAACTCGATTCCGATGCCGAAGACGAGCGCGGGGAGGAACGAGGTCATGAGGTTGAACCCGCCGCAGGCGAGCTTCGCCCACGCGGTCATCAGGACCATGCTGACGAGGAGCGGCACGGCCGCGATGACCGTGTAGAAAAGGGAGCCAAAGCCCAAGAAGAAGACCACGAGCACCACGACGGAAGAGAGAATCGTTGTTCGCTGCATGTCTGCGTTGATGATGCCGTTCGTCTCCGCGCTGAAGGGATAGGTCCCGGTGATCCCGACCGTGACGCCCCAGTCCGCGAGATCGACCCGGCTGAGGTCGGCCCGCAGGGCCTTCATCACGGCGGCGCAGTAGGCCACCCCGGTCTGGGAGGGAAGGCGCGGCCGCGCGCTCATCAGAAGCCTGCTTCGGTCGGTGGAGAAGAATCCCTCGGGCGAACGGCTCGTCTCCGGTGTGGGGACAAACACGCTGGAAAGCTCCTCCGCCGCTCGCGTGAGCGCGGGGAACCGGTCCAGGGACGCGACGGCCCCGAGGACCGCGTCGTTCAAGGAGATGAGATCGGCGAGAGCCCCTTCCATACCCGTGGCGGCCTGCCCGGGATTGGCGAGATCGAATCCCCGGGACAGGACCCCGCCGATCGTGTCGCCCGCCTTGCGGTATGCGCCGGCGAGGTCACTGGTCGGGGGGAGGGAGAGCTCCTTCCCGGAGACGAGGCCTTGAGTGATCTGCACGCTGGACCCGATGCGAGCGAGTTTCTCGGGGCCAAGCTGGTAGAGAAGGAGGTACTGATCCGGGATCTCCGGAGACGGCTCGACGAGGTAGGTGACCTGAGTGAACTCTGGGTCCCGTTGTAGGACCTGCGCTGTGGCCTCCGCCGCTCCGAGAAGGAGCCGCTCCCGTTCCTCGACGGGCTTGGCCTCCGCGTCCTGCAGCGTGAGTAGAAGAGCGACGTAGTCTGTCTGGGCGAGGTACTGCTCGTTCCGGCGATACTGGTCGACGAGAGGGTCGTGTTCGGGGAGCAGGTCGAAATAGGAGCTGCGGAGCGGGACCTCTCGGATGTAGTAGAGCGAGGCTCCCGTGAGGACGAGGGCGACGACGAGGACGAGCCACGCGCGGTAGCGACAGACGCGGAAGATCCAACGCAGGATCGCCTCAGAGATTCTGGTCATGGTCGACGTTTGCCGCCGTTCAGCCCTTCTCCTCACTCGGGCTGGTCACATCGATGTCGTATCCGACGAGCTTCGCGGTCAACCGGACGTTTTGGCCTCCCTTTCCGATGGCGAGCGAGAGCTCGTCATCGGGGACCAGGACCTTCGCGTGACGGGTGGCCTCGTCGAGCTGCACCTCAAGGACGCTGGCAGGTTCGAGGCTGTTGCGCAGGAGCTGTTTTGTGTCGTCGCTCCAGCGGATCAGGTCGATCTTCTCGCCGGCGAGCTCGCGGGTCACGACCCGCACCCGTGCTCCTCCGGCGCCGACGCAGGTTCCGACGGGATCGACGTTGGGATCTAGCGACTCCACCGCGACCTTGCTCCGTCGTCCTGGCTCCCGCGCGATTCGACGCACGACCAACGTGCCCTCCTCGATCTCGGGCACCTCCAGGCGAAGAAGCTGATGCACGAACTCAGGGTGAGCTCGCGAAATGAGGATGCGCGGATCCCCTTGGGTGTCTTCCACGCTCACGAGGTACGCGCGCAGGCGCTCCCCGGCGTGGTAGCGCTCGCCAGGGATTCGCTCCGGGTCCGGCAGGAGCGCCTCGGCATCTCCCAGGTTGACCCAGACGTTCTTCCCCTCAAAACGGTGGATCGAGCCCGTGATGATCTCCCCCACACGGTGGATGTACAGCTCGTAGACGATCTCGCGTCGTTTGCGGGCGATCTCCTGGCGGATGGTCTCCTCGGCCTTCTTCGTCGCGATGCGGCCGAACTTGGCCAGGTCGATCCGTTTGTTGTTGATGGAGATGTCTCCGGAACGAGAGTCGATCTCCACGTTGACGTCGAGATCGGTGTGGTATTCCTCCTGGTAGGCGGCGGCGAGGCCCTTGCGGATGGCCTCGTAGAGGTCCTCTCGCGGGATTCCCTTCTCCTTGGCCATCTCCTCGAGGGCCTCGATGAACTCGATGTTCATGGTGTGGGAGCTACTTCCCTTCACGCTCCTTCGTTTGGGGCCGGCCGTCGAGAAGCCCGTCGCGCTGGCCCGTGCGTGATCCGAAGGGGGAGAGGGCAATGCCGTCCGAGCTGCCCGCTTTCGGCGGGAAGACGCCTCGTACCGAGAAGGTCGCTAAAGCCTCTTCCATTCTTCGCATGGTCCTTGTATTATACGGAAACCCGCGCTCGGACGCAAATAACGGAGAAGGGATGGAGAAGATCGAATCGGAGGTGACGGACGGGGAGTCGAGGCTGCGGCTCGACCGCTACCTCTCCGCCAGGCACGCCGAGAGATCCCGCGCCGCAATCCAGCGAGAGATCCGGGCCGGGAAGGTGTCGGTCAACGGGGTGACGGTCCGTCAGCCGTCGCGGGAGCTTCGGCCGGGCGACCGGATCGTGTGGGAGTCTGAGCGAGAATCCATCCTCTCCCCTCGTCCGACGGCCCTCGACATCCTGCACGAGGATGACGCCCTGATCGTGCTGAACAAACCGGCCGGACAGGTAGTCCACCCCGGCGCGGGGGAGCACGACACGACCCTGGTCGAGGGGTTGCTGGTGGGTCGCTCTCTGCCCATCACGGAGGACCCCGCGCGGCCGGGGATCGTCCATCGGCTGGACAAGGAGACGAGCGGCCTGATCGTGGTGGCCAAGACGCACGCCGCTCTCGAGTCCCTCAAGGCGCAGTTCGCAGAGCGGCTCGTGGCCAAGACCTATCTCGCGGTCGCTTCGGGGATCATTGACGAAGACGAGGGAATGATCGATGCTCCGATCGGCCGGGACCCGGCCCGGCCGCGCCTCATGGCGATCCGCCCTCAAGGACGTTCAGCC
Source organism: Candidatus Bipolaricaulota bacterium (assembly GCA_026390315.1). GTDB lineage: Bacteria > Bipolaricaulota > Bipolaricaulia > UBA7950 > UBA9294 > JAPLGE01. Next base: position 14,706 of record JAPLGE010000086.1, read on the forward strand.
CAGACGGAGTTCCGAGTGCTCGACCGCGAGGAGGATTGGACTCTCCTCCTTCTTCTCCCTCACACGGGGCGCACTCACCAAGTGCGCGTCCACCTTCGCTACATCGGCCACCCGATCCTTGGCGATCGCCTGTACGGGACGAGCCGGGAGGGGCGGCTGCTCCTGCTCGCGTGGCGGATCGAGTTCACTCATCCTTCGAGCGGGACGAGGGTCCGGTTCGAAGCCCCGGTTCCGGAGGCGTTCCCGTCGTATCCCTACTCCCAGATCGCGTGGCCCTGACCGCCGTGCACAGGTAGTCGACGCCGGCCAGGTAGCTTGCGGCGATCCCCGAGTAGAGGAAGTAGCGGCCGATCGCGAGGCGAAGGAGCATGAAGACGAGCCCGGCGACGACCAAGACCGCCGCGGCCTTCCCGAGGAGGCGAGAGCCCTGCACCGTGCGGGCTCGGAGGCGGAGCACCAGCGCTCCCGCGGCGAGGCAAAGCTGCGGAACGAGAAAGAGGACGAGCGCTAGAAGAGGGAACTCGCCGAGAGCCGTGAGCGCGGAGAGCACCGCCACGAAGAGGGTCTTGTCGACGGCTGGATCGAGGGCCTTGCCCCAGGCGGTGACCTCTCCGCGGCTGCGGGCGACGATCCCGTCGAGCACGTCTCCCGCGCATGACACTAGGAACAAGGCCAGCGCGGCCTCGCGTTGTCGGAGGAAGAGGAGAAGGAGGATCGGGGGAAGCAGAGCCGCACGAGCGAGGGTGATCTTGTTGGCCATGGACATCGCAACTGATCTTAGTGTGGGCGCCGGCTTGGGACAACCGTGCCTTGAGCGGGCTTCAGGGAGTTCGCTATAATCCCGCCTAAGTCAGACGGGGGGCGATGAGATGAAGCAGCGAGTGATCATTATGGGCGCGGCGGGCCGCGACTTCCACAACTTCAACGTTCACTTCCGCGACGATCCACAGTATGAGGTCGTGGCCTTCACCGCAACGCAGATCCCCGACATCGCGGGGAGGATGTACCCACCGGAGCTCGCGGGACGCCTGTACCCTGATGGGATTCCGATCGAACACGAAGATGATTTGGAGCGTCTGATCAGGGAGAAGAAGGCGGACTTGGTCGTTTTCGCCTACAGCGACGTGACGAACCAGCACGTCATGGAGCGCTCCGCCCTGGTGAACGCCGCGGGCGCCGACTTCCTCCTTATGGGGACGGGATCGACCATGATCAAGTCGAAGCGCCCCCTCGTCTCCATCACGGCCGTGCGGACCGGGTCCGGCAAGAGCCAGACCACCCGCAGGGTCTGCCATATCCTCAAGCGCCGAGGTCGAAAGGTGGCGGTGATTCGTCACCCCATGCCGTACGGAGACCTCGTCAAGCAGGAGTGGCAGCGGTTCGAGACCTACGCCGATCTCGATCGGCACCACTGCACGATCGAGGAACGGGAGGAGTACGAGCCCCACATCGAAAGCGGGACGATCGTCTATGCGGGCGTCGACTACGAGAAGATCCTACGCAAGGCGGAGGCCGAAGCGGACGTCGTCGTCTGGGACGGGGGGAACAACGACTTCTCCTTCTACAGGCCCGATCTGTCCATTGTCGTCGCTGACCCGCACCGAGCCGGTCACGAGCTTCTGTACTACCCGAGCGCGGTGAACGTGCGCACCGCCGATGTGGTCGTCATCAACAAGGTGGACACCGCCTGTCTCGAGGACATCCACTTCGTGCGGGAGAACGTCAGCGCGCTGAACCCGCGAGCCTGGATCGTGGAGGCGGCCTCCCCCATCTTGGTCGATGACCTGGCTGTCATTCGTGGCCGGCGCGTTCTGGTCATCGAAGACGGTCCCACGCTCACGCACGGAGGGATGGAGTACGGAGCCGGCACGATTGCCGCGCGGCGATACGGGGCCCGCGAGATCGTGGACCCGCGGCCCTACGCGGTCGACTCAATCGCCGCGACGTACGAGACGTACCCCAAGATCGGCCGGCTCCTCCCGGCGATGGGCTACGGGAAGGAACAGATCCGGGACCTGCAGAAGACCGTAGACGCGGTGGAGTGTGAAGGAATCGTCATCGGCACGCCGATCGACCTCTGCCGGCTCGTCTCGTTCCGCGTTCCGGTCACGCGAGTCCGCTATGAGCTGCAGGAGATCGGGTCTCCCACGCTTGAGGAACTCCTGAAGGACTTCTGAGGACCGTAGTGTCCGCCCGAAAGAGGCCGGCGGGTCGCACTGGGAACGGTCTAGCGGACGCGGAAGGTGAACAGGGTCGCGAACAGGACGCCGAGGATCGCCCCGACAGCCAGGCCAAAGAGAACGTCGTGAAGCGCCGCGCCGACCAGCGTGCCCACGGCGGCTCCCAGGGGCAAGAGGACTAGGAAGTGCCTGGCCCGGGATCGGTCGAGGCGCCTAAGCATCGAAGGCCTCAACGACGGAGAAGAACGCCGTCACCACGGCAGGGTCGAACTGGGTTCCCGCGTTCCGCGTGACCTCTCCTCGCGCGTCGGGTTTCGATCGCACCGCCCCGTAGGGACGCGGCGAGGACATTGCGTCATACGCATCGGCGACGGCGAGGATCCGCGCTTCGATCGGGATCTCCTCACCGCGCAGGCCGTTGGGGTAGCCGGTCCCATCGAACCGCTCGTGATGGGCGAGAACGATCTCGGCGGCCTCCTTGAGGAAGGCCTTGCGTGCGAGGATCTTTGCACCAGACGCGGGGTGCCGTCGCATTTCCTCTCTCTCTTCGTCGGTCAACGGACCGGGCTTGTTCAGGATGGCGTCGGACACACTCACCTTGCCGATGTCGTGGAGATAGGCGGCGTGCGAAAGCACGATCAGTTGCTCGCCGGTGAGGCCGAGGAGCTCCCCGGTGGCGACGACGAGCTCCTCAATCCGCTGAGAGTGTCCTTCGGTTGCCGAGTCCTTCTCCTCGACCGATCGCCCCAGGCTCATCATGTCGACGATCTCGTCACGCATGATCTGGAAGCTGGGCGGGGAGGCGACCATCAGGAGCTCGGTGTCCTCGCGGACGTGGAAGTAGGCGCGCTCAGCGAGCCCGTGGTGGTAGGCGTAGTCGCCCGGGGAAAGGGGGACCTCTCCCTCGCCTTGCTTCAGTGCGAGAAGTCCGCTGATGACGTATACAAACTCAAACCCTTGCCAAGAAGCTTCCTCGTCGAGGTAGAAGACCTTCCCCGCCTTGATGTGCTGGCGGGTGACCTCGACAGGACCCTCTCGAGCCAGAAGCTCGAGAGTCGTCGAGGGCTTGACTGCCGTGTCCCGCGGGCCCTCCCGCCGGCCGATCGTCAAGCCCTCGACCACGCGCTTGCCCCCCGATTGACGTGCTCTAGCTCCCGCCGACGTGGATGGGGACCGACGACCCACCGACATGGATTGGCGCCGACGACCCACCGACGTGGATCGGCACTGACGATCCGCCGACGTGGATCGGGTCTGCGGACGCCGAGAGGACCGCCACGGTCAGGAACAGGGAAAGCACGACGGCAACGACGAACACCCACTTCCCAAGTCGCTTCATCGTCATCCCTCCTTGTGAAACGCGAGATGCGAGGATTGTGCCTAGCCGGGGCAGCGGCTAGACAGGCGGCCGTCTTGCCCTCCAAGGCTTCTCCCTCGTTCGTCAGTCGCACCATGGCTTCCCCTCTTGGCTTCTCTTCGACAGAGTCGGCGACACTTTAGACGAGCGTCTCGGCTCGCGCAAGGAACCTCCCCCGCGTCCCCAACAGGAGGCTAAGCCGGTTGTGAACGGAGATGAAGGCAGGTACAATCCCGCGGGCGCCGCGAGTGGGCGCCGTCAGTCTTCCGAGGAGGGAATCACCATGTCTAGCCGGACCAGTCGGATGATGACGATCGACGGGAACACGGCCGCCGCGCACGTGGCGTACGCGTTCAGCGACGTCGCGGCGATCTACCCGATCACTCCCAGCTCGCCGATGGGCGAAGAGGCGGACGCCTGGGC
>JAPLGE010000132.1 GCA_026390315.1 Candidatus Bipolaricaulota bacterium
GTGAACCGCCGCCTTCGGGTGGCCGAAGGTCGGGCCGAGGTCGAGCGTGGCGACGTGCACCGCGAGCCCTCCCTTCGCGCCGAAGAGAAGGATCCACTTGATGTGGTGCTCGATCGTGTTCGGATGGGGAGTCTCCTTGCCGACCGTGATCCGGACCATCGTGCCGCCGCACTCCGGGCAGTCATGGAGCTCGATCACCGGCAGGTGCTTCTCCTTTCCTTCCTGTCCGACCGTCTTCACCAGGCTTCCGATTCTCATCAGGACCTCCTTTTCTCCATCTGCTCGAGATCTTGTAGAACGGCCTCGAAATCCTCCTCGTGTCTCACCTCGTCCTTTAAGATCGAGAGGGCGAGCTCAAACGTCATCAGGTCTTTGTCCTTCGTCAGGGCGAGGAGGCGGGAGTAGACGTCGATCGCGCACCGCTCGCCCACGACGCCCTGCTGGATAATCGCCTTGACGTAGGGGTCCGTCGGCTTCAGGTACGAGCAGTTCGCGAGTTTTCCCCATTCGTGAGGGTCCAGGATCGGGGTTCCGTCGAGCTCGATGATCCGCGCGGCAAGCCGATTGGCGTGCTCGAGCTCGTCCGCGGCGTGCTCGACGAGCTCGCTCGCAGCGGCCTGCCGCATCGGCCCCGTCACCAAGCGCGCTCCGATCCAATACTGGTAGTACGCCAACCATTCGTCGGCGAGCGCTTTGTTGAGCTGGGCCACCAGTTCCTCTACGTTCAGGCCGACGAGCCCTTTCCCCTTGGTACCCATGTGGTCATCTCCTCCTTGGGTCCCGTCCTTTCGAGAGGATCTTCGTTTCTCTTCAGAAGCTCCGGAATCTCTCTTTTGCCGCCCCGCACACCGGACACTTTGCGGGGGCCGCCCTTTCCACCGTGTACCCGCACACCGGACAGATGAAGACCGTTCCGATGGCGATGTCCTTTCCCAGGCTGGCCGGTTTCTTCGCCTCGGCGTACATCACCGCGTGGATCTTCTCCGCCTCGAGGGCGTAGTGAGTGGACCGGGCCGCTCCCCGCTCTCCCTGAGACTCCGCGACCAGATGGTAGGCGGGGTACATGTCCTCGACCTCGTAGGTCTCCCCGTCGATGCATTCCTGCAGGTTCTCCGCGGCGCCCCGAATCATCCCGAGCTCGCGGAAGTGGTTCGTCGCGTGCACCTCTTCGGCGAAGGCGATCGCGCGGAAGAGCCGCGAGAGGTTCGGGTATCCATCCTGTGCGGCCTTCTCGGAGAAGACGAGATAACGCATGTGGGCCATGCTCTCTCCAGCGAACGCCCTCTCTAAGTTCTCTTGGGTCATCTTGTGCATGCTAGCCTCCCATGGCCTTGAGGGCTTTAAAGATCTCGACGAGCGAGGGAAGCTCCCGCATCGGGTAGACCTTGGCGAAGCGGATCCTTCTCTTCTCGTCCAGGATGATCACCGCCCGGTCGGAGAAGCCGTCCTCCGCACGGAAGATCCCGAAGCGCTTCGCCACGGCTCCGTGCGGCCAGAAGTCCGAGAGAAGCCGCGTCTTCTTGACGCCGAGATCCTTCGCCCAGGCGAGCTTGCTCGGAGGCGGGTCGACGCTCACTCCGAAGGCCACGGCGTTCTCCTTCCGGAAAAGCGGTCGATTCTCCTCGAGCGCCACCATCTGCTTGGAACAGACCGGCGTCCAGGCGAGCGGATGGAAGGAGAGGACGATCCGCTTTCCCTTCTCGTCGTCCCGGGACATCGGCTCGCCGTGCTGGTCGCTCAGTGTGAAGGGAGCCGCCTTCTTTTCGATCTCGATCGTTGGCATCCTTTCCTCCTGTTGTCGAACTCCTCTTGGGTTCGTCATCTCCGGAAACGCGCGAGGCGCGACGTGATCTCGTCTTCCTTCACCGGTTCGAGGGACGCGAGGGCTCGCCCAGACGTCCGCTTCAGGTGGCGGTCCGCGAAGACCAGTCGCGGCGGGCCTTCGTAGAGGATTCCAATCGGGATTCTCTCCCTCTGGGATGCCGCGAGGCCGAGAGCCGCCGCGCGGTCGCGAGGGTCGTGATCGGCGGGGAGCTTCTCGATTCGCTCTCGATACCAGGCGGGAGGTCGTTCGCCCCATGTGACGCAGGGCTGCACGACGTCGACGAGGGAGAGCCCGCGGTGGCGGATCGCTTGGACGAGAAGGTCGCTCAGGTGGTCGATCTCGCCGGCGTAGCCGCGGGCGACGAAGCCGCACCCGTGGACGATCGCCGTCGCCAGGATCTCGATCGGCTCGATCTCCACTCCTGTGAACTGGAGGCGGGTCTTCTCGCCGACCGGGGTGGTCGGCGAGCCCTGCCCTTTCGTCAGGGCGTAGAGCTCGTTATTGTGCACGACGACCGTGATGTCCGGGTTACGGCGCAGGGCGTGCAAGAGGTGATTCCCTCCCTCCCCGTAGCCGTCTCCATCTCCCGTCGTCACGAGCACCGTGAGCGCGGGATTGGCGACCTTGATCCCGGTCGCCGCCGGGATCGCGCGGCCGTGCAGGCCATTGAACACGTTCGAGCGCACGTAGTGCGGGAGCTTGGCGGCCTGTCCGATCCCCGACACCAAGCAGACCTCGTGGGGCGCGAGATCGAGCGCGGCGAGCGCCTTCCTCACGGCGGCGAGGATCCCGAAGTTCGTGCACCCCGGGCACCACTGGTTCTCGACCTCGTTTCGGTAGGTCTCAGGCTCCATCGATCCCCCTTTCCACGTCCTCCGAGGTGATGGGGAGGCCGTCGTAGCGATGGACGGTTCGGTCGGCGACGACGCCGTACTCCGCGCGCAGAAGCCGGGCGAACTGGCCGGTCGCGTTCCCTTCCACGACGACGACCGTCTCTCCTTCCGGGAAGGCGAATCGGGGGAGAGGAAAGACCTCGGTGAAGTGAATCATGCCGACCTTTTCTCCCGCCGCACGCCGCTCGTTCACCGCCTCGAGGATCGCTCCCCGCGTCGAGCCCCAGCCGACGAGGACGACCTCCGCGCCGTCTGTGTGCAGGGTTTCGGGCATGGCCACCTCCTCCTTCAGCCCGCGCATCTTCGCCAGGCGTTTCTCCACCATCGCCTTTCGCATTCCCGCGAGGTCCTCCGTGATGTGACCCTCCTCGTCGTGCTCGTCGCTATCGAGGCACACGAGGTGTTCGCTTTGGCCTGGGTACAGGCGCGGAGAGATCCCGCTCGGCGTGAGCGCGTAGCGGCGGTAGGACGAGATCGTCGCCGGATCGGCGAGGCAGGAACCTGGGACGCGGCTGGGCAGGCGGAAGGCTTCGAAGGAGAAGTGCGAGTCGGCGAGGAACTGATCGGTCAGGACGAGGACCGGGATCTGGTAGCGGTCGGCGAGGGAGAAGGCGCGCACGGTCTTCTCGAACGCCT
>JAPLGE010000144.1 GCA_026390315.1 Candidatus Bipolaricaulota bacterium
GCGGCGGCGGCTGCCCGACTTCGACTACGGGACCTTCTCGCCGGACGCGCAGCCGCAGAGAAGCCGCCCCGGCGCGTCTCGCCCGGGCCGATCCTTCCGCCCGCGGAGCCCGGTCCGCAGAAGTCCGGCGCGCACGAGAACCGCCGGCGCTGCGGGGTACTCGAGCCGCGAGCCCCACCACGCGGGAGCGGCCACGCTCTCCCGCCCGAATACCGGCCGCCCCACGGCTTGGTGATCTCGGCGGCGTAGTCGAGTGTCTCTGACGGATCCCCCCTTAGGTGGCAGCCAAGGCCGTTGCGATACCGCTCGAGGCGCGCCTGTGTGGGAGACGTGCGGCCGGGAAGGACTCCGAGAGCTTTTCGCTCTTCTTGCCGGACAGTGAACACGGAGAAGGCGTTCGCAGTGCGCCTCGGCAAGCCCCCTGAAGAGTGGCGGTCGCCGTCTGAGCCGCTCGGCTCTCTCGCGGACTTGCCCTTCGAGACACGGCAAGCTAGCCTCCTCGTGATGACTCCGTGAGCTGAGGAAGGGGCCGATGCTGACCGTGTTCGTCGTCTCGGACGCGACGGGAGAAACGGCGGAGCAGGTCGTCCGCTCCGCTCTCATTCAGTTCGAAGGCGCTCCCGCGCGGATCGTCCGCGTGGGGCGCGTCCTCACCGCGGAGAGGGTTCGCGAGGTGGTTGGGGAGGCGTCGCGCGAGGAGTCGCTTGTCGTCCATACCCTCGTCTCCGACGAGCTTCGTCGCGTGATGCTCTCGGAAGCGCGACGGCGCGGGGTAGACGCCATGGACATCATGGGTCCGCTTCTTGAGCGCCTCGCGACCCACCTCAGGCTGAGCCCGCGGGAGAAGCCGGGACTCTTCCGCCAACTCGCCGAGGCGAAGTCCCGCGAGGTCGAGGCGGTGGAGTTTGCCTTTCGCCACGACGACGGAGAACGCGTCGAGGACCTCGATCGCGCCGAGGTCGTCCTCGTAGGGGTCTCCCGCACCATGAAGACTCCGACGATGCTCTACCTCGCCTATCGGGGCTGGTTCGCCGCCAACGTGCCGGTCATCCTGAGGATCCCGCCGCACCCGAGGCTTCTCGCTCTCCCACCCTCGCGCGTCTTCTGTCTCAGCATGGAGGCGGGCCGGCTTGTCGAGCTGAGGCAAGCCCGCGCCAAGGCCCACCGGGTCCCGCTCGAGCCGTACGCCTCTCTGCCGCACGTTCAGGCCGAGCTCCGCGAGGCGCATGAGCTCGCTCGGAGGCAAAGGTGGGAAGAGATCGACGTCACAGGGAAGTCCGTCGAGGAGGTCGCGCGCGAGATCATGACCCTCCTGCACGCAGCGGGCTCTCCGCGATACGATCATCCCGAGGCAGGAGACGGAGGAATTCGTGAGACGGACACCTGAGGCTGCAATGCGTGAGACTCGTCGGAACGACATCGTCTCTTGGGCGGTGCTTTTGCTGGTCGGGGTTCTCTTCGCCGCTCTCATGGGGCCGCCGTGTGGCAACGTGGGGGCTGGGGCCGCGCGCTTTCCGGCCACACGGGAGGTCCTGACGACCGTCGAATCCGCGGGGATCGGCCGGATCGCCGTTCGCTTGACCCTGCCGGAGAGGCCCCGGTATCCGGAGGGGGCGCCACTTGTCGTGCAGGTCCCGACTTTCGCCACGCCATCCACGGGGCTCACGTCCGGGCCACCTTTGCAGGAGATTGGCGCGATCCTAGTGACCTTCCTCTGGCCAGGACGAAGCGATGCTCGGAGCGGCGCGCGGAGCGACGGCGTGGACGACTTCGGCGGCCCTGTCGCGCTCGCGGCTCTCCGGGATGTCATTCGCTTCGCCTGCGGCCTCACCCAAGCGACCGACGGGCGACGGATCGACGAGCTCCTTCCGATCAAGCCCCTCACCGAGAACGTGGGGCTGTATGCCTTCTCCCACCCGGGGATCCCGGCGACGAACGTGCTCGCCCGCTACGGCAAGGATCTCCCGGCCGTGCGCTACTTCGTGGGCGGTGAGAACCCGACGAACGACGCCCTGTTCTCGGTTGAGGTGGGCTACTGGGGCACGCGGGGCGAGCCCGTCCTGAATCCGTACTACACCTATCCCGAAGACTACACCTCGACGGCGCTTCTCATCGACACCCGTTACGTCGGGTGGATAGAGGACTCGACCGTTCCCGAGGGCCGGCCCGTCTTCCGGGTGGCGGGCGGGCGGGATCACGTCCTGGCCGACCGCATCCCGCGCCTGTGGGGCAAGCGCTACTACTCTGTCGCCCTGACCGAGGCCCTGCTCCGGAACGGGGCGCTCAATTCGGCCACCTGGCCGGCCGATCTCGCAACCGTGGAGGAGGCGCGGGCCACCTGGCCGGAGCGCGTCGCGGTCGGCTACTACGCGCGGCTCGCGGCGGTGGCGCCCCAGCTCAAGGTGATGCTCGTCTTCGCGGTAGAGGACCACGTGCAGCCGGCTCCCGACAAGCCGCACATCCACCAGGCCTGGGACGGATTCAAAGAGGAGGCCGGCCTCTGGGTGCGACTCAACCCCGATCGGGCCTACGTCGCAGGCTTGCGCACCGACGTTTCCCCAGACGTCTTCCCGGACAACGCGGCGAACCGAGAGCCTGAGAACTGGCTCGAGATCGAGAGCTGGGCCCACCCGAACGCCGGCAACTCACGCACAGTGACCCAGGTTGCCGCGCTCGCGGAGATGATGGACCGGACAAGGGCAGGGAACTGGGCCGAGGACCTCGACGCGCCCCTCTACGTCTACTGACGAGGCGGCATCGTGTGCGGCCGGGAACGAGGCTCTCTTTTCGTAGGACGCGAATGGCCCTAGTCTCCCCGTCCGCGGCGGGGCACGAGCGGGACGCGAGCGGGTATCATCCTCGCATGATCAAGTTGGACAGGGTTTCCAGAGAACAGCTCCACCGGACCTTCCTCGAAGCGTTCTCCGACTACGCGATGGACGCGAGCCGGGTAACGGAGGAGAGCCTGCTCGCTCGGGCGGCGAAGAACGCGGTCGACTTCGACCTTTCCGTGGGGGCGTTCGACGACGGCCGCATGGTCGGGTTCGTCCTCATCGGCGCCGACCTCTGGCAGGGCGACCTCGCGGCGTTCGACGCGGGAACCGGCATCGTCCCTGAGTTCCGTGGGGAGGGTCTCGCCAAGCGGATGTTCGACCACGCGCTCCCCGGCCTGCGGGCGCGGGGCGTGACGCGGTTCCTGCTCGAGGTCCTGAAGGACAACGAGCGAGCGATCCGCGCCTACCGCAAGGCGGGATTCGAGACGACGCGCGAGTTCGCCTGCTACGCCTTGCCGTTTGAATCGCTGGCTGCGCCCGCCCCAGGCGGGCGAGCGGCGAGCGTCCGCGCGATCGATCGGAGCCGCGTTCGGTCCCTGGCTGGGGAGGCCGACTGGCAGCCGTCGTGGGAGAACAGCTTCTCCTCGATTGAGCGGGCTCGCGACGAACTCGTCACCCTCGGCGCCTTTCGGGGCGAGACGCTCGTTGGAATCCTCGCGTACTCTCCCATTCTCAACTGGATTCTCACGATCGTGGTCGAACGCTCTGAGCGGAGAAAGGGAATCGGCACGGCTCTCGTCCGGAGCCTGGTCGACCAACTTCGCGAGAAGAGAAAGTACGTTCAGGTCACGAATATCGACGCATCCGACTCCGGGATGCTCACCTTCTTCGAGCGGTTGGGGTTCAAGCACTGGGTCGACCAATACGAGATGGAGTGTCTGATCCACGGGGACGCGAGCTGATGAGCCTCCGTTGAGATCCGAGGCTTCTCTGGGGCGCTCGCCGGGCGAGGAGGCGCGTGTGACGAGACGCAAGTTGAGCGGTTCTGCCCCGAAGGGGACGCCCGAGCTGGAAGTGCTCCCGGTGACGCGGGAGCGGTTCTCTGACCTGGAGCGTCTCTTCGGGCCCCGGGGCGCCTGCGGCGGGTGCTGGTGCATGTGGTGGCGGCTCACCGCACGGGAGTTTGACGCGAAGAAGGGCGAGGAGAACCGGGCGGCGCTCGCCGCGCTGGTCGATCGAGGAGAGGTCCCTGGGCTTCT
>JAPLGE010000019.1 GCA_026390315.1 Candidatus Bipolaricaulota bacterium
TCTCCCGGGCGCGCGCGATGACGCCTTCGAGCGGGCTTTCGACGCCGTGGTCCTGCCGCTCCTCGAGGCGTACGCGCCGGATGTCCTCGTGACCCAACTCGGCGCCGACGCCCTGATCGGAGACCGGGTTGCGGGTCTGCGAATGAGCCTGCGCGAGTACGAACGGCTGGTCGGCCGCTTCCGGGGACTCGAGCGCCCGTGGCTCGCCCTGGGCGGCGGGGGGTACGACGTGGCAAACGTGGTGCGCGCGTGGACCCTCGCCTGGGCGAGGATGAATGATGTTGCCATTCCGGACGAGATTCCCGAGGAATGGCTACCCCCCGCCGCGGCGTACGAGGTGAGCGTGCGGAGCCTACGCGGGTCGGCCGAATCGGAAGGCCGGTCTCCGGCCGCCGTCCTGGAGGGCCTCGACCAGACGATCGCCGCCCTCGAGAAGACGGTCTTCCCGGTGCTCGGCGTGTCGACCTGAGGCGATGCGGCCTTCCGGCGCTGCCCAGTGGGAACGGAAGAGAGAGGAGAGGATGGAAAGAGGACGCGGACCGATCGTCGCGGCTCGGGAAAGGGAGAGCGTACAGATCCTTCTCCCCGACGGGCGCGTCTTTGAGGCGAAGAGGGAGACCCCCCTCGCCGAGTTCTTCCACACCGCCTTCTCGGATCGGACGAATCCGCCCGTCGCCGCCATCGTCGACGGAGAGCTGCGAGAGCTCGGCTGCCCGGTGACGCGGGACGTCGAGGCGACGCCCGTCTTCCTCTCCGAGTCCGATGGGATGAGGATCTACTACCGCAGCCTCTCCTTCCTCCTCATCGTCGCCGCCTACGAGCTCTTCCCGGAAGCGCGGGTGTTCATCGACTACTCGGTCCCGTACGGCGGCTACTTCTGCCGCGTGGAGGGGAGGGCCTCCTTCACCGCGGACGAACTGGCGAGGATCAAGGACCGAATGAGGGCTCTCGTGGAGGCAGACAGGCCGATTGAGCGCCGGCGGCTTAGCCTGGCCGAGGCCCTCCAGGTCTTCGCCTCGCGCGGAGAAGAGGAGAAGGTCCGCCTCTTCCAGGGCCTCACCGAGGACCACCTCCATCTCTACTCCCTCGACGGGTTCCTGGACTACTTCTACGGGTACATGGTCCCCTCGACCGGCTTCCTCCAGACGTTCGCCCTCGAACTCTTCCCCGAGGGGTTCCTCCTGCGCCTTCCTCGCCGCGAGGAGCCGACGAAGCTCGTCCCTCCGCAGCGGTTCACCGCCGTGCGCGAGGTGTTCACGGAGTACGGCCGGTGGCTCGACCTTCTCGGAGTGAGAGACGTAGCCTCCCTGAACGCCGCGATCCGTTCGGGCCAGATCGAGCAGGTGATCCTCGTGTCGGAGGCCCTGCACGAGAAGCGGATCGCGGAGATCGCCCTCTCGCTCGCCAAGCGGAACGGCGCGCGCCGCCGGCTCGTCTTCGTCGCCGGTCCCTCCTCTTCGGGGAAGACGACCTTCTCCAAGCGCCTAGCAGTGCAACTCCTCGCGAACGGGGTCCATCCCCATCCCCTCGCGATGGACGACTACTTCCTTCCGCGGGCCTCCTTGGGCAAGCCCGACGAGAGGCCGGTCGACTTCGACTCCCTCGCCGCTCTCGACGTCCCGTTCTTCGAGGACCAGCTGCACGCCCTGCTTCGCAGCGAAGAGGTCACTCTCCCCCGCTACAACTTCCGCACCGGACAGCGGGAGACCGGAGCGACCGTTCGCCTGGACAAGGACGAGATCCTGATCGTGGAGGGGATTCACGGCCTGAACCCTCGCCTCGTCGCGAGTTTCGCCAAGGAGGACGCGTTTCGCATCTTCGTCTCCGCACTGACCCAGCTGAACCTCGATAGCCACAACCGCGTCCCCACGACGGAGACCCGCCTCGTGCGGCGGATCGTGCGGGACGCCGTCTTCCGTGGGTACGGGGCCGAGGAGACGCTCGCCGTATGGGAGAGCGTCCGCCAGGGAGAGAAGGAGAACATCTTCCCCTACCAGGAACAGGCGGACGTCATGTTCAACTCCGCGTTGGTGTACGAGCTAGCGATCCTCAAGCCGCTCGTCGAGCCGCTTCTGCTTCAGGTGAGAGAGACGAGGCCCCGCATCGAGGCCGAGAGACTCCTTGGCTTCCTACGTTGGTTCGAGCCGTACGCCGGAACAACCATCCCCGGGAACTCGATCCTGCGAGAGTTCGTCGGCGGATCGACGCTCACGGAGTTCGCCGCCGACATCGCCGGGGGACACGGGCAGGCGTCGCCTCCGCGCGCTTCCGACGGCGCGCAAAGAGCGACGCGACCCGCCGGCCGCGTCGGGCGGGGCTCCCGACCGAGAAAGGAGGTTCGATGAACACCGAAGAGATCATGCAGCTTGCCGTTGAGATGGCTGGGCTTCCGGCCATCCCGCAAGACAGCGCCATCTACTACTCAGGCGAACGGATCGGCCGCGTCCTGTTTGGGATCGACCTGGGCGCGGCGGAGGTCGCGCTCGCCAAGGACCTCGGATTCGACCTCGTCGTCTCCCACCACCCGGCGGGCGGGGCGGCGGTCCTCAACTTCCACCAAGTCCTGGATCGCCACGTCGATCAGATGATCGCCTGCGGAGTCCCGGAGGGTCAGGCGCGCGAGGCGATCGCGGCTCTCCGCGAAGATAAGCGAATCCTCGACTCCATACAGAACTACGACCACGCGCCGTCCATCGCTCGCCTCGTCCGGATGCCCTATATGAACATCCACACGCCTCTCGACGAGATCGGGCGACGTCGAATGGCCGAGACGGCCGCCTCCCTTAGCGAGCACGCACGCGTCTCGGATCTCATCGACCGGCTCTACTCGTCGTTCGGCGAGTTCCGCCATGCCGCCACGCGAATCGAGGCTCGGGTCGGCCGGCCCGTCAATCGCCTCGGGCGGGTCGTCGTCTCGCACGGCGCCGGGACGAACGGAGGCTTCCTCGTGGCCAAGGCGTACTTCGACCACGGCTTCGACACCGTGGTCTACATCCACTGCCGGCC
>JAPLGE010000215.1 GCA_026390315.1 Candidatus Bipolaricaulota bacterium
AGGGTTGCCTGGGCGACGGCGAAGAACCGCCGGGCCTCTTCGTGCTCGGTGTAGACCAGGCTCTGGGCCATAGGGTGCCCACCCGACTCCCCCGCCGCCGTGGGCCACTCGACCCCCCGAGACCCATCATCCCCCGGTGGGCGCCGATTCAAGAGCGCCGGGGCGGTTAGAGCGTCATCCCGTCCCGGCGCCCGTCTCTCGAGACCCCTGCCCGCGCGTCAACCTATCCGGAGAAGGTCCACATGACGCCGAGGCCGAGGCTGAACCCTCCCGTCGTGTCGAACCCGACCCACACGTTCGCGGAGAACGGCGTGAAGGTGAGGGCCGCCTTGAGCGTCTCGCTCACGATGAAGTCAAGAAGCGCCACGATGGACGTGCTCGTCACGACGAAGTCACCCGCCGTGAGCGTGAACGTCCCCGTGAGGAGCCCGGCGAGGGGAGGCAGCGGCCAAAGCCCCGCCGCCAGAGTCCCGACGAGGGTCGTCGTCCCCGCCGTGTCGAGCTTGGCGTCGAGGAACGTGACCCCGAGCTCAAGGTACTCGAGCAGGCCAAAGGTCCCAAGCGAGAAGTACGTGTCGCTCGTCAGCCACCACGGATCGGCCGTCGCCTTCAGGATCGCCCCGATCCCGGGGAAGCCGAACGGGACCAGGCCGAGGTCGGCGTAGGCGCCGATCGAGAGCCACTCCCCGGTCCACAGGAGCTTGAGCCGGCTCGACGCCGCGAATGGAGGATAGACGAGGACGTTCACCGTAGTGATCAACGACCACTCGCCGGAGGTGAACGTGAGATTCCCTGAAAGAGAGGTCGAGAACGTCGGCAGAATACCGACGTCGACCTCCACGCTTCCCGTGTACCCTGACCCGCCGCCGTCCGCGAGGACCGGAAGCGCTGCGACGAGCACGGCCGCCACCAGGATTGCCGCTGTTCGTGCCAAACCCTTCATCGTACCCCCTCCTTGCGTTCGAACACCCGATTCGATCGACGCGACCATCATAGCCGCGGGACGACGGGAGGAGAAGGGCCCCAGGCGAAGGACTCCCGAACGCGAAGTCCGCTCCACTCAGAGCAGCGAGCGTCGGTCAGATCTTCACTTTTGGTGTCTCCGTGCTTCGTCGACGCGTTTCGCGATCATGCTGATGGTCGAGGAGCAGAGCCCGAGGAAGTCCCCAACCTCCCTCAACGTGTACTCGTGGCTGCGGACCGCCCGGTGGATCCGTTCGTCTCGCTTGTGCTTGTCCTGGACTCCGGCGAAGAGCGCCGCCAGGCTCGGACGGCCCGCAGGGCGCTTCCGGCAAGGGGTCTTTCTCAAGGCCGCTTGGTCGGTGAGCAGCGGTCTCAACGCCTCCACGAACTCGTCCTTCCCAAGGAGGATCCCGTGCCGCAGCCCATGCCACACCTCGACGCCCCGACCCTCCTTGACGAACCGGCGGTACTCGCGGGTCGCCCGCTCGGCATCTCGAGCGAACTGAGACAGGACCCCGGCCACGGTGAGGAATCGAGAGACGCGCGCCTCGCCGGCCGTGGCCCGGTAGCTACTCCAGGGCCAATCCCGAGCGCTTCGCACAATCCCTGCCCGCACCGGGTTCAGCACCACGTACCGCGCGAGTTCGAGGAGGTGGCTCTCCTTCTCCACGAGGATCGCCTTGAACCGACCCTCTAGAACGTGCCCCGCGCGACCATGGCGACGGTTGAACGCCTGCGTGTACACGCCGTTTAGCTGACGCATCCCTTTGGAGAGGTTGGGCCTCGGCGTCTCGATGAGAAGGTGGTAGTGGTTGGTCATCAGGCAGTAGGCGTGACAGACCCAGCCGTAGCCCCGAGAGGTCGGCGCCGACACCAAAAGACAAGATCTCACCCCAATCGGCCCAACTCCAACTTTTGGGCATTCGTGGCTCTCTAGTGGCGTAGATCACCAGCCCCGTGAGGCGCGTCGGCGCTCACTACGGGGTGGGGCGGCCCTGCCGGGCCTGCCTTTCCCAATCTACTTCTCGCACGTCTCCTTCTTGTTTGCCGAGACGAGTTTGTAGGAATCCGAGACTTCCAGTTCTCCCGTACTCTGGTTGTGGGCGCTGCAGAGAGGGTAGATATACCACTTGTCGTCGGAACTGCTGGCTTTCTGTACGTGGGCACCCACCAAATCCTTGTTCATACAGCCCATGGCAGGGCAGTACGTGACCGTCTGCCCGCTGAACTTCTCCCAATGCTTCAGCCATGAACCGCAAACGCACTTGGTCTGGGACGTTCCGTTAATGTTCTTGATCTTCATGCTTCTCCTTTCTCTCTGAGTTCAGGTTGGGATGCACTTTCCTAGCAGAACGATGATTAGCGTGCACTCTCGCCCTCGGCGAGCCCGTGTCTCCATTCGCACCTGTCTTCTCCTCCTCTATCACCCTTCATATTGACAAGCGCACTCCCACGCGCCATCCTACAACCGTGCGGCTTCTCGAACAAGCGCACGAGGGTTGTCGAACGGAGCGCTTCTCCTCTCGGACGTAGGAGGTCTATGCACACTGAATCGAGCGGCTCGTGCGCTTCCATCACGACAAGACCGGTGCGAGGATCCGTCCGGCCTGGCGACATCGCATCCGGGAATGAGGCATGCGTCCCCAGGCTGATTCCTCTGTCTTTGTAGCAATCGCTCCGATGTGGTGGGATCGGCTGATGGGGTGCTAGATGAGTCGTAAGAGGCGGTCGGCCATGCACAGCAATCGGCCTAGGCTGAGG
>JAPLGE010000002.1 GCA_026390315.1 Candidatus Bipolaricaulota bacterium
TCGCCGCAGGGATGGGAGCTGGGAGTGAACCTGGCCTTCTCGCTCTTCTCGCCGACGAGAAGCCTCGACGTCCAGATCGCCGAGACGAAGCTCGCGATGGCGGAAGATCAGCTCGCCGCGGCGCAGGAGACCGTGAGGGATCGTCTCCTGACGCAGCAGACGACGCTTCGCTCCGCCCTGGCGAGTCTGGATCGGCTTCCGATGGAACGGGAGAAGTGGTCGCTCGACCAGACCGTGACGAAGGCGAAGTGGGAGGCCGGGTCGCTCAGCGATGAAGACTGGCAGTCGTTCCTGGAGGACCAGCGCGCGTTCGCGGCGGACGCGGGCCAGCGCGGGGTCACGCTCCTGGTCGCCCACCTCGCCTACCGCGACGGACTCGGGCTCGAACTTGACGTAGAGGAGTGGTTGAAATGAAGCGCCGCACGTGGTTCGTTCTTGGCGCAGTGGTTCTTGTGGCGGTCGGGGGAGTGCTCCTTGGCCTCTTTCTGACCTCGGGAAAAGACAAGACGAAGGCGACCGCGGCGGCGTCGAACACCGTGCGGGTCAGCCGCGGGAACGTCGTTCAGTTCTTGACGGTCTACGGAACGGTGGCCCCCAAACAGGAGTACACCTTCACCTTCGAGGGTGACAAGGTCTTGGAGATCCTGGTGAGCGTGGGGCAGCGGGTCGAGTCTGGGCAGGTCCTGGTCCGGCTCGACAGCACCCGCGAGGAGCTGGCGCTCTTGCAGGCCCAGCAGGCGCTGCAGCAGGCCAAAGCCGAGGGCGTGCCGGCGACGATCCGGGCGAAAGAGTTGGCCCAGACCATCGCTCAGGCGGACTACGACGCGACGACGCTCCGCGCTCCGTTCGGCGGGGTCGTCACGGAGATCACCGAAGCGACGGGCTCTTCGGCGATAAGGAACCTGACGCTCGTCGACACGACCGAGCTGTTCGTGGCCGGGAAGGTCGACCAACTGGACGCCCCGTCCCTCGCCTTGGGCCAAGCCGCGCAGGCGGTGATCGAGGCCCTTCCCGACAAGACGTGGCCCGTGCAGCTCGTCGAGATCGGCGGAATGGCGACGAAATCGGGGAACAGCACGGTCGTCTCGGTCACCGGGAAGCTGCCCACGGATCCATCCATCCTGATCGGCTACACCGTGGAGATGGAGATCACGACGGCAAGTGCGCTCAACGTGCTCCGAGTTCCCATCTCGAGCCTCGTCGAATCGCCGCGCGGCTGGATGGTCATGAAGCTCGTGAATGGGACGGCCACCCCGCAGGCCGTCACCGTGGGGGCGAACTCCGATCAGTACGCCGAGATCAAGAGCGGCCTCCAGGAAGGAGACGAGATCGTCCTGAATCCAAGCAGCTCCGCAGGAAGGACCAGCACGCGCTCGAACGGCCAGCAGGGGCCAGGCTTCATACAGTTCCAGTTCCCAGGCGGTGGTGGGACGTCGCCGGCGGGGACGCCATGATCGAGCTCGAGAACGTCACGAAGGAATACCCAATGGGGGAGACCGTCTACCACGCCCTGCGCGGGGTCGACCTCGAGATCAGCGAGCGGGAGTTCCTGGCCATCTCCGGTCCGTCCGGATCCGGAAAGTCGACCCTGTTGCACGTGATTGGCGCTCTGCATCGACCCACCGGCGGCCGGGCCCTGTTTGAGGGAAAGGATCTGGGCTCTCTTTCCCGCGATGAGCTGGCCCAGCTTCGGAACACGAGAATCGGGTTCATCTTCCAGCAGTTCTACCTTCTGCCTCGGGCGACCGCCCAACGGAACGTGGAGCTTCCCATGGTGTACGCGGGCGTCCGTCCGCCGGAGCGCCGGGCGCGCGCGGCGGCCTGCCTGGACCGGGTCGGCCTGTCCGAGTTCGCCCACCATCTCCCGACGCAGCTTTCGGGCGGCCAGGCACAACGAGTGGCCCTCGCGCGGGCGCTGGTCAACTCGCCCGCCCTGCTCCTGGGTGACGAGCCGACGGGGAATCTCGACAGCCAGACGACGAAGGAGATCCTGCAGCTATTCGTCTCGCTGCACGAAGAGGGTCGAACCGTCGTCCTGGTCACGCACGAGCGAGAGATCGCCGAACAGGTGAAGCGCGAGGTTGTCCTGCGCGACGGACGTATCGAGGAGGACACGCGTGCAACTCATTGAAATGCTGCGCACGGCGGTCGGCGCCCTCCGGGCGCACAAGCTGCGGACGGCGCTGTCGATCCTGGGAATCGTCATCGGCGTGGGATCCGTCGTGGCGATCATCTCCCTCGTGAACGGAGCCACCGCCCAGGTCAAGGAGCAGATCGCCGGCCTGGGCATGCGGACGATCACGATCACGCTCTTTCCGCAGGCCCTCTCGTCCGCATCATCGGCCCGGGCGTTCACGAGCGAACTCACGGACGAGCTCGCGGTGGCCCCGTCGGTGTCGCAGGTCGTGCCGACCGCGTCGACTCGCGGCCAGGCGATCGTGGACGGAGTGAGCTACGACGAGAGCGTCATGGGCGTCACGCCCGAGTACGCCGGGCTGTTCGACGGCTTCACCGCCAAAGAGGGCCGCTTCATCCACGCGCTCGACGACGACCGCGCCGTCGCTGTCCTCGGCGCAACGGTGGCGGAGAGCCTGTACGGGACGGAGAACCCGGTCGGGAAGATGGTGGCCCTCCAGGTCTCGGGACAGAAGGTGGCCTTCCAGATCATCGGCGTGATGGGCGAGCGAGGGACGGTGGGATACCAGGATCTCGACGGCATGGTGTACATTCCGCTTTCGACCGCGCTTCGCCTCTCCGGGTCGCGGCAGTTCACGTCCTACGTGGCGCAGGCCGCGAGCGAGGCCGTCGTCGAGCAGGCGGCATCGGAAATCGAGGCCATCCTCAGCCGGAAGGTCGCCGCGACGACCTCCTCCCAGCGCGCGTCCGCGCGGTGGAGGACGCCGTACGACGTGCGGGTCCAGAAAGAGACGATCCAGACCTACCAAGAGAGCGTGAGCACCATGACGTTGATCCTCGGCGGCGTGGGAGCGATCTCGCTCCTCGTCGGAGGGATCGGGATCATGAACATCCTCCTCGTTTCGGTCACGGAGAGGACGCGCGAGATCGGGATCCGCATGGCGATCGGCGCCCGCCCTCGTGACATCCGCGCCCAGTTCTTGATCGAGGCCATCCTCACGAGCTCGATCGGCGGAGTCCTCGGGCTTGGGTTTGGATGGCTGTGCGCCTGGCTCGGGTCGCTCTTCGCCGACTGGCCGTTCGTGATCTCGGTCTACCCGGCGCTTCTCGCCAGCGGGTTCTCAGTTCTGATCGGCCTCACGTTCGGCCTCTACCCGGCCCTGCGCGCGGCGCAGCTCGATCCGGTCGTGGCCCTCCGCTACGAGTAGTCGGGCGTTCCCCGCTCGCTTGCCCCTACGGAACTGACCCCCTGGCTTTGACCCGCGCGGTCCGCTAGACTCTGGGCCGAGCCGGAGCTATCGGGAATCTCCCTTCGGCACGAGGTGGCCACTTGGGGTTCAAGCTGTTTGATCTGAGTCAGACGATGCGGGACGCGGCGACGAGCTACCCGGGGAACCGCACCGGCCTGCGCGTGGAGCGCCTCCCGA
>JAPLGE010000072.1 GCA_026390315.1 Candidatus Bipolaricaulota bacterium
AGCACTTCACGCTGAAAGCCTGGGCAGTCGGCAAGGGCGGGAATCCCCAAGTCGAAGGCGACCGGCTCCCATGGAGGAAGCGATCGATCCTCCGGCCAAGCTCGGCAACCTCGGGAGAGTCGCACAGCTTGCGATCGGGGAAGTCACGCTTGAGCCGCTCGGCAACCGCTCTGGGCCCGGCCGGGAGCAAAACCCGCTCGACCTTCGGTCCGCCCCCGGTCTCTCGCCAGAGGAGCCCCACCGCGCCGAGGGGAGTCTCCGTGAGGAAGGCGCCCTGCGATCGGTCGCTTCTTGCCATACCCCCCCCTCCCTCGGCGGGTATGATGGACGCGACGCGGGGCGAAGGCGAACGGCAGGCCAGCGCCTCGAGCCTGCCTTCAAGGAGAGCACGATGTGGTCGTGGAGAGAGTCGCGAAGGAGACGCCTGCGCCGGCGGCCGTTCCCGCCGGAGTGGCTATCCATCGTGGAACGAAACGTCCCCCTCTACCGCCACCTCCCTCCGGAGGACCGGGAGGAACTCCTCGGGCACGTCCAGGTCTTCCTGGCCGAGAAGTACTTCGAAGGCGCGGGGGGTCTTGAGATCACGGACGAAATCCGGGTCACGATCGCCGCACACGCCTGCGTCCTCCTCCTTCACCGCGCGCCCGGCTACTACCCAGGGCTCGTCTCGATCATCGTCTACCCCGTCGCGTACGTGGCGAGTCACGTCGAACACGACGAGAGCGGGATCGTCTCGGAGGGAGAGGAAGCTCGCCTCGGGGAGTCGTGGGAGCGGGGCGTGGTCGTCCTCTCCTGGGACGACGTCCAAGCGGCCGCCGCGGACGGTGACGACTGCCGCAACGTCGTCTTCCATGAGTTTGCCCATCAGCTGGATTCGGAGGACGGGACGGTGGAGGGCTCCCCCGCGCTGGGCCAAGCGTCGCAGTATCTCGCCTGGGCGCGGATCATGGGCGAGGAGTACGAAAGGCTGCAGGAAGCGGCCGAGAGGGGACTCAAGACCATCCTCGATGAGTACGGCGCACAAAGCCCGGCCGAGTTCTTCGCCGTCGTGACAGAGTGCTTCTTCACGCGGCCTGCGCTCCTCAAGGCCAGGCACCCCGAGCTCTACGAGGAACTCAGGGTTTACTACCAGCAGGATCCGGCAAGCCTCTTCTGACCGCCGCTTCGCCGGACGCTAGAGCTCGATCAGAACCTTCCCTTCCTCGACCTTGACCGGATGGGTGACCAACGGGCGGGGGAACCGCACCGCTTTGGCCAGACGGGCCTTCCATCCCGCCCAGTCGGTCCACCGCACGACACGGCCGTCGGCTAGGTCGAACTGAGAGCCGTGGCTTGCGCACGTGACGACCGTCCCGTTGAGCCTGCCGCGAGAGAGACCCGTCCCCATGTGCGGGCAGCGGTCGTCGACCGCGAAGAACCGTCCTGCCACCTTCGCCACGAGGAGGTCGCGCCCGCGCAGGGCCACCTTCCTCATCTCGCCGTCCTTGAGGTCCGTCGTCTTGAGGGCTTCCACGTACTCGCTCATCGCGTTTCTCCTGTCGGTGCTGTTCGCCCTTCGCCCTCCCCCCTAGATCTCGAGCCCCCCGGCGAGAAGCCGCCTTCACGCCAGGCCGAGCCCTCCAGGGACCGAGACACGTCTTTCTTTCTCAACCTAGCTCGGGGGCGGGCGAACGTCAACTCGCGGTCTCGTGGGTCGTCTGCCTCGAGCGAACGAGAAGAAGGCCGAAGGAGACCAGAGCGAGGACGAGATCAATCAGGATCGCCGGCATCATCACCCTCGGTCCGACCGAGCCGAAGAGCTCGCCGATCAGCCAGGGGAGGATCATCCCCCCGGCGCTCGAGGCGACGAAGACGGCTGACGCAAACCGTCCCGTCATCGCCACCCGCGTTCCCGCGAGAGCGAGGGTCCCGGGAAAGACACAGGCCATGGAGAGCCCGACTCCGAACGTGGCTCCCCACAGCGCTCCCGAAGACCCCCCGAAGATCCAGAGGACTCCCACGCTCACCAGCACGCCAAAGAGGCTCGCGAGAAGAATCGTTGCAGAACGAAAACGGATCATGAGAGGAATCGAGAGGAGGCGCCCCAAGGTGAACGAACCCCAGAAGGCCGAGGTCAGGTAGGCCGCCGCGGCTTCGCCAATCCCCCGCTCGCCGATCGCCCAAGAGAAGATCCAACCGCCGAAAGCGACTTCGGCCCCGGTGTAGAGAAAGAAGAAGAGGACGATGATCCCCGCGAGAAGGCGATCCGAGCGTTCGCGCGAGGCGCCTTCCTGAACCGCCGGCCCGGCGGGAGCCGGGAGCCCCAAGAAGGAGAGCGCGAGAGGAAGGGTTAGAAGGGCCACCGTCCAGTAGGCCCACGCCGCGCCCCCAGGCAGGGGGAGGACCTGGGCGACGAGGATCGGGGTGAGGAGCGAGCCCACGCCGTAGAAGAAGTGGAGCCTGTTCATGAACGGCCCAACGCGGTCGCGGTACGTCCAGACGAGGAGGGCGTTGAGGCCAACGCTCAGCGCCGTGTGGGCCGCTCCGAGGATGAAGAGGAGAAGGGCGAGGATGACAAAGGTCGGCGCGGCCGGGACGAGCGCCATGACCCCCGCGGCCGCGAGCAGGGAGACGAAGAGGAGCAGATGGCCTCGCCCTCGGTCGATCGGCGACGCGGCGACGAGGGAGCCAATCAGGCTTCCCAGGGACCGAGCCGTGAAGAGAAGGCCGGCCTGCGCGAGAGAGACACCGGTCTGGGACGTCAGCGCGGGCAGGGTCGGTCCCAGGGCCGCGGAGCCCAGGCCAATCGCCGCGGAGGCCGCGTAGTAGGCGGCCGTCGATGAGCGTCGCCCTCGTCCTGCAGGCAAAGTCTCGCCAGCGTCGCCGCTTCCCTCTTTCATCCTGCTTCCATCATGGCGCATCCCCCGATCGGATCTTGCCGAAGGGCCGAGCTTACTGGGGTCCCCCGAGCGCGCGCAACTCGATCCCATCCGCGCGGAAGCCCTCCCGGTTTCCTTTCGCTCTTTCGGAAACTAGAATGGGAGTCGCGTGGTCGAAGGGTTTCTCCTCCGGCAGAACCGATCGAAGCGCTCGACGCGGAGAGACGGGAGGTCAGGCAGGTGGGTGAGCACATTCTCGTCGTCGACGACGAATCCTGGGTAGTCGGGCTCGTGCAGGGCTACCTCGAGCAAGCCGGCTTCCGCGTCTCCACGGCGTCGGATGGACCGAGCGCGCTCGAGCGGTTCGAGGCCGACGATCCGGACCTCGTCATCCTCGACTGGATGCTGCCCCGCCTCGACGGCCTGGAGGTCACGAGACGGATTCGCGCCCAATCGAAGGTCCCGATCATCCTGTTGACGGCGCGAGCCGACGAAGGGGACCGGGTCACAGGCCTCGAGACCGGGGCGGACGACTACGTGGTCAAGCCGTTCAGCGCGCGGGAGCTCGAGGCGCGGGTGCGTGCGGTCCTGCGCCGTGCGGACGGAAGGGTCGGAAGGTCTTCGGTCCTCGAGGTCGGAGGGATTCGCCTCGACCTCGCTCGGCACGAGGTCTCGGTGGAGGGGCGCCCCGTCGAGCTGAGCCCGATGGAGTTCGACCTGCTCGCCTTCCTGATGGAGCGCCCCGGCCGAGCCTTCACTCGACTGGAGCTCCTCGAAGCCGTGCGCGGCGTCACTTACGAGAGCTTCGAGCGCTCAATCGACTCGCACGTGAAGAGGCTTCGACAGAAGATCGAGCCAGACCCTAAGAGGCCGCGCCTGCTCCTCACGGTGTTCGGGGTCGGGTATCGACTCGCGGGAGGGAAGCCGTGAACGTCCTCCGCCGCGTCTCCTTTTCCACGAAGGTCCTCGTCTCCTTCACGCTGATCATCGCGCTCTCGACCGGCCTTGGGTACCTGTTCATCAGCCGCTCCGTGGATCGCGCCTTCGCCGACTTCTCGCGGCGGAACCTCCGCAACCAAGGGGCGGTGTCCGTCCAACTCCTCTCCGACTACTACGCCCGCCAGGGAAGCTGGGCGGGCCTCGAGCTGCTCCTCCTACGAAGCCGACTGCCCTTCCCGTTCCTCCTCGTCGACCAAAGCGGCACGGTCCTCGTGTCGCCAGACCCGCGCCGCGTGGGAGAGCGCGTGTCGTCCAAGGAGCTCGCCGAAGGGCTCTCGGTCGAGGTCGGGGGCGAGGTCGTGGGGCGGCTCCTTCCCGAGCCCCCTCTTCCGTCGCAGGGGCCGCTCGAACAGCGATTCCTCCGCGCGGTGACCCGCGCCCTGTTCATCACCGCCTGGGTCGCCGCCGCGGCCGGCCTCGTCCTGGCGGTCCTCCTCCTCCGCCAGCTGACCGATCCCCTAAAGCGGCTCGACGTCGCCGCCCGCGAGATCGCTCGCGGGGACTTGGCGAAGAGGGTGGCCGTCCAGAGTCGCGACGAACTGGGGCACCTGGCGGAGTCGTTCAATGCCATGGCGGCGAGCTTGGAGAAGGCGGAAACGTCCAAGCGTCAGATGATCGCCGACGTGGCACACGAGCTGCGCACTCCGATCAGCGCCGTCCGAGCGGGCCTCGAAGGGCTGAGGGACGGCGTCCTCCAGCCGGCTCCCGAGAACTTCGCCGCGCTCCACGATAGGGTCCTCTTGACGTCCCGCCTCGTCGCCGACCTGCAGGAGCTCGCCCTGGCCGACGCCGGAGCGCTCTCGCTGCGCCTCGAGGCGTGCGATCTCCGTCCGATCTTGGAGCGGATTCGCGCGACGATCGGGGTCGAGCTCGAGGACGAAAGTGTCACGCTCGTGATCGAGGTCCCCGAGGACCTCCTGCCGGTCGAGGCCGACGGCCAGCGCGTCGAGCAGGTGATGCTGAACCTTCTCTCGAACGCCTCCCGCTACACGCCCGCCGGGGGGACGATCCACGTCTCCGCCGCCCGCGAGGGTTCCCAGTTCGTCCGCACGAGCGTCTGCGACACAGGACCCGGCCTCTCGAGCGAGGACCTCGTCCGCGTCTTCGATCGCTTCTATCGCGCGGACAAGGCGCGCGCCGGAGGAAGCGGCGGCGCAGGCCTGGGGCTTTCGATCGCCAAGGCGCTCGTCGAGGCACACGGAGGTAGGATCTGGGCAGAGAACCGGCCCGCGGGCGGGGCGTGCTTCCACTTCACCCTCAGAGTCAGGGCCGAAGGAGGTCAAAGAGCGGGCGGGACTCGCCTCGGAGAGGGTCGCCGTCCCGCCCTGTAGGGGCGTCCTACTCGAGGTACTGGAGCTTCAGCTCAAGGATCTTTACCAGTTCCTCGAGCCGCGCGATGGCGTTTTTCCCAAGGTCGGTCTGGGCGAGGGCCTGTCCTCGGAGGAACTGGGGCGCGACGTCCGTGCCGCGGCGATCGGTCCGGCCGGCTGGCAGCGCCGGCGTCTCCCCTCGTTGGGTGTTCCCCGATCCGCGCAACGCGCCGAGAAGCTCGTTCTTGAGATCCGGGTGATTCGCCAGAAAGCCCCGCAGCCGCTCCAAGAGAGGATTCTGGTCCAGGGCGCCCTGCCCGAGACCCCTTGTCTGGCCTAGCATCCCCCGCAGTCCTCCCTCCGCGCCCAGGCGCCCGGCTCCGAGGAGACTCCCGCGTGAGACGATCGACGGGCCAAACCCCTCCCGCAGGATTTCGCCCTGGCGGACCGTGAGGATGTCCTTTAGCTCATCGAGCGCCTTGTTCGCGCTCTCGCGCAGGGAGGCGAGCTTCTTCGTCGCCCGCGCGTCGAACCCCGCTACGAGGGCGTCGAGCTCCTTCTCGGTCCCATTGAAGCGAATGAGCTCTTGCGCGAAGCTCTTCCGGTCGGCCTGAAGCGACGTCGCCACGTCGAGCACGCCGGCGAGGAGGTCGTGCCCCTGGCGCATCTGGGTCGGGGAGAGCTCGAGCCGATCGACCAGGACCAGAAGATCGAGGTCCACGGTCGTGTCGGTCGTCGTGCTCGAAGGGGTCTGGGTCCCGGTCGACGCGTCTCCCACCACGGCGAGCGTCGGCGAGTTGAGCGACAAGACGACGACGATCCCCGTCAAGAGCACGGCCATCACAGAAAGCTTGGTCCTATTCATGCGAAGCCTCCTTCACACACTCATCCATTGCCAAGAGCCTAGTCCGCTCTTTTGAAGGAACCGGTCCAACCGTGTGGCGGTTTCGTGAAGGCGCGCCCCCGGGAGCGAGGCGCTTGCCTCGCGGCGCAAACCCGGGTAGAAACGAAACCACTCCCGATGAGAAAGGGAAGCTGCGTGGAACGCCCCGTACGGATCGTCATGGTTGGCCTAGGGAACCTCGGCCGGCGCTTCGCCGAACTCCTGATTGCCAAGGGAGACTTCGTCCGATGTCGCTTCGGCCTCGACCTCCGGCTCGTCGGCGCAGCCGACTCCCACGGCGCCGCCTGTGACCCAGATGGGCTTGATCCGAGAATCGTCGTTCGGATCAAGAGCGAAAGGGGTTCGATCGGCGCCTACCCCACCGCTGGGAGGATGGGACTCGGAGCCGTGGATCTCGTGCGCTCTGTCGACGCGGACCTCCTTTGCGAAGCGTCGCCGGTGAACCTCGGCGCTGGGGGCGAGCCGGGTCTCTCCTGCGCGCGGATCGCCCTCGAACGGGGGATGCACGTCGTGACTCCGAACAAGGGACCGATCGTCCTCGCCTACCGCGAGCTCGTCGGGCTCGCGAAGGAGAAGGGCGTTTCGCTCCGCTTCGACGGGACCGTGGCCGGGGGACTCCCCGCCCTGTACCTTGGCATGCGCGACCTGCGCGGAGCGGAGATCTCGCGGATCGAGGCGGTCCCCAACCTCGTAACCGGGTTCATCCTCGACCGGCTCGCGGCCGGAGCCTCGTGGGAGGCGGCTCTGTCGGAGGCACGCGCGGAAGGGCAACTCGAGAGTGACCCGACGTGGGACCTCGACGGCTGGGACGCGGCGGCGAAGCTCGTGATCCTCGCGAACGCCGTCCTCCACGTTCCCGCTCGCCTGGAGGACGTCGATCGCAAAGGGATTGCCGGTGTCTCCCCAGACGACGTACGCCGGGAAGCGCGGCAGGGAAGGGCGATCCGCCTCGTCGCCCTCGCCGAGCGCTTTCCCAATGGGACCTACTCCCTCTCCGTCACGCCCCGCCCGCTCTCGAGCGATCACCCTCTGGGACGCCTCGGCTCGCGGGGGATGGGGATCGTCTACTCGACCGACATCTACGGCACCATTGCAGCCACGATCGAGGAGACCACCCCCCTCCCTTCCGCGGCGACGATCCTGCGTGACCTTCTCGACATCTACGTCCCCGGAGAGCCCTCCGGAAGCTTGCCCCCGGCGGCATCCCCGTAGCTCTTCTCTGGTCTGCGCGACGGACCCAGAGGCACCTTGGCGACCGCCCCTCCGCGTTCCTGGGATGGGCCCCGAGGTCGTGGCGATGGCGCGTCGCACCTGGACAAGGTGTTCATCGACCTGCGAACCGGCTCGGTCGACGCCAAGGTGACGAACGTCCACGGCGCCGGCCAGTCGCTCGCGAGCCTCGACGGGAGGCGACTTTTACCTCGAACACCCGACACGGCGCAGGAGATGGGAGGCCCGCAACGACCCAAGGGCGTGCTAGGGCTCGGTAGGGTGCTGCAGGCTTGAGACCTTCTGGCCCAGCGCCCGAACGAGCTTCTCGATCTTCGACTTCTCCGCCTCGAAGCGGCGCTTGGACTCCGCGGCCGCCCTCAGGTGCCTCGCGGCCTCACTCGGATGAAGCCCCTGAGCCTTGCGAAGGCTTGCGGCGAGGGTCTCGAGGTCCTGCTCGGGTTTCTTGACGGCACTGGCCAGCTCCTTCGCCGCTGCCCCGACGGCGCGGAACTTGGCGGCCATTCCTTCGGCGTTGACGATCGCGCGACGGAGATCCTGTCCCGGCATGACGCCCCCTTGAGGACGAGAAGATACCTCCGCGGACCCTACGGAGGAAACTGACCCGCGCTCGGACTCCTAGCTCGCTCGGGCGAGCCGGGTCCCCAACTCGCGGGCTTCGCGCGCGAGCTCTTCGCCGTTCACAAGTCTCCCGTCGGGAAGGCCCGTCCCGTAGACCGTCCCCACGATCTCCGCTCCGATGTAGCGAAAGACGTCCTGGAACGTCCGAAGGGCGTTCACTGCCCCGGAACGGACCGGGTCGCGATCGCCGTAGGAGAGGAGGATCCCGATGTGCTTCCCAGCGAGCGCGTTCCCCTTCTGGCTCTCCAGGGCGTAGAACCGGTCGATGACGAGCTTCGTCTGACCCGAGAACGTGAACCAGTAGACCGGGCTCGCGAACACGATGGCATCCGCCTCCAGGAGCTTCTCGTAGACCAGAGGCATGTCGTCTTTCACGACACAGCCCTTCGACCCTTCCTTGTGACAGGCCTCGCAGGCGGCGCACGGCCGGATGTCGAGGTCTTGAATCACGACCTCCTCCACCTCCGCCCCTGCGGACTGCGCCCCTTCGGCGAGACACCGCGCGAGGGAAGCGCTGCTTCCCTCCTTCCTCGGGCTCCCGAGGAGAACGAGGACCTTCTTCTTCGACATCCGAGATCTCCCTCCCCGACGTTTCACTCGAGCGTCTTCTTCAAGGGCTGCGGCGCCCTTCCTCACGGTCCGCCCTTCCCTCGGAGAAAGCAGGCTGCGCGGCCGTGCACGAGGGATCTCGAGCATACCGGCGCGAGGCACGCGGACTCAAGGCGGACCACGTCGCCCCTGCCCACACGACCTCCTCGGTGGGACAGAAACCTGAGGACCTCTCCTCGAAAGAGCCGCGGCGGATCCACGCCGCCGGCCTACAGCTTCTCCACTCGCTCGACCACGATCGTGCAGTGGCCGACCAGGGCGGCGATCGTCCCGATGGCTGCCCAGACCGGAAGGAGAATCGCCCCCACCGCGCCGACCGTGAGCGGAACCTCGATCAACGTGCGACCTTCCTCGTTCTTGATCACGATGTGGCGAACGTTTCCCTCGCGCACCAGCTCCTTCACCTTGGCGATCACCTCTTCCCCCGTGACACGGAACTCCTCCGTTCGTCGTTCCTTTGGCATGCGACCTCCTTCCACTTCGCACGAAAACGATCACTAGAAGACACTTAGCGCCTCGTCCGTGGGATGATCCGGCTTGGCACCCCCGCACAGCCGAGGCGCCCCTTCCTGGTCCGGGCGCCGGCGTCCGCTTTCGTTCGGTCGGGCCCGCGCCTTCTCCCGACACTCCGCGAGGACCGAAGCCGGGATGAGCCGTCGTACGAGGGCGAGGCCGGCCGGGATGATAAGGAGGTCGTCAAGTTGGCCGAGGACGGGAAGAAAGTCCGGGATGAGGTCGATCGGAGAAAGGGCGTACCCAAGAACGACAAGAGCGAGCGCTTTCGCGTACCAGGGCGTCCGGGGGTGGCGTACGGCCAGGAAGAGAACCCGCGCCTCAAGCCGAAGCGCCCCCGCGCGCTTCCTCCAACGTGCGGTCAAGCGCACGAGAGGTTGCGCTCGCTTCCTGGACCGCCGTCCAGGATTCCCCGCCTCTGGAGCTCCTTCCCGAGACTCCGGGCATCGCGAAACGAGATGGACCCGATGCCGACGGACTCAGCCGAGCGGACGTTCACCTCGCGGTCGTCGATGAAAAGACACTCCTCCGGCGTTCTCTCGATTGTTCGAAGAACGGCGCGGAACGTGGTCGGGTCGGCCTTCATCGTTCCGACTTCGAAGGAGAAGAACTGGGCAGCGAAGCGTTGCAGGAACGGGTGGACCGATCGGACGTACTCGACCCACTCCGGCGCGTGATCCGAGACAAGGACCAGCTCGTACCGGGCCTCCGCGAGGTCGGCCAGGATCTTTTCCATTCCCGGGACGCACCGCCGAAAGTTCGTCCGGATGAACCCCTTGAGGGCTGCGACCGAAAGGGGCCAACCTCGTTCGCGCAGGATCTGCGAGAGATAGGTCTCCTCCGAGAGGCGGCCGCAGCAGAGCTCGTTGAGCGGCTCTCCTAAGAAGGCCGAGATCATGTCCTGGCCGCTCGCCTTGATCTGGTCAGGAAGGAGCCTCTCAATCCCAATCAGCCCGTCGATGAACACCTCGCCCAGGTCGAACAGGATCGTTCGAATCATGAGAAGTCCATCCCTCTCGCTCCCTTGGCTCGTCCGTTGCTCCCCCCGCCGACGGCCCGCCGAGACCCTTCCTCGGGTGAAGGAGACGAGCGACGGAATCGTAGTGGATGCCGTGAGAACCGACAACCGATGCCGCAGGCGGGGCGCGCCGAGCCGGCGGACCCTCCGAGCCGGTCGCAAGCTGAAGGGCGAGCCCGAGTCTCTACGCGGCGGAGACGGGCCAAGAGGGCCGGTACCAGTCAGAGCCGCTCGATCTTGAGGAAGTTCGTCCGCCCTCCGCCTCCCCGAGGGAGCCCTCCCGTGATGACCACGAGGTCGCCCTTCGTGGCGAGCCCCGTCGAGAGGGCCGTCCGGGTCATCCCCTCAAGCAGCGCGTCGCTGTGCGCGAACAGAGGTGAAGGAAGCGGGACGACGCCCCAGGACAAGGCGAGCTGACGGAGGGTGGCCTCGCTTTGGGTGAAGGCGACGATCGGCTGCGCCGGCCGCTCCCTGGCCACTTGACGGGCCGTGTAGCCGCTCGAGGTCGAGGTAAGGATAAGGCGCGCTCCCAGTTCTCGCGCGATGGTCACGGTGGCGTTGGAGATCGCGTCGGTGATCGGCTCGCGGTGTCGGGACTCGGCGAAGTTCGGTCGCCCGACCCAGGGAAGCATCTTCTCCTCCACCGTCGCGGCGATCTTGGCGAGCGTCTCGACGGAGGCGACCGGGTAGCGGCCGACCGCCGTCTCCCCAGAGAGCATCACGGCGTCCGTCCCGTCGAGGACCGCGTTCGCCGCGTCGCTCGCCTCGGCGCGGGTCGGCTGCGGGTGATCGATCATCGACTGGAGCATCTGCGTCGCGGTGATGACCGGCTTCCCCGCCGCGTTGCACTCGCGGATGATCTCCTTCTGACGGAACGGGACCTCCTCCACTGGGATCTCCGTCCCCAGGTCGCCGCGCGCGACCATCACGGCGTCGGAGGCGTCGAGGATCGACGCGAAGTCCTGGAGGGCCTCGCGCTTCTCGATCTTCGCCACGATCGCGGCGGATCCGCCGCGGCTTTCGATCAGCGAGCGGAGCTCGAGGACGTCGCGCCCGCTTCGGACGAAGGAGAGCGCGAGGAAGTCGGCGCCTTGTTCGAGCGCGAAGTCGACGTCTTCCCGGTCCTTCGGCGTGAGGGCCGATCCGATCGGCGTCCCGGGCGGCACGCTCACGCCCTTGTGGGAGTAGAGGTCGCCGCCCACGGCCGCCTCGCAGAGGAGCTGGCTCGGCCGTTTCTCTCTCACCACAAGCTCAAGCTCCCCATCGCCGACTACGAGCCGATCTCCGGCCTTGAGCGCGGCGATCGTCTCCGGATGAGGGAACTCGACGCGGCCCTTCTCGCCCTTCGCGGCGTAGGCCGTGAGGACGACCCGGTCGCCCGCCGCAAGCCGAAGTGGCTCCGGGTCGACTTGCCCGATTCGAAGCTTCGGTCCCTGCAGGTCGGCCATAATCGCAACGAGCGCTCTTTCTTCCCGAGCGATCCGGCGAACGGTCGCGAAATCCTCCGCCCGTTCGGCGGGCGTCCCGTGGGAGAAGTTGATCCGCGCCACGTCCAGTCCCGCGTGGATCATCCTCCGCAGCGTCTCCGGGGCGCGCGACGCCGGCCCGATCGTGCAGACGATCTTCGTTCGCTTGCTTCTCGCCTCGGCCATCTCTCTCCGCCCCCCGCCTCCGATCTCGGGCAAGCTCGCCCGGACGTTCCGGCATGCCTAGACGCGCAGTCTCGCCTGCGTCCCTCCTGCCGCGCCGTCCTCTTCCTCGAAGAGCGAGACGCGGAACGGGTGGAGCATCGCCGTCATCAGCCCCTCCCGGACGGCCGGATCGCCCTCCATAAACGCCGCGGCCTCCATCTCGGAGCTCGCTCGAAAAACGACGATCCCAAACGCTCCGTCGAGGCACGGTCCGGCGAGAATCAGCCTGCGATCCGCAAGGGCCTCCTTGAGCCGGTCAAAGTGCGCTTCAAGGATCCTCTCCTCGTCTCGGGATGGGGCTTGAGCAAGACCTGCCCGGACCGGTCTCAACAGGTAGACGTACGTCGACACGCCGCTTCCTCCTCCACGTGGAGTCCCGGTTCTCCCCTCCACTCGACGGAAGGAGCGTAGTTCCTTGGAAGGGATTCGACAACCGGGCCGGCCGTCCGGCGCCACCCGTTGGGGCATCGGCCGAACCCCTTTCCCACGTCGCCGCTCAGTTCTTCCGTCCTGAGCGGTGCTGGGCGTAGAACCGGCGTACCTTGGCGCGGTTTCCGCAGTCTTTCATGTCGCACCAGCGGCGAGTTCGGTTCCGGCTCTGGTCGAGGAAGAGCCAGTCGCAGTCGTCCCCGGCGCAATGGCGAAGACGCGCGACGTCCTCCGGCGAGGCGAGCAGATCGGCCGCCGACCGTGCCACCGGCCAGAGAACCCGCTCGAGCGGAAGGTCATCCGACGGCCAATCGAGGACGAGGCCGTCCGGGGTCGGGACGAGGGCCAGGTGGGCGAGAGCCTGAGAGAGACTCGAGTTCAGAGTGACAAGATCTCCCCGGCGCGCGTCCTTCTTCTCGATCGCCGCCAGGAACAGGCGATAGAGGGCCTCGCGAAGGCGGAGGGCGCGGCGAAGAACCCGGTCGCCGTGCTGCGGAGCGGCTCTCCCCGCCTCGGCAAGTCTCGCGGCGGAGCCCCTTGTGAGAAGTCGTGCGTGGAGGTTCCACGCCACGAGCTCGCGGTAGCCTATGAGCCGTTCCCCCGAAGGCTCCGGCTCGTGCGCGTCGACCGTGTTCATGAAGTCGAGGCAGGGTCTGCCGCCGATCAACTTGAGCTTCTCTGAGTCGGACTCGGGCACGTCTTGCCTCCTCGCGGCACTAGCCAGCAAGACTTTCTTGACAGGTTATAGGCCCCCGGCGATCCTGTAACTAGCGTGCTGACTCTAGAGGGTTAAGGACTCCGCGTCAAGTCGGGGAGGCGCGGAATGCGCGGTTGGGTTGAGTTTGAGAGGTTGGCAAGAGAGCGACCGCGGGAGTTGCACCGGGAAGCCGAGAGGTATCGGGCCTCACGCAGCTCAGGCGGAAAAAAACCGGCCGAGGCACCGGCGGCTGCCCATGCGGCGACGAAGGGGTCTGCCTTTCGAGCCAGCCCGCCCGACCGGGCTCAACCCGCGGGGATCCGTTTGCTTCAGGCTCCCGAAACGGCGTCACGCTCGGCGAGGGCCAGGCGCGCGGAGCGGCTCCTCCAGCGGAGCCAGGCGTTCCGCGACAGCTCCCCCAACGCGAGAGCGGCCAGGCCGACGTAGATCCCGGTCGCCCCTCCCCAGGCGACTCCGATGGTGAGGAGCCCCACATCCACAACGAAGAAGAGGATGACAGCTTCGGTGATGCCGCGCGTGCGGCGGGTGTGCAGGATGACCCCTTGGCTCCAGCTCTGCAGAACACTCAGCGCCGGCAGAAGAAGCAGAAACCAGATGCTCATTTTGGCGAGGGCGGTCAAGGGGAGCGAAAGTCCGGTCACTGTGTGGAACCAAAAACCCGAGACGGGCGGAGCGGCCACGATCGCCACGCACGCCGTGGTCAGGCCGGCGAGGAGTAGGGCGAAGCGCCGGAGCGTTGGCGCGGAGCCCTTCTCGTCAAGGAGCGCGACCACGACCTCGTTGTAGGCGACCCCAAACCCACGAAAGAGGAAGACGACGCCGGTGACGACGGGCCAGGCGGCGAGCGAGTCCAGGGCTGCCGGCATGCGACCGAGGCTCCCGCTCGCGATCGGCCGGGCAATCAAGAAGATAAGCGACGTCAAGGAGAGAGGGACGTAGAACCGGAGAAAGGCCCGCGTGGACAGGGGCTCCGGCACAGGCGGCGCCTTCTTCAGTTGGTCCCGGAGGACGGGGCGCACGCGGATCCCCGCGTACACGGCCTCCGCCACAACGCCGGCGCCCATCGCTGCGGCGGCCACGACCGTTCCGGAGACGGAGCCCAAGAGGTACCCGATCGCCAGGACAATCCCGTCGACGCTGAGACGAACGAGGGTCCCCACGCCGACGGCGAGAGAGTGGCCGAAGCGGATCAGGACGCCCTGATTGAACCGCCGGTAGGCGATCGCCCAGGTCCACGGGACCATGATCATGAGACCGAGTCGGCCGGCCTCGATCGTCTCCACCGGCGCGTGAATCACCACCCTGGCAAAGAAGTCGTACAGAGGCGTGAAGGCGATCAGAACGTGGAGAAGGGTCAGCGCCGCGCTCACGCCGTGCATGAACGCCCTGATCTTCCGGTACGAGGCCCAGTCCCTGCTGAGCGCGGTTGAGGCCGAGAGGAGCATGATGATCGGCGCCTCGACGAAGAAGGCCAGCGGCAGGATCAGCCCGCCGTAGGCGGCGAGGTTGATCTCCGGGTTCGCTAGTCGCGCGACGATAGCGCTGATCGCCGGGCCTTCAAGCCCCATCAGGAACCAGCTCACCGCAAGAGGCCACCACGTCGCGACGACACGACGCAGCGGAATCGCGGCGGGAGCACGCACGGGCTCCGTCACGTTGACCGCGGGATCGGGCATGGCCGAGATCATCGGACATGCGGGGCCGCTCATCAAGCGTCGCCACTGCCCCACGCGTCGATGGGGCGAAGGGGCGAGTGGCCTCTCCTGGCGGTTGACAGCCGGCCCGCCTCCCCCTATCCTCGCGCTCCATCCAAGGAGAACGAAGGAGACTGGCACCTCAATGGGACCGTTCGCCACCCCCTGGTTGACCTTTCTCGCGTGGTTCGTCGCGGCAGCCAGCGTCCTCGTCGCGGCCGGCTGGGCCGTTTTCGCGTTTCGACGGAAGAAGGGACCGTGATGGACGAGCGAGCGATCTACATCTTCGTCCTGGTCGTCTACATGGGCCTGCTCGCGGCGATCGGAATCCTGACTTCGCGCCGTCTCAAGAGCGCCGAAGACTTCCACATCGGGGGGAGGCGAATCGGTCCGTGGGTGACCGCCCTCTCGTACGTGGCCGCGTACTTCTCCTCCGTCCTCATCATCGGCGGAGGTGGGTTCGGCTACCAGTACGGGATGGCCACGCTGTGGATCGGGGCAGTCAACGTCCTCGTCGGTTGCGCCCTCGCCTGGATCGTCCTGGGAAAGCGCGTCCGCGAGTTCACGAGCCGCCTAGGGACGATGTCTGTGCCCGGTTTCCTCGCGGAGCGCTTTCGCGCTAAGGAAGCCCGTATCCTCTCCGCTGTTGTCGTCTCCGTCTTCCTGATCATCTACAACGTCAGCGTCCTGCAAGGGATGGGGCGCGCCTTCGAGGTTCTGATGGCAATTCCGTACGCCTACGGCGTTCTCCTCTCCGGGCTGATCATCATCGCCTACGTGTCTCTCGGAGGGTACCTCGCGGTCGTGTGGACGGGCTTCTTCCAGGCGTGGGTGATGGGAGTGGGTCTCATCCTGCTCGCGGTCGCCGCCCTGCAGGCGGTCGGTGGACTGACCGCCGCCAACGTCGCGCTGGCCGCCGTTGACCCGGGTCTGGTCGAGACACCGGGCGTCTGGGGCTGGCCCGGGCTTGTCTCCTACTCGCTCATCGTCAGCTTCGGCGCTTGGGGGATGCCTCAACTCGTGGTCCGTTTCTACTCGATCAAGAGCGTCAGCGCGCTGCGGGTCGGCGCCGTCGTCGCGACGATCGGCGGGGCGATGGCTCTCCTCCCCTACTTGACCGGCGCGATCGCGCGCGTCCTTCACCCCGGCCTCGCCAATCCGGACCTCGCCATCCCCACCCTGACCCAATCTGTCCTTTCGCCGTGGGGTGCGGCGATCTTCCTTGCGGCCGTGATCGCGGCGGGGATGTCCACCTTCTCCTCGGTTCTGATCATCGCCTCGACGGCCGTCGTGCGGGACTTCTACCAGAAGGGCTTGGGCAAGCCGCTCTCGGAGGAGCACGCGGTTCACTACAGCCGGTTGAGCAGCGTGGTCGTGGGACTCGTCTCGCTTCTCATCGCCCTACGCCCGCCCGCGATGATCCTCGTCCTTGCGGCCTTCGCCTGGGCCGCGATCGCTTCGACGTGTCTTTGGCCGATCCTCTTCGGAATCTACTGGAAGGGCGTGACCCGCGGGGGCGTGCTGGCCTCGATGGTCGGGGGCCTCACGACCTCCCTGGTCTGGATGGGCCTTCACTCGCCGTTCGGTGTCCACGGGTTCATTCCGGGGATCGCGGTCGGGTTCATTCTCATCGTCGTCTTGAGCCGCCTCACGCCGAAGCTTCCGAGCGAGCACCTCGCGCACGTGTGGGGTAGCGACGAGAAGGCAAGGGACTGAAGCAAGCTCCCTCGACAAAACAGAACCTCGCTCGCACCCCGCACGCCGACGCTCGGACAAGGGGCCCGCTTGGGGGCCAGGCAGGGTTCCGTCTTCCTTGACAAGGATGCTAGTCCGTGCTAGATTGCCGGTGTTGTTGGGAGTCGTGCAGTCGTTTTTTGCATGGAGTACGGGTTTTCCGGTTTCCGCATAGAACGCCCTGCCTCGATGAAACATCCAGCAAAAAGGAGGAAAAAGATCCATGGCAGAGCGTGAGACCGGCACTGTCAAGTGGTTCAACGACAGCAAGGGCTTCGGTTTCATCTCCCGTGAGAAGGGCGGAGACGTCTTCGTGCACTTCAGCGCGATTCGCGGTGAGGGTTTCCGCTCCCTCGGCGAAGGCCAGAAGGTGGAGTTCACGGTCACCCAGGGCCAGAAGGGCCCCCAGGCCCAGGACGTGGTCGTTCTCTCGTAAGGTCTCAAGAGGATCTTTTCCCAAGGCGTGCGCCGTACCCTGTGCGGCGCACGCCTTTTCCGGAAGACATCGCTCCGAGACTACCGCGCCTGAACACGCCTACGAAGTGACGAAGAGCTCGACGGCTTGACAAAGGCACTCCCGTTGCGTACCCTTAGCGGCGTTGTTGGCAGTCGTGCAGTCGTTTCAGTCTGGAATACGGGTTTCCTGGTTTCCGCACAGAACGTTCTGCCTCGATGAGTCATCCAGCAAAAAGGAGGAGACATTACCATGGCAGAGCGTGAGACCGGCACCGTGAAGTGGTTCAACGACAGCAAGGGCTTTGGTTTCATCTCGCGCGAGAAGGGAGACGATGTCTTCGTGCACTTCAGCGCGATTCGGGGCGAAGGATTCCGTTCCTTGGGCGAAGGCCAGAAGGTGGAGTTCGTCGTGACCCAGGGCCAGAAGGGCCCCCAGGCTCAGGACGTGACCGTCCTTTCGTAGAGGGATTCTAGCGTTTCATTTGACCGTGCGGCGCGCCTCCGGCGCGCTGCACGCCTTTCTCGGCCCAGGTGACGTCGCGTCCTTCCAGAACCGCCTCGTAGAGAGTCCTCAGCCGCTCCCCGATCCGCTCCAGGCGATGCGCCTCCGCCAACGCTTCGGCCTCGCGGGAGAGAGCCGCGCGGAGCGGTTCCTCCTCGGAAACCCGCTTCACAAGCTCCGCAAACTCCTCGACCGTCCGCCCCATCAGGCAGTTCTTCCCCTCGGTGAGCCACCCGTGGTACTCGGGAAGGTCACGCAGGATGAGCGGCCGACCGAGCGAGGCCGCCTCGAGAACGACCAGAGACTGCGTCTCGCCCTGGCTCGGGAAGAAGAGGGCGTCGCAGGCGGAAAAAGCACCGATTGTGTCGCGCACGAACCCCGCGAACCGCACGTTCGGCGGGCGGCGCGCGATCCTGCGGTGCATCTCCGGATAGTAGGTCAGGATCCTCTTCCAGCGGTACCCATACCAGATGAAGTCGACCGTCGGAAGGACGTGTGCGACGTCGATAAAGTCGGAGACGCCCTTGCGCGGGAAGACGTTCCCGGCGGCGTAGACCGTGAACCGGTCAAGGCCAAGGTTCGCGCGGAACTCGTCCCTCTTCGCCTGCGAGAAGCGGAATCGATCGCGATCGATCCCGTTGCTCACCACCGCGACGCGCCGGAGCCCCTTGGCCAGGAGGAGCTCCCGCGCCCGCTCCGACGGCGTGAAGACGCAGTCGGCCTGTGCGTAGAACCAATGCACGTAGCGGTCGTAGAGGGGAGCGACGCGGTTCGAGAGGGTGAAGCTATTCCACATGTCAAAGGCGCCGACGCTGTGGGCATGCGCCACAACTCTGATTCCGCGGCGCTTCGCGCGCCGAAGGTAGTAGAGGCTCTTAGGAGCCGTCCAGTCAACGTGCAGGAGGTCGTAGCGGTCCCGCGGGTCGGTCGTCACCTTGACGCCCGCAGTCTGCAGGGCCTGAAGCTGGTTGCGGAAGGCACTGGGAAAGCCAGAGGGAGTCAGGAGGTTGACGCTCTCAAGGTAAACGCAGACCCTCATCCCATTCTCCCCTCGCCGAGTCGAGCAACTGACCCTCTCTCCTCAGGCACGACGACCCGTCCTGTGCCGCGCTGAGCCGAGAATCTACCGACGGAAGACGCTTCCGTCAACTCGGGTTCGCGAGCGCGGGGAGCGTTGCCTCGTCTCCCGTCGGGCGAGCCTCGCCTCACTCGCCGACGATCTTGACGAGCACCCGTTTCTTACGCCGACCGTCAAACTCCGCGTAGAAGATCTGCTCCCAAGGGCCGAAGTCAAGCCTTCCCGCAGTGATCGCCACCACGACCTCTCGTCCCAAGATCTCGCGCTTGAGATGAGCGTCCGCGTTGTCCTCGCCGGTCCGGTTGTGCTCGTAGCGAGACGGCGGCGCGTGCGGGGCAAGCTCTTCCAGCCACTTCTCGTAGTCCTGGAAGAGACCTCCCTCGTCGTCGTTGATGTAGACGCTTGAGGTGATGTGCATCGAATTCACGAGACAGAAGCCCTCCCGGATTCCGCTTTGCTCGACCGCCCGCGCGACGTCCGCGGTGATGTTGACGAACCCCCGTCGGGAAGGAACCTCAATCCAAAGCTCTTCGCGGAAGCTCTTCATTCGAGTCGCCTCCTCCTGCCGCGTCGGCCGCTCTTGCCCATCCTGAGCGGATCCATTCTCGAACCGGCGGCTGCCTGGCGCCCTTTCTCCTACGGAGACAGGACGAACGCCTTCGCGAACGCGTCGATCCCAGCGATCCGTCCCTTCGCCGTGATCCGTCCAAGCGGGGCCTTCTCGAGGTCGAGCGAGTAGAGGCGCCAATCGTCGCTCGCCACCACGTCCTGCAAAGAGGAGAGGAAGGCGCCGCTCGAGTCCACCCACGTAAGGTCAAACGAATCGTCGTCCCGAACGCGGGCGAAGTGGACGATCAGGTACGCCTTCGCGTCCGAGCGGTGGAAGCGAGTTGTCTCCCCCTCCCCGACGAACCCGTCTCCCTTCGCCTTGACCGCACGGTAGAGGCCGTAGCGGATCTCGCGAGTGTAGGTGAGGGTGAGGAAGGAGCTCACGTCGGAGGCAATGTCGTCCGCCGCCGCTGCGATCAACGTGTCGTAGCCCGCGAAGACCTCGCCTTGCTTGGCCGTCGCATTCGCGGTCCCCTCCTCGTCGTGCGCCTGCTCGATGCGCCCCGTCTGAGCGTTCAGAACCTCGACCTGTGCGAGAAGCTTCACCGTGTAGCGCGTTCCTGGCGTAGATTGCACGCAGATGCCGTCCTTCCACCGCTCGCAGATCGTGACCGCTTCCGACAAGGCCTCTACCCCGTACACCGAGCCCGCAACGAGCTTGTTCACTCCCGTGAGAGAGCCGATCCGCACGGCCGTCGACGGATCGAGGGCCCCCGTCTGGCTCAGCGCCTGCTCGGTGAGGAGCGCGTCCAGACGTACGCGAGAGAAGACCGAAATCCCCTCGGTATTCACCAGCTTGGTCTCCACGCGGGCGCGCAGGGTCTCGCCCACGCTGGACCAGGCCGAGCTGTTCCCGAACGCCAGGACCGCGACGTCGAGGCGTTCCGTCGCAATGACCGCTCGTTCGGACGGTTCCGGAATCAGGAGAAGAAAGAGGGCCAGGACGACCGCCACCACGACCGCAACGGCGATCAGGATTCCCGCCGCCTCCTCGTCCATCCCGCTCACCTCCTGAAGATCGAACGTCTACCCTCTCGTAGCGCGGAACGACCCAGAAGTCAAGCCGCTGCCCGCGCTCGCACGAGGCCGAGGCCGAACCAGCCTCCCCAAAAGCAGGCTTGTTGCCAGCCTCCACGCGGCAAGGAGTCCGCGCCGCCCCACGGGCTCAGGTTGGGGCCCGCTCCCTATTCTGCTACCATTCCGTCGTTTCGATTGAAGAAGGAGGAATCGTGTTGGGTGGGCTGGACTTGTCGAAGACGACCGGGCTCACAGAGAGAGAGGCGGCGGCGAGACTCGGGGAAGAAGGGCCAAACGAGCTTCCCGCGGCCAGGCGACGCCACATCCTGGCGATTGCCCTCGAGGTCGTGCGCGAGCCGATGCTTCTCCTCCTCGTCGCCGGCGGCGGGCTGTACCTCATCCTAGGCGACCTACAGGAGGCCCTCATGCTCCTCGGGTTCGTCTTCGTGGTCATGGGAATCACCCTGTACCAGGAGCGAAAGACCGAGCGCGCCCTCGAGGCGCTGCGAGACCTGTCGAGCCCCCGCGCCCTCGTCATTCGCGACGGAGAGCAGAAGAGGATCGCTGGCCGGGAAGTCGTCCGGGGAGATGTCCTTATTCTGGCGGAAGGGGACCGAGTGCCTGCCGACGCCGCCGTCCTTTGCACGTCGAGCCTCTCCGTCGACGAGTCTCTCCTGACCGGGGAATCCGTTCCCGTGCGGAAAGTCCCTTGGGACGGCAAGACCCAAGACAGGCGGCCAGGAGGGGATGACCTCCCGTTCGTGTACTCCGGGACGCTCGTCGTGCAGGGCCGCGGGGTCGCCGAGGTCCAGGCGACCGGACTTGCGACCGAGATGGGGAAGATCGGCCGCGCTCTCGAGACTCTCGAGCAAGAGACGACGCCCCTGCAAGTGGAGACGCGGCGGCTCGTGCGCAACCTCGCCCTCCTCGGAGCGGCCCTGTGTCTCGTGATGGTGGTCGTGTACGGGCTCACCCGTAGCGACTGGCTGAACGGGCTCCTCGCTGGGATCACGCTCGCCATGGCCACTCTCCCGGAGGAGTTCCCGGTCGTCCTGACGGTTTTCCTCGCCCTCGGAGCGTGGCGGATTTCCCAAGAGCAGGTCCTTACGCGCCGCATGCCTGCCGTCGAGACGCTCGGCTCGGCGACCGTCCTGTGCGTCGACAAGACCGGGACGCTCACCGTGAACCGAATGGCCGTCGCGAGTCTCTTCGCCCGGGGAGCGGCGTACGACGTGAGCCAGCGCCCCAGCGCGCCTCTCCCGGAGGTCTTTCACGAACTCGTCGAGTTCCTCATCCTCGCCAGCCAGCGCGATCCCTTCGATCCAATGGAGCGAGCGTTCAAGGAGCTGGGCGACCGCACGCTCGCGGACACGGAACACCTGCACGCCACGTGGACCCTCCTGCGTGAGTACCCCCTTTCTCAGGATCTCCTCGCCGTCTCTCACGTCTGGAAGTCCCCTTACGGAGAGGACTACGTGATCGCGACCAAGGGAGCCCCCGAGGCGATCGCCGACCTCTGCCACTTCGCCCCGACGGAGCTCGGAGCCCTCTCCCGCGAGGTCGACTCCATGGCCGAGCAGGGCCTGCGGGTACTTGGCGTCGCCAAGGCCAACTTCCAGCCGACCGCGTTGCCCGCCGGACCGCATGACTTCCGATTCCAGTTCCTCGGGCTCGTCGGCCTGCAGGACCCCATCCGACCGATGGTCCCCCGCGCGATCCGCGAGTGCACCAGCGCCGGGATCCGCGTCGTGATGATCACCGGGGACTACCCGACGACGGCGCGGAACATCGCGCGCCAGGTCGGGCTTCGCCCGGTCGACGAGGTGATCACCGGCGCGGATCTCGAGGCGATGGACGACGCGGAGCTCGAGCGGCGGATCCGGACCGTGAACCTCTTCGCTCGCGTCGTGCCGGAGCAGAAGCTCCGGCTGGTCCAGGCCCTCAAGGCAAACGGCGAGATCGTGGCCATGACGGGAGACGGCGTGAACGACGCGCCGGCCCTCAAGGCAGCGCACATCGGAATCGCGATGGGCGGACGCGGGACCGACGTCGCCCGCGAGGCGGCCGACCTCGTGCTCCTCGACGACGACTTCTCCTCGCTCGTCCAGGGCGTCCGCATGGGTCGGCGGGTCTTCGACAACCTGAAGAAGGCGATGGCTTACATCCTGGCGGTCCACGTGCCGATTGCGGGGATGTCCCTCATCCCCGTCCTCTTCAGGTGGCCGCTCGTCCTTTTGCCGGTCCACATCGTCTTCCTCGAGCTGATCATCGATCCGGCCTGCTCGATCGCGTTCGAGGCGGAGCGAGAGGAGCGGGACGTGATGCGCCGGCCGCCGCGGGAACCCGGCGCCGCCGTCTTCGATCGCCGCTCGGTCACCCTGAGCCTCATCCAGGGAGCGGTCGTCCTGGCCAGCGTGCTGGCCGTGTTCGTCATCGCCTCGCGCGTTCTGGGACAGCCGGAGGATCACGCCCGCGCCATGTGCTTCACGACGCTGATCGTGGCGAACCTCGGCCTCATCTTCACGAACCGTTCCTGGTCGCGCACGATCTTCGCCACCCTCTCCACCCGCAACACCGCTCTGTGGGTTGTGACGGGAGGAGCCATCGCGTTCATGGGGCTTGTTCTCTACGTCCCCTTCCTGCGTGACCTCTTCCACTTCGCGGCTTTGGGCACCCAGGATCTGGTGATCTGCCTGGTCGCGGGACTCGCAAGCATCGTGTGGTTCGAAGGATGGAAACTGCTGATCGGACGCCGCCGGG
This sequence comes from Candidatus Bipolaricaulota bacterium, assembly GCA_026390315.1. Classification (GTDB taxonomy): domain Bacteria; phylum Bipolaricaulota; class Bipolaricaulia; order UBA7950; family UBA9294; genus JAPLGE01. The sequence continues at coordinate 22,751 of JAPLGE010000072.1, forward strand.
CGGCCGCGCGGACCCGATCGGACGGGCCACTGCCGGACGCGTAGAACGAAGCTCGTCCCCTCTGTGGCGAAGACCTCTACTTCCTTGCGCGGCGCGCGAGGAAGCTCTTCCTCGTCTCAAGGACGAGGAGCGGGAAGAAGGCAAGCGGGAGGACGACCGCCCACATCTTGCCGCTCGGCTCAACCACGCCGAACGGCCCCTCGAACACAGGAACGTAGAGAACGACCACCAACAGAAGCACCGAGACAAGGCACGCCCACTGCATGGAGCGATTGGAGAAAAACCCTTGCCGGTAGAGAGGGGTCGTCTCGGAGCGGACTCCGTAGGCGACCGGGAGCTCCGCGAGGACGAGGGTCACGAAGGCGAGCGTCCCCGCCGCGCCCGCCCAGCCGCTCGAGTGGGCAAGGGCGTAGATCCCGAGCACGGAGGCAGTGAGGGCGAGCGACTGGAAGACGATCCCCATCGCCATCGAGCGGTTGATGATCCGCTCCCTTGGGGAGCGCGGGGGGCTCTTCATGACGTTCGGCTCCCCTTTCTCAAGGCCCAGGGCGAGAGCGGGCGCCCCGTCCGTCAGGAGGTTCAGCCATAGCAGTTGGATCGCCGTGAGGGGGGACTTCCAGCCAACCAGGATCGCCAAGAAGATGATCGCGATCTCGGCGAAGTTGCATGAGAGCAGGTAATAGACGGTCTTCCGAATGTTCGAGTAGATGACCCGCCCCTGTTCCACGGCGGCGACGATGGAGGCGTAGTTGTCGTCGGTCAGGACCATGTCCGCGCTCTGCTTGGCGACGTCCGTTCCGGCGATCCCCATGGCAATCCCGATGTCGGCGTGACGCAGGGCCGGGGCGTCGTTCACTCCGTCACCGGTCATGGCGACCACGTGGCCCTGCGCCCGGAGGGCGTCCACGATGCGCACCTTGTGGTGAGGTGAGACGCGGGCGAAGACGTCGACCCCGTCGATTATGCGGGCCAGTTCTTCGTCGCTCATTCCCTCAAGCTCCAGCCCGGGGATGACCCGGCCGCCCGGGCGAAGGATCCCGATCTGGCGCGCGATGGCCTCGGCGGTCGCCACGTGGTCCCCCGTGATCATGATGCTCCGTAGGCCCGCCGTGCGGGCCGTCTCCACCGCCTCCGCCACCTCCGGCCGCGGTGGGTCCTGCATTCCCAGAAGCCCAAGGAAGACAAGGTCCCGCTCCACAACCTGGGGAGTCACCTCTTCTGGGAGATCCCTGAGCGGCCGCCAGGCCGCCGCCAGAACCCGCAGACCCGTCGAAGCCATGCGCTCGTTCGCGGCCAGGATCTCCCCGCGCCCCTTCTCCGAGAGAGGCTCGGGGCCGCTTCTCCCCTCGATTCGCTCGCACAGGGAGAGGACGACGTCGGCTGCCCCCTTCGTGAGGGCAACGTAGTGCGCACCGCCCGCCGAAATCGGCGACCCGGTAACCGCAGGGTGGATCGTCGTCATCCGCTTGCGATCCGAGTCAAACGGGACCTCCGCCGCGCGGCGCAGCTCCGCCGAGGATTCTCGACTCATGCCCGCCTTCGCGGCCGCGACGAGGAGCGCCCCCTCGGTCGGATCCCCGATCACGCGGAACGTGGGAGAGCGAGCGAGTTCGGCGTCGTTGCACAGAAGGCCGGCCCACAGGGTCCGCTCTAGGACCGGAAAGTCCTTGGGATCTACCTCGCACCCTCCCCGGGTGAACCCACCCGAAGGGGCGTAGCCCTGGCCGGTGACTTCGAAGGGCTCGCCGGCGGCCCAGACGGCCGTGACGGTCATCTGGTTCTGGGTGAGAGTTCCCGTTTTGTCGGTGCAGATCACGGTCGCCGAGCCCAGCGTCTCGACCGAAGGAAGCCGGCGGATGAGGACGTGGCGCTTCAGCATCTCCCGCATGCCGATGGCCAGGGTCATGGTCACGAACGCGGGGAGCCCCTCCGGAACCGCGGCGACGGCGAGCGAGACCGCAACAATGAAGAGGCCGAGGAGGCTGGTGCGCGCGACGTGCAGGTACGGACCGATCCCCTCCCGGAAGAGGACCTGGATTTCCGGCTCCCGCACGAGACTCACGACGAAGACGATCGCGCAGACGACGAGGACCACCGTGCCGAGGAGCTTCCCGAACTCCTCGAGCTTCCGCTGAAGAGGAGTCTCCTCTTTCCCTTTCTCGCCGATCATCTCCGCGATGCCGCCGAGCTCGGTGGAGAGCCCTGTCCCGACGACGATCCCCTTCGCGCGGCCGTAGGAGACGATCGTCCCCATGAAGGACGAGTTCACGCGATCTGCGACCTGGGCTTGCGGGTCCAGGACGATCTCGGACTTCTTCTCGACGGGAACGGACTCCCCGGTCAGGGACGATTCGTCGACCTTGAGCGCCGCCGCTTCCAGGAGCCGCAGGTCGGCCGGCACGATCGAGCCGGCCTCGAGGAGGACGACGTCTCCGGGCACGAGGTCCCGCGCCAGGATCGTGGTGCGCGCGCCGTCCCGAATCACCTGCGCCTCGGGAGCCGCCATCTCCTTGAGGCTCGCGAGCGCCCTTTCCGCGCGGTTGTTCTGCAGAGCGCCAACAACCGCGTTGAGAACGACGATGGCGAAGATCACCCCCGCCTCGATCCAATCGCCGAGGGCGAGGGAGATAAGAGTCGCCGCGAGCAGAATGAGGACGACGAACCCCTTCAGCTGCTCGAGGAGCTGCTTCCAGAACGGAACGGGCGGCGTCTCGGGAAGCGCGTTCGGGCCGTGCTCAGCGAGACGTCTCCCCGCCTCGGCGCTCGAAAGGCCGATCCCCGGGTCCACGGCGAGCGTCCGGGCGGCCTCCACGGCGGAGACCGCGTGCCAGATCTTCTCTCGTTTGGTCGCGTCCATCCGAACCCCCTGTTTCCGCGTTGCGCCCCCTGGGCCGCCTCGAGACGCACTCGCCCGGCGCCGAGACCCCTCGCTCAAGTCCCTTCACCCGTCAAGCTTCCCGCCGGTCCGTCGCGCGAGACCCGTGACGGCTCAACGTGCGCAGCCGATTCTCCGATCGGGCGCTCTCTTCCGCAACCCCGCCCCTTCAGGAACCCGTTCACTTGACGCGTCCGCCCGTCACGGGGTAGAGTCGTGGGGATGATTGCCACGAGCAGAAGAGACGTTCGAGCGCTCACCGTCGTCCTGGTTTGTGCCGCGGCCTTCTCCTTCGGGGGGGCCTCGCAGTCACCCTGCGCGTTCACGCCGGCGGAGAGCCACTTCGCCCACTTTAACGTGCAGGCGAGCTTCCAGTGGTTCCAGGACCAGTTCTCCCCGCCCCGCACGAGCACGTCAACGGGCACGCTCCTCGTCGATTCGACCGAGATCGTTGACTCCGCGACCTTCGGATGGCGCCTGGATGGGAAGTCGCGGGTCGCGCTCGACACGACGGGGCTCGACCTCTCCCTGACGGGATCCGGCAATCTCAAGCGCTACCTAGAGAATGACACGTTCGGGATCGGCGCTCTCAACGTAAGCTACGACGTTTCGACTGGCCTCGAGGGCGACCTCACCGGGGGATTGGGGATCGGGCGGTTCCGCGACGTGACGCCGCTCGCGAAGGCGATTCGCATCCAGAACCAGTTCCTGGACGAAGGGACCCTCCTCGGTCCACTCCCGGACGACCTTCTGCAGCAGCTCGCCCAGACGATCGGAGAAGTCAGCCCCTCGGCGATGGAGCGACTCGCAACGATCGAACGGGAGATTGAGGGGTCGGGCCTCGTCCAGGGAGGAAGTCTGGGAGCCCTGGCCCTGCTGGAGATCGAGGATATCCTCGCTTCCACCGAGGAGGCCCGGCTCTGCGGGTGGGAGGTGCAGGCGCGGGTCGGCCTCGCCGCGAACGCCTTCCCGAGCGCGAAGGTGAGCGAGGCGCTCGCCCTCACCTGGAACCTCGCCTTGGTCCCTGATCCGGTCTCCCAGTGGGGAGCGAGCGCCAACTGGACCTCCGGCCTCAACCTCTTCGAACGCTACTCCTTTCGGGCGTCCCTGTCCTACGGACGTCGGATCAGCGGGACCTGGCGGATCCGTGCGCGGTACGACCTCTCCCGCGACCAGTCATGGACCACGACGGGCACGACCCCCTTCGACCACCACCAGGTCTCGGCGACGCTCCTCTCCCAGCTCTCCCCAAAGTTGAGCCTGACCGTCAACCTGGAGCTTGACTACGAGACCGGCTACGAACGGCCGACGATGACCCTCACGGTGCAGTTGAGCTACGACGTCCTATGAGCGAGACGGAAGAGGTCGTTCGCGCGAGGGGGGTCAAAAAGAGCTTCAAGAACCGAGTCGCCCTTTCCGGCCTTGATCTCTCCGTTCGGCAAGGCCAACTCTACGGACTCGTGGGGCCAAACGGCGCGGGCAAGACGACCCTCATCCGCATCCTCTGCGGTCTCCTCCGGCCGGACGCGGGCGAGGCCGTGGTCCTCGGCTGGCGCGTCCCCAACTTCCGCATCCGCTCTCAGATCGGCTACATGCCTCAGGAGGTCGCCCTCTACCCCGACCTGACCGTGATGCAGAACCTTGCCTTCTTCGCGGAGCTCTACGACCTGCCGCGCGAGCAACTCAAGGAGCGAGCGGAGGAACTCCTCGCCCTCGTGGAGCTCTCCGACCGCCGCGGCCAGCGGGTGGGGACCCTATCCGGCGGGATGCAGCGACGGGCGTCTCTCGCGGCGAGCCTCCTCCACAAGCCCCGCCTTCTCTTCCTCGATGAGCCGTCGGTCGGGGTCGATCCGCGTCTTCGGCGCTCGTTGTGGGAGCACTTCCTCAAGCTCGCCGCCCAGGACGTGGCCCTCGTGGTCACGACCCACCTCATGGAGGAGGCCGCGCGCTGCCACGTGGTGGGCTTCCTCAACCAGGGACGCCTCTTCGCCGAGGGGTCGCCCGAGCAGCTCCTCCGAAAGACCGGCGTCGCCTCGCTCGAGGAGGCGTTCACACGCCTGGAAGAAGAAAGTAAGGTGAGAACATGAAGACCTGGACCGTCGCCAAGCACGTCCTCTTCCGGATCGGCCAGGACCCGCGTACTCTCATTCTGATCGTCCTCACGCCGCTTCTCTTCGTCCTGCTCTACGGCTACTCCTTCTCCTCGGGGAGGCCCACCCACCTCAAGGTCGCGGTCGTGAATGAGGACAGCGGCCTCGCCTCCGTGCGGACCGCTGAGCTCGGCCGGATCACCCTGACGCTCTCCCTCGGGGCAAAGCTCGTCCAGTCGCTGGACCGAGAGCTGTTCGACGTCGTCCTCCACGACAAACCGGACAAGATCCAAGAGGAGGTGAAGGCGGGGAAGTACTGGGCCGGCCTCGTCCTCCCGAAGAGCTTCTCCCACGCTCTGGCGAACGAGGCGCTGCGAGAGAGAGGGCCTCAGAAGACCACGTATCAAGGCCGTTCCGTCGAACTCCTGCCTCCGGAGACCGCCGAGGGGGCTTTGGCGACCCTCTACCTTGACGACTCGAACCCGGTCGTGACGTCGTGGGTCGCCCTCTCTCTGAACGAAGCCCTGACCCGTCTCGTCGCCGAGCAACAGGCGACGCCGACCCTGAAGGACCCCCTCGACGTGCACGCGTTGTACGGAGGACAGGTGAGCGCTCTCGACTACACCGCGCCCGGCGTAATCGGGTTCGCCATGACGTTGATCACGATCATGCTCACCGTCATTTCGATCGTGCGTGAGCGGGCGAGCGGCACCCTCACGCGGACGCTCGTCGCGCCGGTCCGGCCGTGGGAGGTGAGCCTGGGGTACACCCTCGCCTTCGCCCTCGTCAGCCTCCTCCAGCTGGGCGAGCTCTTCCTCGTCTCCCATCTCCTCTTCCACATCCGCTTTGCCGGAAGCCCGCTCCTCGTCCTTCTCATCGTCTTCGTGTACGCGATCGGGCTTCAGGGAATCGCCACCCTCCTCTCCACGATCGCCCGGAACGAGTTCCAGGCCATGCAGTTCATCCTCGTCCTCCTGATCCCCTCGATCATGATCAGCGGCGTCTTCTGGCCGATCGACGCCATGCCGACGAACATCCGCCTCCTCGCCTGGTGCTCTCCGCTCACCTACGCTAACTCTGCCCTACGCGAGGTGATGCTCCGCGGCCGTGGAATCTCTGGGGTCGCGCTCGAACTCGGCGTCTTGGCCGGCTTCGCGCTCCTGATGCTTCTCCTTGGCGTGCGTTCCATGCGTCGCCAGGGCTACTCCGCCTGAGCGACGGGCGCCAAACGAGGGGGACGAGATCCTCTCAAAGAGTCTCTCGCCCGGCCGATTCCCGCCTCTCGTCGAGGCGGGAGGCGATCTCCATCCCGTAAGCGAGGATCTTGTGAATCGGGCAGTGCTTGGAGACGAGCAAGAGACGCCTCCGTTCCTCCGCGTCGAGGTCGCCTTCGAGCGAGATCTCCTCGTCGATCGTCTCCCGATACCGCTCGACCGTGTCGCAGGTCTCGCAGTCCTTCGCGAAGACCCGGTCGTACCAAAGGCGCAACTCGACGCGATCGAGCCTGAGATCGTGGCGCTTGGCGTAGGTGTGGAGGACGATCGCCGTGCAGGCACCGAGACCGATCAGGAGCATCCCATACGGAGTCAGCTCCTCCAGACGCTCGACCGGCGTGAGCTCCTGGGAGTCGTCCCGGCGAGGGTCGGAGGCCAAGAACTCCGTCGCGAATCGGGCGTTCTGCCTGACGATGACCCGTTCTCCAGACACCCTCGCCTCCTCTTCCTCGCGCGAGGTCAGAGGAACCGCTCAAACCGGTCTACCTTGGCCTTGCAGATCGGGCAGACGCCCGGCGGCCGCTCGCGGGCGCACAAGTACCCGCAGACGCGGCAGCGCCAGACGGGAAGCGGCAGCACGGTCAGCCGAGACCGACGACTCTCCTCGCCGGAGGAAGCCGCTTGACCCGTGAGGCGCTCCGCCTCAGCCAGCCGCCGTTCCGGAATCGGCTCGACGTCCTTCTCTCCGGCGAGGACCTCGTCGCTCACGTAGAGCGCGCAGTAGCAAGCCCCCCACTCGACGAGATCGGCGTCGCGGTAGTCGCACGGGCAGACGACGTCGAGGTCCCGCTCCTTCTCGCCCGTCGCGAGGCGGCACGGACAGGAGCGGTAGCCGTAGCGCCGCTCGTTCTCGAGCAGGCCCTGTGCGAGGACGGTCGTGAAATCCCGGTCCGGATTGAGGTGGTATCCGCCACGTTCCGCGTCCTCGCGGAGGCGCGCGACGAACGCTTCGACCTCTTCCCGTCCGATCGGCGTCACGTCGTTCATCGGCCGAGCGCCTCCTTGATCTCCTCCGGGTGATAGCCCACGATGCACCGCGAGTCCCCGAAGACGAGCGTGGGGAAGGTCTCCCGCGGGTTGAAGCGGCGCACCTCGGCCATGACGTCGTCCTTGTCGTCGTCGTCGAGGAGGTCCACGTACACGTACTCGAACGACGCGCCCTCCTCCTCGAGGAGCTTGCGCGTTCGCTTGCACCAGATGCAGGTCGAGAGACCGTAGAACCGAACGAGCGGTCTCCCGGGCCGGCCTGCCACGCTTCCCCTCGCCTCCATCCGATCCGCCTCCTGCCCTGCGTCTCTCGACCCACGATACCACACGCGGCCGTCGCGGCCCAAGACCGCCTGTCGCCCGCTTCCTTGGGCGTGCTATAATGCGGGCGAGCACTAGGGGGGAGGCATATGATGCGAACTCTACGATGGACGGCACTGGTGACGTTGCTTGTCGCGGCGGGAGCGCTTCTAGGCTGCGGAATGTTGGACGCGGTGCCGGTGGCGCAGTTCTCGTGGACTCCGTCCGACCCGATCGCGCGGACGAACGTGCGGTTCAGCGACGACTCGACCGACCAAGGCAGCCCGTTCTCCGCCGGCGGGGTGAAGTCGTGGGACTGGGACTTCGGCGACTCGGAGAGCTCCTCGACGCAGAACCCGACGCATGCCTACGCGAAGGGCGACACCTACGACGTGCGCCTGACGGTCACGGACGCAAGCGGGGGCACATCGACGAAAGAGAAGACACTCACGGTGAGCCCGAGTCTGAACGGCACGTGGTCAGGCTACATTGACGACGGTGCCAACCGGCTAGCTATGACCCTGAACCTGACTCAGTCGGGCGCAGGAGGGATCGGAGGGTCGTTGACCGTTGTCGTGCGAAATTACACCATCAGCGCGTGCATTCTTGCCGGAGATCAGGTGACGATCACGTGCTTTGGCGGGCTGGTCCTCGACGGGACACTCAGCTCGAACCAGCGGAGTATGAGTGGTTGGTACAGCATCAACGGCGCGCCGCAGTGGACGTGGTCCGTCAACCTGCAATGACCCTGAGACATTCCTAGGCCCGTTCCTCCCCAAGCGACGATGGGGTCTGCGCCAGAGGTCTGGCGTGGGCCCCTTTCGTTCGGCCCGGCAACGGCGGCAGGTGAGGACTTCACCGGAGGACGTTCCGTCGGCGAATGTCGCGGGAATCCATCAGTACGGGCACGCTGGACGACGGCAACCTCTGTTGATATACTTAGCAAGGTAAATCATTTGTGAAGGAAACCAAATGCCGATTCCCGCCGACGATTGCGCCCGCAGCGTGCTCGATGCCGTGCCTCTTGTCATGCGTGAGATCCGAGCCGAAATGAGGAGCCACCGCGGGCTCGACCTCTCGGTGCCGCAGTTCCGGGCGCTCGC
>JAPLGE010000015.1 GCA_026390315.1 Candidatus Bipolaricaulota bacterium
GCTCTCCGTCGCGAGACGCGACGCGCACGACGCCCCGTGTCTCAGCCGGAAGACGATCTGATGCCGCTTCCGCTCTTCGTCCCCTGATTGCCCGAGGCTCGCAGCAGCAGACCCGCACCGAGCCAGGAGAAGGAAGGCTAGCTTGATTTCCCTCCGGGTTCTCCTCCGGCTCGCCCCGGCCCGGAAGCGGGGTGGGGCTTTCTTACTCGACGCCTCCGAGCAGGGAGTCGATCCTGGCTCGGTCGAAGCCCACCACTATCTCCCCGTCGATATCCGTGACCGGGACGCCGTACTGCCCCGTCCTCTCTACCATCTCGCGGGCCCGCGTCGGATCCGCGGAGACGTCGATCTCCTCAAAGGGGATTCTTCTCGCCCGAAGGTAGTCCTTCACCGCGTGGCACCAGGAACAGGTGGGCGTGGTGTACAGCGTTACGACGTGGGTCATCGCTTCTCCTCCTGTCTTAGCATCTTGATCAAGAGAGAGAGGTCGCTCGCCAGGCGATAGCAGGTCCGCGTTCCTCTCTTCTCCTTCACGAGGACGCCAGCGCGCTCGAGCTTGGTGAGGTGGTAGGAGATGGCCGGCTGGCTCAGCTCAATCTCTCCCCGGATTTCCTGGCACTGCAGATCCCCTTCGGTCAGCATCTCGACGATCCGAAGGCGGGCCTCGCTCGCGAGCGAGGCGAAGATCTGGACCCACCGCTTCCTTCTTGCATCGGTCAGCATTCGTTGCTCCTTGGGCGGCGCCTCCCCTAGAATGGTACCCGCGGTGGCCGGGAGTTGTCAATCATTTGAATCTTTGGATTGACGGAGGAGCCATGGGGCAAACGATCGTGCGACACGAAGGGGGCATGCGGTTCGTGGGGCAAGGCAAGAGCGGGCACGCGGTGCCGATGGACGCCGTTTCGGAGGTCGGGGGACGAGACAGCGCGGCGCGGCCGATCGAGATCCTCCTCTGCGCCCTCGGCGGATGCACGGGGATGGACGTCATCTCCATCCTGCACAAGATGCGGACAGAGCCAGCGTCGCTCGAGATCGAGATCGCGGACGAGCGAGAGACGGACTACCCCAAGGCGATCAAGACCATCCACCTGATCTACCGAGTGAAGGGGTCTGTCCCCGAGGAGAACCTCAAGAAGGCGATCGATCTCTCGCTATCGAAGTACTGCTCGGTCGCGAACTCCTTGGCCAGCGCGCCGAGGATCACGTGGGAGTACGTGATCGCCGGCGATCAGTGATCGACAGCCTTCTCGATGATTCGCTCGACGTCGATGTTGTAGCGGAAGAAGCTGATCGCGAAGTCAAGCGCTTCGCCGCGGTGGATCCACGTCCGAGAGAGGAGGCCGTCGCACTGCTCGGCCGCGGCGAGGGTGTGCTGGCCTACGACGATGACGGGGACTTTCTTCTCCTGAGCCTCTTTGATCACGGTCCGATTCGGGCGCAGGTTGCTGGTCAGGATCAGGCAGCGGATGTCCGGGGCTTCGAGGGCCGCGAGTTGGATCTCCGTCTGATCGCCCCCTGTGATCACAGCGAGCTCCGGCGTACGACGGAAGCTCCGCAGGGCGGCCTGAGGCCCGGTGGCGCCGACGAGGAAGTGCCCGATCGGGCGGTCGAGGGGCACGTCGGTCGCTTGTTTCCCGCCGAGTCGGTCGAGGATCTCCTCGGCGCTCACTGAGCGGAGGCGGTGCTCGAAGGGGACGATTCCGAGGACTTCGGCACCCCGGTCGGCGAGGAAAGGCACGAAGACATCGTTCACGACGCTGAACTCCGTGTCCAGGGAGACCTCTCGCAAGATGACGCCCAGCACCCGGGGCCCGCCGTCGAGGAGCCGCAGGGCACACAGGATCCGGTCGATCGCCGCCTCGCCGTCGTAGCGAGTCAGAATGAGGACGTCGGCGTCCAGGAGCTGCGCCAGCTCAAGATCGCTCAGCCCAGCGCTCACTCCCAGTCCAAGGTGGTGTCGTCCTTCGATGAGGGCGACTTGGCGGCCCTCCATGATTCGTTGGTACGACTCGAGGATGCGCTGCCGGAATCCGCGGTCCCCAGACTCGATCGCCTCGCGCAGGAAGGGCCCCTCCAAGGGGACGGGGGCGATGTCGCGGAGCCCGTCTTCCAGGCCGAGGATCGAGCGGATCGCCTCCGCGTCTCGGTCGATCGGCTCCCCTGTGGCGTAGGAGACCTCATAGCTGATCGGCTTCATGTAGGCAAAGGGGATTCCCTTGTCCTTGAGGGAGAGTCCCAACGCGAGGCAGACGACGCTCTTCCCGGCGTGGCTCTCCGTCGAAACGACCAGTATCGTCTTCATGGCTTCTCCTAGGCTTCTGTTTGGCTGGGACGAGCGAAGCTGACGGAATTCCAGAGACAGTCCGTCCTGTCGACCCGTGATGATCCGGGCTGCCTCGTCGGCTCCAACCGCCCTTGCCGTCCCGCGGACACGCACCATGGTAGCCGCAGAAGGCACACAAACCAATGCCACGCCCCGCTCCTCACAAGATCTTCACCCCGGGGTCACATCCTCTTCAAGGGGGAGGGCTAGAGTTAAGAGAGATGGGACAACGAGGCTTCGGAGGTCGACGCGGAGGATTCTCCGCTCTCGCAAGTAGGCGAGACGCGCGGGTGCCGTTGAGCGCAACGCCGGGGAGAAGAAGGGAGAGGACACGACGGATCTCGACACTCTTCCCGTGTGTATAATGATGGAACCGATGAAGCGGATTCTGGTCGTCGACGACGAAGAAATGATCGTCCGAACCGTCAAGGCCTACCTCGACCGCGAGGGGTTCAAGACGTACACCGCGGCCGACGGCGAAGAGGCGCTCCGCGCGTTCGCCGAGAAGGGCCCCGATCTCATCGTTCTCGACCTGATGCTTCCCAAGCTGAGCGGGATCGAGGTCACGCGGAGGATCCGCGCCACGTCGGGCGTCCCCATCATCATGCTGACCGCCAAGGCCGGAGAGGCGGACCGGGTCGTGGGCCTGGAGCTCGGCGCCGACGACTACGTCGTGAAGCCGTTCAGCCCGCGCGAGCTCGTCGCGCGAGTGCGTGCCGTGCTGCGCCGCCTGGAGGGAGGGACGGCTGAGGCCGATCGCCTCGTCTATGGGGAACTCGAGATCGGTCTCAAGACCCGCGAAGTGAAGGTGGCCGGCAAGGAGATCGAGCTGACACCGACGGAGTTCGATCTCCTCGCCTTCCTCGCCCGGCATCCCGCACAGGTTTTTACCCGCCTGCAGCTCCTGCGCGAGGTCCAAGGCTACACGTACGACTCGTTTGCCCGCACCATCGACACCCACATCAAGAACCTCCGCCGAAAGATCGAACAGGACCCCAAAGAGCCGCGCTACATCCTGACGGTGCACGGGGTCGGATACCGCTTCGCTCGGGAGACCTAGCGTGCGTCGCCGATTCCCCTTCGCTCTGAAGCTGGGGCTCTCGTTCGCGGTCCTGATCCTCCTCTCCGTTGCGCTGGTCTACTTCCTGACCGCCCGGGGGATCAATTCGCAGTTCGCGGAGTTCCGCGATCGCAGCAAGGAGCAAGTCGCCCAACAGGTCTGCGGACTCCTCGCCGCGTACCACGAGCGTACAGGCGTCTGGGTCGGAGTCGATCGGCTGTTGTGCAACCAGTACACGGTTCTCATCAACGGTCTCTTGATCGTGCGCCGCACCTCTCTGATCGGCGGTTTTTGCATCGCCGACGAAGACGGGACGATCGTCGTCACGACCGAGGAGGGCCGGGTGGGAACGCCCCTGACTCCCAAGGAACTCGCGGTGGGGCTCCCCATTGCAGCCGGGGACGAACGGTACGGGACGCTCTTCCTCTGCGGACAAGGAGCGGTGCTCGACCCCACGGAGGCGGAGTTCCTTGGCTCGGCCAAGCGCTCGGCGCTGATCGGCGGAGGGATCGCCTCGGGCGTCGCGCTGTTCCTCTCCGGTCTCCTCATCTCCCAGGTCCTGTCCCCGCTTCGCCGCCTCTCCAGCGCCACCGAGAGGATCGCTCGCGGAGACCTCACGGAGCGGGTTTGCCTGAAGGCTAAGGACGAGTTCGGGCAGCTGGGGGAATCCTTCGACCGGATGGTCGACAACCTGAGTCGGTCCGAGAGGGTCCGCCAGACGATGACGGCCGACATCGCGCACGAGCTGCGGACGCCGGTCACGATCATCCAGGGGAACCTGGAGGCGGTCCTGGATGGGGTCTACCAACCGACGGCGGAGACGATCGCCCCGATCTACGAGGAGACTCTCCACCTGGGGCGGCTGATCGACGACCTGCGCGACTTGGCCCTGGCCGACGCCGGGGAGCTGCGGCTGGACAAGGAGCCGACCGACCTCGGCGCCTTGGTGAGCCAGGTGATGGAGACGGTCCGCCTATCGATTGAGAAGGGTCCGCGGATCGAGGCTGACATCGACTCGTCGCTTCCCAAGCTTACCGTCGACCCGAAGCGGGTTCGCCAGGTGTTGGCGAACCTCGTCTCAAACGCCCTGCGCTACACGCCGCCGGACGGGGAGGTCCGCGTCAGCGTTGTCCAAGAGGCCGACGAGGTCGAGGTCCGTGTCGCGGACAGCGGCCCGGGCATCTCCGCCGAGGATCTGGCGCACCTCTTCCAGCGCTTCTACCGCGGGGACGCGGCGAGGAGCCGCGCCGTCGGCGGAAGCGGCTTGGGTCTTGCCATCGCCAAACAGTGGGTGGAGGCCCACGGCGGCAGAATCTGGGCCGAGAACGGCAAGGCCGGCGGAGCGGTCTTCGCCTTCCGCCTCCCCATCTCTTGAAAGGACCTTCCCTCCGCTATACCATGGGCGGACATGGACGAGCGATTCTTCAACCCACACGCCGGTGAGATGTCGTTCGAGGACGTCGTCGCGACGATCGTGCACGGGATGGAAGAGGATCCCAAGGCGCGCTACGAGATCCTCATCGGGACGGACTCTTCTTCGGGGCCCGACAATGTCGACTTCGTGAGCGCGATCGTCCTGCACAAGCTGGGCAAGGGAGGGCGGTACTTCTGGACCCGCCAGCGGGAGAGGCTCGTCGCCTCGCTGCGACAGAAGATCTGGCGCGAGGCGTGGCTCTCCTTCGAGCTAGCGCAGCGCCTGCTTCTCAGCCTGTCTGACTTCTCGCTCCTGCGCTTCAACTTGGAGATCCACGTCGACATCGGCGAGAGCGGCCGCACCAAGGAGATGATCGACGAGGTCGTGGGGATGATCATTGGGAGCGGCTTCTCCGTCCGGATCAAGCCGCACGCCTACGCCGCCTCGTCGGTCGCCGACAAGTACACCTAGGCGTGGTGCACGAGGCGGTAGGCTTCGTTCCGCGGAAGGCCCAGAATCTGCGTCAAAATCCTCGCGCAAGCGGTCTTGGAGAGGCCCTCGGCCTCTAGCAGAAAGAGAACCTCCTCCGCCCGAGAGGCGTCCGCGCCTCGCGAGGGCCTTTCGGATCCCGCCACCAGGAGCACGATTTCTCCCTTCACGTCGCCTCGCGCCGAGAGGACCTCCAGGAGCTCGCTCGCGGTCCCGCGGAGGAGCTCCTCGTGCACCTTGGTCAGCTCGCGGGCGACGACGATCCTCCTTTCGGGAAGAGCTCCAGCGATCGCTTGGAGAGTCGCAAGGAGACGGTGGGGGGACTCGTAGACGATGACGGTCCTCTGCTCGTTTTGGAGGGTAGCGACGTAGCTTGAGCGCTCTCCTTCCTTTCGGGGAACGGCCCCGTCGAACACGAACCGATCCGTCGGGAGACCGGAGGCAACGAGAGCCGCGACGAGAGCCGTCGCCCCGGGGATCGGGACAACTGGGATCCCCGCGTCGACCGCGCCGCGCACGAGCGGATAGCCGGGATCGCTCACGAGAGGCGTGCCGGCGTCGCTCACCAGGGCAAGGTTCTTCCCCTCCCGAAGGAGGGACAGGCACGGCTCGACGCGCTCCTCTTCCACCCCCTGATACAGGCTCAACGAGAACGACGTCCGAATTCGATAGCGGGAGAGGATTCTGTGCGTGTGGCGGGTGTCCTCTGCGACGATCAGGTCGACCTTGCGCAGGCACTGGATCGCCCGCAACGTGATGTCGTTGAGGTTCCCGATGGGGAGAGAGACAAGGTAGAGCGTTCCCGGCATGAGGCCCTCCCGGCGACGAAGAGGGCGATGGCTTGCGACACGGCCCGGCGTCCTCCCGCAGCCTTTCCCGCCTTCTTGGGACTGTAGCCCACGGGCTGCCGTGGGGCAATGTCCTTTCGCGGCTCCTTGAGCCACAGGCGCCGGCCGACTAAAGTCACGGTTGTCCCGATTTCAGCAGTCGCAAGGGGGATGAATGGACGAAGAGAGGGTCTCGCGCGTGCGGAGTCTTCTGAGGAAGCTCGGTGATCACCTTTGACGAAGAGAGCGTGAGGAGGGAGATCGAAAGCCTGGAAGGCGAGAAGCTGACACCCGGCTTCTGGGCGGCGCGGGACCGCGCCAAGGAAGTGTCGCAGCGTCTGGAGAGGGACCGTTCAGCGCTTTCGCGCTACCACGCCCTGAGGGAGGAGTTGGAAGAGGTCGAGGTCCTCTACCCGATGGCGGAGGAGGCGCAGGACGAGACGGAGCGCGGAGCCCTGGCAGAGAGGATCTCCGCCCTCGAGCAGAAGGCGCGGGATCTGCGGATCGAGTTCTACTTCTCGGGTCCGTATGACCTGGGTGACAGCTACCTCTCGATCAACGCCGGAGCGGGGGGAACCGACTCCCAAGACTGGGCGGCGATGCTCCTGCGCATGTACGGCCGCTTCTGCGAGCGGGCGGGGTTCAAGACGACCCTCCTAGAGGCGAGCCCTGGCGAGACAGCCGGGATCCGAAGCGCAACCCTGGAGATCAAGGGGCGCTACACCTACGGGTACCTCAAGGGAGAGCGGGGGGTTCATCGACTGGTGCGGATGTCTCCGTTTGACGCTGCCCACCGTCGCCACACGTCGTTCTGTGCCGTGAGCGTCGTTCCCATCACCGAGGAACAAGCCCTCGAGATCGATCCCCGTGACCTCCGCATCGACACCTACCGATCCACGGGTCCTGGGGGGCAAGGAGTGAACACGACCGACTCCGCGGTGCGGATCACCCACCGCCCGACCGGGCTCGTCGTCTCCTGCCAAAACGAGCGAAGCCAACACCAAAACAAGGAAACGGCGATGAAGGTCCTCCGAGCGCGCCTGGGGGAGCTTCTCCGGCGCCAGCAGGCGAAGAGGATTGAGGAACTTAGAGGAGAAATGAAGGATATCGAGTGGGGAAGCCAGATCCGTTCCTACGTGCTTCAGCCCTACCAGATGGTGAAGGATCACCGGACCGACGTCGAGACGGGGAATGTCAACGCCGTCCTCGACGGGGACCTCATGCCTTTCCTGGAAGCCTACTTGGAGGCGAATGAGGATGGGGCACGTTCCCAGAGGGGCAAGACCTGACCCACGACGCGGCGCTTCTCGCAAACTCTGGCAAGAGCAAGATAGAAGACTTCAGTATAGAAAATGGTTGAGTTGTCGAGCTCACCGTAGATTGCTACAATAATCTCCTGTCACAATGGAAGGAGGCCCAGTTGCCCAAGCAGTTGCTGGACAAGCTGTCAATCTACGTGCCCAAGACCCGGCTGGAGGAGCGCCCAGTCGAACGGCTGGTCGAGCTCGCGGAGAAGAAGGATCGCTCGGTGAACTACCTCGTTGTCGAGGCCATCCTTCAGTACCTGAAGCAAGAGGAGAAGAGGAAGTAGTTCGACCCTGGCTGAGCGGCGGGCCGCGCCCTAGCGTCCTCTGCGGCTGTTGAGGTAGCCCTGGAGGATGAGGACGGCGGCTAGGCTGTCGCGCACGGTCCGGCGGCGTTCCCGGGAGAGGTTCGCCTCGACGAGGACTCTCTCTGCCTCGGAGCTGGTGAGGCGCTCGTCGAACGGGACGATC
>JAPLGE010000200.1 GCA_026390315.1 Candidatus Bipolaricaulota bacterium
AGAGGGCTAGACAGATGTGCGACCGGTTTCTGAACGTATCTACCACCCGCCCTTTGCTACACCTTCAACTGAACGAACACAGGTCCCGTGGTTCAACAGCGCTTGTCCCCATTTCAGCCGAGAATGGACCGGGCACCGTAGAGGAGGCGTGGGGATGGAGCGCGTCGGTCATGCGTCACTATGTGGCCATGGTCAGGCGCCCTAGAATCGGTTCCGCAGGCTCCAGCATGAGGTGCCCGAACCGGACTCATGCCAGGGCCGCCGGGATGACTCCGCTGGCCGGATTACTCGCCACAGTTCCGGAACCTTGCACCACTCCTGGCCGGGCCGGAGTTCAAGAGTAGTCCCGTAAGGGGTACCAGCGGTGACACCTTCCACAACTGAGAAAGCGGAGGGCGCGAGCGCCTGATCTCGTAGACTCTGGCGAACAGGAGAGCTCGTCTTGCGGCTCGCGCGATCCCGGCGATGCGGTTCACGGCGTCTCTGTGAGTGTCCCGGAGGACGATCTGCCCCGTGGCACGGGGTGAGACTGTTCCCACTGCACTGGGTGCACAGCTCCGGCGAGTGTGACGTCGGACAGGCCGCCTGTGTGGGAGGCCGGAAGACACCCGGGGCCGTGGGGAGGCGAGAAGCGGGAAGCGGCCGCGAGGGCCGCTTCCCCGTCTCTTCTCTAGCGGACTCTAGTGACGAACGAACACCTTGCCTCGGTCGGAGAAGGTCCTCTCACCGTCGGTCGCGAGGGTGATGTAGATGTAGGGGCCGTTCGCGACAACCTCTCCGTTGCGATCCTTTCCGTCCCAGAGGAGCTCGGTCGTGTCGGACGCCTCGCCCTCCCAGACCACGTGCCCGGCCAGGTCGTACACCGTCACGGACAGGGTCTTCGCGATACCGGTTCCCTTGTACGTGAAGACGGTCTCGGTCCTAAAGGGGTTCGGTCTGGCGAGGAAGTTCTTGACGGAGAGCTCGGCGGAGGTGATGGGGACCGTGTCGGACGAGGTGTCCGTCGGGTCGGAGGGGTCGGTGTAGGTCGCGGTGATCGAGCCGCCGACCGCCGCGCCAAGCTCGGTCAGGGTGATCGCCTGCGTGATGTACGCGGTGGCGGGTGCTCCAGCGAGCGGGGCGAGGTCGAAGGCTTTCTCTCCGATCTTGACGGCGGCCGCCAGGATCGGAGCGCCGGAGTGGCTCGGGTCGACGACCTTGACGTAGACCAAGTCTGTATTGGTGTAAGTGGAGACCGAGTTCCCGGTCGCGCCGGCAAACAGGATAGACGAGGCCTGGCCGGCGGCGGGCCGGCGTGTAATCTTGATCGCATTCGACCCGGACCCTGTCTCCCCTCGGGAACGTGATGGCCGTTACGCTCAGTCGAGACCCCTGTCCGGCGAACTTGGCGCGGTTTCCCGGGGTAGTTCCTGTGATTGGGGGAGCGTCCGGACCACAAGATCGCAGGCTGCGTCTGCCTCTCCCAACGGAGGGCCCGCCGCCTGGCTCCGCGGCCGGCCTAGCTGCGGGCGGAGAGGAAGCGCCGGACGATCTCGCCCGCGACCCCGGCGTCTCTCGGCGCCTGAGCGAAGGCCGTGCGGATGAGGGGTGCCTTGTCTGGGAAGCGCGAGAGCTCGCCGCCGAGGAGGATGCGGGCGTCCTGCGGCGAGATCTCGGGGTGGGCCTGCAGGCCCCAGATGGGGCGCTCCCCGTAGCGCGCGGCCTCGACCGCGCAGCGATCGCTTCTCGCGAGGACCCGCCACGGCCGCGCCAGGTCTCGAACCTCGTCGAAGTGGGCGGCGAAGACGTGGAGCGGTCGGGGTAGGCCCGCGAGGAGCTCGTCCTCTTCCGTCACCTCGACCTCGATCCAACCGACTTCCGGCGTCGACGAAGCGGCCGCGTGCTCCTTCCCGGAGAGCGCGACGGCGAGCATCTGATGGCCGAAGCAGCTTCCGAGGATGGGCATCCCCCGGCGGAAAGCCTCGCGGATCGCCTCGACCTCCGCGTCGTACCACAGCTCGTGCTTCGTGATGGAGGTCTCGGAGCCGGTCACCACGAGGTGGGAGTAGCGGCCGAGAGAAGGCACCTTGTCCCCGAAGGAGACATGCACAGCGTCGGCCGACACGGATCCGAGCAGGGCGCGCCAGTGGTCGACCGGCCGGTAGATCTCCGGCCAGATCGATCCATCGAGGATGAGGACTCGCTTCTCTCTCGGCACCGCGCTTGCTCCTCTGGCCGGTTCCTCCGGTGAGCCCCGGGGCTGGGCCCGGACTCGCGGGGTCGGGATAGGGTACCTCGAACAAGTCCCTGCGCAAGCGGCGCCGGTCCGGCTCGGGAGGGCATCGTCGTCCTGCGCTGTTGAGGCCCCGACGGATGTCGCAGCGCCGCGAAGGGTGGGGGATGCCGGGCCAGAAGGCGGCGATGCTCCCGAGCTCTCGCAGAGAGGAGGGATCGTGCGCCCGTTCCGCGAGGCCTCGGTGAGGGCGCAGGCAGGGGGCTCCGGTCTGCCAGAGCGCTTGGCTCTGTGACGTTCACCTCTTGTTCTCCCGCCGCGGGCATGGTATGCTTGATTCGTGCAAGGAGGTGGAGGATGACTCTAGAGTTGTGGCTTCTCTTGGGCTTCTTCTGGGCGTTCTGGATCTTCGCCTTCGCCGGCTTCTGGTGCGGCGGCGGCTGCTAGGTTCGCCCTGGCACGACGGACTCCTCGTCGGAGGATCGACCGAAGAGACCGACTGGTGATACACAAGGCGACACCGATCCGTACTTGGTTTGTCGTCGCGGTTGCGGTTCTCCTCATGGGGACTGGCGTAGGTGCCCAGACTCATGAGGAGATTGCTTCCCGGACGGGCCTTGCACCGGATCTGTTCGTTGAACTGAAGGTGAGCGTCGACGGGAGCGACCTTGTCGTCTTCGCCGTCTACGTCACAGAACGCACGTTCGAAAGCAAGATATCGCAGGCCCTGCGCGAGTGGCTCCTTCCCTACATCGGGAAGAACGCGCTCTACGTCAACCCGGCGGTGAAAGAGGTTGTCGGCACGTTTCCCTTCCGTCCCGACCTCGTCAGCCTCGAGCAGGAGGGGAAACCGGCGTTCTTCCCGAACCTGTCGGACTGGATCGAGATTACTCCGGGGTTCCTCACGGGGGGCTCCCAGGTGAATCCGGCCGGCGCGTCCTACGGAGTGGGGAGCGAGGGAATCCTCGTCGCGGGCGATCGCATCGATCCCGCGCAGCCGTTCACACTGGTCTACCAGGGGACGAAGGCTCGCCTCGAGATCTCCAAGAAAGCGCCCTCGCCTCCGGCCGCGGCCGCGCCGAGGGAGGCGACGCAGGTCCCGCTTCTCGCGCAGGTCACGGACGTCGGAGCGGAGCTCACTTCGGGGGAGTTCTCTTCCACGCGGGTCGCTTCGCTCCTCGGGCTTGACCCGAGCCTCGTCGGGACGATCAGCGTCGGGAGTCGGGGGGAGGAGCTCCGTCTCGTCGTCGTCCAGGTGGAGGAGGGGATCCGCCAGGGAGCCCTTCGCCCGGACCTCCTGGCGACCCTCGAACCGTTCATCGGGACGGGTGCGGTGATGATCTGGGCTCTCTCGCCGAGCGGGGCGGCCTTCTCCCCGTGGCAGATGTGGATCAAGCAGACGGGCACGAACTACGTCTTCTTCAGCACCTCCTCGTTCGTCGAGCTCACGGAGGGGTTCCTGCGTTCCGGGCGGGTTGAGGCGCGGAGTGTCCTTGCCGGGCTCGTCCTCCTTCCCTCCGGGGTCCGTCGCGACGCGCCGTTCGGGGTCTTCTACGGGTCGGCCGGCGTCACCCTTCCGAACGTTCCGTCGCAGTGATTGGCCCCTTTCGGCGTCCACTCGCCGCGGTCTCCCTTCGCTCATGAGCCATCAAAGGATCGTCCTCGCCTCGGGGTCTCCCCGCAGGATCGAGCTTCTCGCGCGGATCACGCCCGACTTCCTGGTCGTGCCGAGCGCGATCGAGGAGAAGGCGAGCGGTTCCCCAGAAGAGCAGGTCGTTACGCTGGCGCGCGCCAAGGCACACGACGTGGCGAGAAAACACCCAGGAATCGTGATCGGAGCGGACACGGTCGTCCTTCTCGGCGGGGAG
>JAPLGE010000219.1 GCA_026390315.1 Candidatus Bipolaricaulota bacterium
GAAGATGATACGGCGCTGCAGCAGCCGGGAGAAGATGTCGAAATAGCGCTCGCCGCGAGCCGTCTGCTCGATGACGGTTGGGATGAACACGTCTATCCTCCTGACTCGGCTTCCGCGGAGGGCTTCGCCTCCGCGGGAAGGGGCTCCTCCGCAACTTCCGGACGCTCCGTCGGTTGGGCCGACACGATCTCCGCCTTTTCGATCAAATAGGAGATCACCTTGCGGTGGAAAAGCCGGTCCACCAGGCGGCGGAACTCGGCCTCGGTCAGGTCCGCCCGCCGCCGCTGCTGGTGGCCGTGGTCTTCGGCCTCCTCCGCCTGGCGGGCCAGTTCGCCCTCGATCTCCTCCTCGGTCACCTTGAGGTTCTCTTTCCCGCCGATTTCGTCGAGGACGAGAGCGCGCTCGACGGCGCTGCGGGCCTCCAGGCGCAGGTTCTGCTCCCACTCCTCCGCCCGCAGGTTGTTGCGGCGCAGATATTCCTCCAACCCGAGGCCGCGAGCGCGCAGCTCGATCTCGAACCGATCCTTGCGGGCGGTGAATTCCTGCTCGATCAGGGCCTGCGGCACTTCGACGGTGGTATCGCGCACGACGCGGCGGACCAGTTCGTTTCGCCGGTCCTGCTCGGCGATCCCCTGCTTGACCAGCTCGAGCACGCCGCGGACGTGCTCCCGCAGTTCCGCCACGGTCTTCCGGTCGCTGACGCGGGGGACGAACTCGTCGGTGAGCTCCGGCAGTTGGCGTCGCTTCGCCTCCCGCGGCGTGACGACATAGGTGACCTGTTTACTGGCCAGTTCGGCGTTGCCGAAGCTCTCCGGGTAGGTGACGCTCACCTCTCGCGGCGAGCCGAGCGCCGCGCCACCAGGGCCTCATTCAACTCCGGAAAAAGGCGATCGCTTCCCACGGTGAGAGGATACCCACGGGCGCTCCCCTCTTCGTTCCGCTTCCCCTCTAGGGTGAGGTCATAGTCCACAATCACGACGTCGCCGGCCTCGATCGCGCCCTCCGTGACGGGTTGATACTCGGCGTGCCGTTCGCGAAGGCGCGTGATCTCCGTCTCCACTTCCTCGGCGGTGACCTCGATGGCCGGTTGCTCCAGCCGCAGGCCCTGGTACGGCCCCAGCCGGATCTCCGGCTTGACGGAGAGGACCGCCCGGAAGACGAGGGAGTCGTCCTCCTGGTGGGCGATGTCCTCGATTCGGGCCGCCGTCAGCGTAGTGATGCCGGCCGATTCGATGGCCACTTCGTAGGATTCGTGGATGACGCGCTCGGTGGCCTCCTCGCGCAGTCGGTCCATGTCGAGGTGGCGTTCGAGCAGCGCCCGCGGCACCTTGCCGCGGCGGAAACCGGGAAGCGAGAAGCGGCGCCCGTATTCCCCCTTGGCGTGCTCGATCGCTTCCTGCATCGAGCCCGGGGCCACGTGGATTCGCAGCGACACCTGGCCGCCTTCGCCCGGCTCTACCTCTACCTGCACATCCTTACTATCAGTCATGCCTCACCCGAAAAGAAACCTCGCCTGGAGGTCCGAGAACCTCCCCGACGAGGCCCCTCCTTGGCCTCGGCCGCCCGTCCGCCATATCTCTGGCGGACCGCCGAGGCGTCTGGAGCGGAAGAAGGGAGTCGAACCCTCGACCCTCTCCTTGGCAAGGAGATGCTCTACCACTGAGCTACTTCCGCTCGCTTCCGAACCTGGGCGGTGGATGCCCTCCTCCCGCCCCCTCGCCCCACCCCACCTAATACCTTACTGGAACCCCATATTCCTCCTGGTGGGCG
>JAPLGE010000193.1 GCA_026390315.1 Candidatus Bipolaricaulota bacterium
TGTGAAAGCGGTCGTGCGAAAGGGCGAGACCCAGTACGTCGCCGAGTGTGTCGAACTCGCGGTGGTCACCCAGGGCCGAACGCTCGACGAGACCCTCGATAACCTCAGAGAGGCGGTGGCACTGCATCTCGCGGGAGAAAACGCCGCCGACTTCGGCCTCGTGTCGGAACCGACGATCGTGGTCACGATGGAGTTGGATCCGGTTGGAGCCGAAGCTTAGGCGCCTCTCAGGGGACGAGGTTCTCGGCATCCTGGGGCGGCATGGGGATTCGTCACTCACTCCCAGCGCGGAAGCCACGTCAAGCTGAAGCGCACACTTGAAGGCGCTCGGGAGCAGGTTCTGACCATCCCCAGACACCGCGTTCTGGATCCCGGAACCCTGCACGCCATCTTCCGCCAGGCGTGCCGATTGATCCCTGAGACCGAACTCAGGCGGGAGTTCTACACCGACTGACTTACGACTCGCTTCCCAGGTCGCGGGCGCACGCCTCGAACTCCGAACCATGAACCACGAACCGCTTTCCCACAAGCCACGGGCTACGTGCCACACGCTGCCCTCCACCCCCCGAACCCCGCCCTGCCGACTACTCCGTCGGCAAGAGCCGCGCTGGCTCCTCGAGAATGGCGAGCAAGTCCTTGGCGCAATAGGCCCGATCGCGCTGGCGAGCGTCCACCTGAGTCAGGATCCCGAGGCCAACGAGCGCCTCGATCGCACGCGCGGCTGTGGACCGCGCGACACTCAGGCGCTCCGAGATGCCCCTGGCGGTGACGAACGGGTTCCCCGCGAGAAGATCCAGCACTCTCGCCGGAGCCTCAGAGCTCGCTCCGCGAACGGCGCGCTCCCATTCAGAGAGCTTGTCCTGAATGCGCGAAGCTCGGTCGAGGGCGTCCTCCGACTGCCGCGCGACTCCGTTGAAGAAGTAGTGCAGCCAACTCGCCCAATCTCCCTCCGCCGATACCCCACGCAGGCGTGCGTAGTAGTCCGACCGCGTGGCCTCGAAGAACGCGCTCAGGTAGAGGAGGGGCGTGGGAAGGACGGCGCGCTCAACGAGGAACAGGGTGACGAGCAAGCGTCCGACGCGTCCGTTGCCGTCGAGGAACGGGTGGATGGCCTCGAACTGGTAGTGAGCGAGGGCGATCTGCACCAGCGGAGGCAGAGAGCGATCCTGCAAGAAGGCCGCCAGGCCGCGCACGAGCGCAGGAACGTGGGACGGCGGAGGCGGAACGTAGACGGCTGTGTGGGGTGTGGAACCCGGAAGGCCGATCCAGTTCTGAATGTCCCGGATCCCGCCTGGGTGTGCACGACCGCCGCGCACCCCTCGCATGAGGTGGAGGTGGATTTCCTTCACGAGTTGCACCGAGAGACCGATCGTGGGAAGACGTTCGAGACCGTGCTCGAGGGCGACCACGTAGTTCGCCACCTCGCGGAGGTCTTCCGGGCTGCGATCGACGATCGCACCCGCCTCGGCTGCGAGAAGCTCGCCCAGCGTCGCTGCTGTGCCCTCGATCCGGCTTGAAAGCACCGCTTCGCGTGCGACAAACGGGCGCATGAGGACGTGCGGGTTGGGGAGGCGGCGCCCCTCGCCGGCGAGCTGTCCAACGGCGCGGTCTGCGTCCGACAATGCGTGTACAAGCTCTCGACTCCAATCGAGTGCCGGGGGCAGCGGATCGGGAACGAACGCCGAATAGCCCTGCGGGGTCTTGATCTGTCTCCCGGGCTGAGCCAAGTCGACCTCCCCGCTCCTATGAGCGTAGATGAATCATAGCGCTCATAGCGAGCCAGGTCAATGTTCGCGGACCGGACGGCTCGCGACACTAATGAGCGGACATGGCGTGTTGCGATCATAAGAAGCCGCGCGAGCTCGCCGCATCGCCATGCCTGCCGACGCCATGGACGCTAGACGCCTCTCCCGCTCATCACGGGCACACGCAGTCGGACACGGAGTCCGCCAGCTTGAAGTCACAGATCGTGATCTCAAGTTGGGGCGGCCGGCGTCACCTGCCATTCGAACACCCGCACCTTCGACGTCTTGACGTCATAACGTCATAGCGCTATAGTGCAGTGGGGTGAGAGATCATGAACAGGCGATCGACCGTCTACTTCGAGCCCGAGCTTCACCGAGCGCTGAAAGTCAAAGCCGCCCACGCGCAACGCTCGGTCTCCGACCTTGTGAACGACGCCGTGCGTGCGGCTCTGCGCGAGGACGAGCAAGACCTGAGGACATTCGCCGAGCGTGCCTCCGAGCCGACGATCAGCTACGAAGCACTCCTCGGTGACCTCAAGCGCAGTGGCAAGATATAGCCTGTTCTTCAAGGAATCGGTTGCCAAGGACCTGCGCTCGATCCCCAAGCGAGACCTCGCCCGCATCCTGACGCGCATCCGCACCCTAGCCGATGAGCCCAGAGGCGAAGCGAGCGAGAAGCTCTCGGGACAAGAGAGGTATCGACTCCGCCAGGGTTCGTATCGAATCCTCTACGAGGTGCACGACGACCTGCACGAGATCGTCGTCGTCAAGGTCGGCCACCGACGCGACGTCTACGACCCGCACTGAGGGGCACCCGCCCCTTAGCCTCGACCCTCGCTTCGCACCCCGAACCTCGAACTCCGAACCACGGACCGCCTCTCCCACAAGCCACAAGCTACGAGCTACATGCGACACGCCACAAGCTATTCCTCACATCCCGAGGAGGATCCTCACCCGCTCTCTAACGCACTCGAGCGTCGCTTGACTGACTGCGCCGAGCGGCGAGACGAGCCGGTCCATCGAGATCGAGCGGATGTCCTCGCACTTGATGAAGCTCCTCTCGCTCAGCCCGCCCTCGGGAGGGGCGAGCTCTACGTGGAATGGGATCCCCTTGACGCGCGTCGTCAGGGGCAGGACCACGACGAGCCCAGCGGGCCCCGCGTTGAACGAGTCGACGGAGAGCACCAGGCCGGGCCGCGTGCCCGCTTGCTCGTGGCCGCGAGTTCTTCCGAGATCGACTTGCCAGATCTCGCCTCGCCTGGGCTCAGGCACTGGCTACTCCTCCGGGTGAGCAGACGCGCGGTCCCAGAGGGCTCGCTCTCGGACCTCGGCCGCCCATTCGCGCTTGTCGGCCCGG
The DNA here is from genome assembly GCA_026390315.1 of Candidatus Bipolaricaulota bacterium. GTDB lineage: Bacteria > Bipolaricaulota > Bipolaricaulia > UBA7950 > UBA9294 > JAPLGE01. The sequence continues at coordinate 3,103 of JAPLGE010000193.1, forward strand.
AGCTTGCCGAACGCCTCGTTCGCTCGCTTCAGGAAGAGCTCGCGCTCGTAGCTCGCGAGAGCCTTTCCGAGGATCGCCTGGGGCCGATCGCCGGTCTCCACCGCGAGCCGGTCGAGAACCCCCTTAGCCTCCGCGTTGATCCGGATCGTCGTACTGCCCATCGGCCCTCCTGTCACATCCACGTTACACATCCGTGACGCTCCTGTCAACACCTGTCGGGCAGCCTTGCGGCCCCTCCAACTCAGAACTCCGAACTCCGAACCACGGACTCGTTTCCCACAAGCCACGTGCTACGTGCCACATGCCGCCTTTCCCCCTTGGCCATCCCCGCCCCGCGTGATAGACTCACCCGAGCATGTCCTCACCTATCCGTGCGAAACGGGGAGATCGACAGAAGCTCCCTGATCGTGGAGGTGGCCGCACAAGGCGATCACCCCTCTTCGCGGCAGTGAAGCGCGGCGGACGGAATGCGTTGCTTCGCTCGCGCTCCGGCCAGCAGCAGATACCAGATTCAGGTCGAAAGCCCGCTTCAGGAGATCCTCGCTCTGTCCGCCACTCGGCGCTGCTACGCAGGCGGCTGTGCGACGAGATGTCGGTTTGCCTCTGTCGATGAGAAGGGGTACTGTAGGAGCAAGAAGGGGTACTGAGAGGCCAAGACTACCCCTTTTCTGGAGGGCAACAGCGCATTGCCCGTCCCGCAAGCCACGAGCTACAGGCTGCCTTTCGAGCTCCGAACCCCGCACCACGAACCTCGAACCCCGAACGCTTCTCC
>JAPLGE010000148.1 GCA_026390315.1 Candidatus Bipolaricaulota bacterium
CGACCACCCAGCCATCGGGCCAGTCTCTTCCGGGAAGACCCGCATCAGGGTGTCTCCCCAGTCCACAAGGAGCGCGCGGATCACTCGGCGGCCCTCTCCCTCGGGAGAGGCGCGCAGAAGGGCCCATCGGGCGGGAGGGACTGCCGATCGGGGCACGGCGCTCGGCCCTCGAGCTGCGTCGCCCTCCTTTCTGACCACACGGAGAGGAGGAGGCGCATTTCTGTGTTCTTCTCGAAGCCTTCTCGTGCGTAGAGAGGCACGCCCTCTCCTGTCGCGTGGAGGCTGGCCACGGGAACCCCCTCCCTCACGAGCCGATCGAGGATTACGCGGAGGATCGCGGTCGCGATCCCGCGGCGCCGCCACTCGGGGAGGGTATACAGGTTCATGATGTAGCCTTCCTTCCCAGCGTGGTTGCGGGGAGAGGGAGGGAGCGGGTGGAGCACGAGGCCGCCGCTCGCGACGGCCTTCCCTTGCGCTTCGACGACCCAGGCGCGGAACTCTCCGGCCGGAATGGCGCGACGGAAGTAGGCGGCGCAGGTCTCCTCAAACCCAGCCAAGAGGTCAGGGTCGCGGTATCCCATCGCCTCAAACAGGCGGCGGCGCAGAGCGGCGAGGACCAGGGCGTCGTCGACGCCCGCCTCCCGACCCCTCCAGATTGGCCTTCCTTGGTGCAAGGACCCCTCCCAGGGGTCTCCATCTCCATCCGTCCGCGGGCGCACAGCTCGGCCGACCGCGCGGGTGCCTGTCTTCCGCAGGCCGCTCACGCTCGTGGAAGACGGCTAGACGAAGGCCTCTTCGCGAGCCTCCTCTCGCTCGCATTCGCGCCTCCCTTGCCTTGCCCTGCGCGCGGTCCGGCGAAGGGCAGACCCGAGGCGCCTCATCCCTTCCTCGATCGTGGCCTTGGGGTGGGCGGCGAAGTTGAGGCGAAGCGCTCGCTCGCCCCCGTATCCCCATGGGAAGAACGGGGCCCCGGGAAGGAAGCTTACCCCCTCGGCGAGGGCCTCTTCGAGGAGCGGCTCGGCGAGCAGATCGTGCGCGAGCGTCGCCCAGAGGAAGAGGCCTCCCGCCGGGCGGCTGAAGCGCAGCGCGTTGGCTCCTTCCCGCACCAGGGCCGCGCAGAGGGTGTCCCGGCGAGACCGGTAAATCGGGACGATGGTCTCGAGGTGTCGGGAGAGCCGGCGTGGGAAAAGCGCCGTGGCCACGGCTTGACTGAGCGGACTCGTGCACAGGTCGATCGAGGACTTGAGCAGCGTGAGGCGCTCGGCGACGGGGCGAGGAGCCAGGAGCCAACCGATTCGCAGCCCGGGGGCGAAGACCTTGGAGAGGGTGGAGAGATGGAGAACGGTGCCCTGGCGATCGAGCGCGGCGAGCGGAGGAACCGACTCGCCGTCGTAGCAGAGGCCAGGGAACGGGTCGTCTTCGAGGATCGGAACCCGATACCGGCACGCGAGCTCGAGGAGCCGTTCCCGCCGCTCGGTCGGCATCGTGATCCCGGTCGGATTGTGGAAGGTGGGCGTGACGTAGATCAGCTTGGGGCGAAGGCGGGAGAGGGTCTCCTCGAGGACGTCGAGACGGAGGCCTCCTTCATCCAAAGGGACCGGCCGAAGCTGAGCCCCTACCGCACGGAAGATCCGCAGCGCCTCGGGATGGGTTGGCGACTCGACGACGACTCCGTCACCCCGCTCGAGGAAGGCCTGGGCGGCGAGGTAGATCCCCTGTCCGCCTCCGGAGAGGACGAGGATCTGAGATGGGCTCGCCCGCATCCCGCGCAGCTCAAGGGACTCCGCCAACCGAGCCCGGAGCTCGGGATCGCCCTGCGGGGGAGCATACCGCAGTGGGGCGTGGCCCTGTCGCTTGACTTCACTCAGTCCCTCCCACATCGAGTCGAGTGGGAGAAGGTCCGTCGCCGGGTCGCCCCGAGCGAAGTTGAGCGGCTCCTCATCCGCCGGGAGGCGAGGCGCGGACGTCCAAGGGAACAGGGCAGGAACCCTCTCCGTGTACAGGTCATCCCAGAGAAGAGGTTGGTCTATCGGATGGGGTGCTTCGCGCTTCCGGCCGGGAAGGGCGACCACGGTCCCTCCTCCCGCCCTCCCCTGCACCAGCCCTTCGCGCCACAGCCCGCGGTAGGCGGTGACCACGGTCGTTCGGTTGACGCCGAGCGCCTTAGCCAGCTCGTGCGTCGCGGGAAGGCGGCTCTCGGCAGGAAGGGCGCCGGAGAGGATCAGTTCCCGGACCTTGTGACGGATCTGGACGTACAGGGGAACCTTCGTGTCCCGATCGAGCTCGAACAGCACCTCGTCCTCCTCTTGCAGGGGTCCGAGTTGAGGCTAGCACGCAAGTGGAGGCCCGCCTAGCGCCAACCGACCGGAGCAAGCGGCGACCAAACGACCGGGTGGGCCTTCGGCAGACCCTGCGCCTCGGCGAGGCCGAAGGCGCGGCCGGGTGGAGGCGGCCCGAGGTGAGCGTCCGGCGCCGGCGTGGACGGACGTCTCCGAAGAGCCCGTGCGTCCTGTGAAACCAAGCGTTCTCGCAGGTGTACGTCTCCATGCACCAAGCGGGATACCTCCTTACGGACGCAAGACGCGAGAGTCCCGACGACGGGGCCTGCAAAGGCCCCGTCGGCCTTCCTGGATAGCGAGGAGAGAGCCATCCGTGCCGCGCAGGACCCCTGTTTGAGCAAGCGGGAGTTGCGCACGGCCGGCGATCCTGGGGTCTCCCGTCTCGCTCCACGAAGACCGCAGAATGCGCCACGGCAGTGCATCTCGTCTTCTCGAGTTACTCGCTCCGGTCGGCCGCTCGTTCGCGGACGTCTGCCTCGACCTCTTCCGGCGAGCTTCGGACGCTGGTCGCCGCGACCGCCAGTTGGCCGAAGGCGACGCCGCCGTCGCCGCAGGGGACCCGTTCGTTCGTGAAGAAGGAGAAGCCCGCGTTCTCTACGTCCCTTCGGATCCGCGACGAGATGGCGTCGTTGTAGGCGACCCCGCCGGAGAGCCCGATCGCTCGGACGCCCTCGCGGCGCGCGACCTCCGTGGCGAGAGCGGCCGTGCCGCGCGCCAGGGCGTCCTGAGCCGTTGCGGCAAGGTCTTGGGGCCTCTCTGCGCTGCGCCGGTCGTAGAGGAAGGCAAAGAGCGCCACCGTATTGAGGACGAGGCGCCCCGCGTCCTCCTCGAGCGCCGCCGGGGCAGCAAGCGGCATCCCGCCTGCAGCAAGAGCCTCGAGGCGCATCGCCGGCTCTCCTTCGTAGGTCCGCACAGCCGAGAGGCCGAGGAGTGCGGAGACGGCGTCGAGGAAGCGGCCGGCGCTCGTCGTCTGGGAAGCGTTCTCCCCCGCCGCGATCTGGCCGAGGAGGACGGCGACCTCCTCGGCCCGCATCCCTCTCTGTTGCAGGAGCCGCTCGATCCTCTCCTGCCCAAGCCCCGCGGCGTGGAGGAAGGACGCGACCATCCGTAGGGGCCGCCGGGCGGCGAGGTCGCCGCCCGGGAGGGCAACCGAAGCGAGCGAACCGACGCGCTCGATCCGTTCTCTCCTGGCGAGGAAGACCTCCCCGCCCCAGGCGTTTCCGTCGCGGCCGTAGCCGAAGCCGTCGAGGACGATGGCGACCAGCTCATCCAGGCCGTGCTCGGCCATGACGGCCGCGGCGTGGGCCTCGTGGTGCTGCACGCGGACGAGCCGCACCCCGAGGCGTGCGGAAAGGTCCTCGGCGTGGCGGGTGGTGAGGAAGGTGGGATGGAGGTCGCAGGCGATGACCTGGGGAGCCGGCGCGCGCACGAGCCGAGTCAGGTGGTCGATGGCCTCCGTGAGAAAGGCGAAGGTCTCCAGGTTGTCCACGCTCCCGACGTGCTGCGACAGGGTCGCGGCCCCGCCGGCGTACAGAGCGAACGTGAGGTCCGTCTCCGGGCCGAGCGCGAGGATCGGCACGTCTCCGAGGTCGATCGGGAGCGGCTCCGGGACGTACCCCCGCGAGCGACGGAGGAGCTTCGCCGTCCCTCCGCTTCGCCGCAGGACCGAGTCGTCGCAGCGGGCGACGATGCGACGGTCGTGGAGGAGGAAGTGGTCCGCGATCCCGACGAGGCCCTTTCGAATCGCCTCATCCTCGACGAGCATCGGCCGTCCTGGAAGGTTGGCGCTCGTCATCACGAGGGGGCCCTCGAGGCGAAGAAAGAGGAGATGATGGAGACCGGTGTAGGGGAGCATCACTCCAACCGTGTGCAGCCCAGGCGCAACCTCTTCCGACAGGGCACCCGGGCGCTTCCTGAGGACGACGATCGGCCGCCGCGGGCTCTCGAGGAGCCGCCATTCCTCGTCGGCGGCCTCGGCGAACTCCTCCACCATCGACCGGGTCGCCATGAGGGCGAACGGCTGCGCCGGTCGGCCACGTCGCCCCCGTAGGGCCTTCACGGCCTCCTCGTTGGTTGCGTCGCAGGCAAGGTGCGTCCCGCCGATCCCCTTGATGGCGACGATCTTCCCCGCGCGTAGGGCCGCGGCGGCGCGGCCGATCGGGTCTTCGGGATCCTCGTCGAAGCGGAGTCTCGGCCCGCAGACGGGGCAGGCGGTCGTCTGAGCGTGATAGCGCCGGTCGAGAGGGTCGGTGTACTCCCGCTCGCAGTCGGGGCACATCGGGAAATCCTCCATCGAAGTGCGCGGCCGGTCGTAGGGCAGCGCCTTGATCACGGTGAACCGTGGGCCGCAGTTCGTGCAGCTGGTCGCCCAGTAGTGGTGATAGCGGGTGCCCGCCAAGAGGTCCGCCACGCAGGGTTCGCACACGGCAACGTCGGGCGGAATCAGCCCAGCCCCGTCTCCTCCGTCGTGCGACGGGGCGATGGAGAAGGACCTCTCCCCAAGAGGTTCGGCGGAGAAGGCCTCGATCGAGTCGACGCGGGCGAGGGGCGGGAGGCGCCCCCGTAGATCCTTCACGAAGGTCGCGATCGACAGGGGCTCCCCTTCGACGAGGATCTCGACGCCCGCGTCGCCGCGGTTCGAGACCGAGCCGCTCAAGCCAAGCTCCGTCGCGAGGCGCCAGACGAACGGCCGGAACCCGACGCCTTGGACGACTCCTTTGACGATCAGGCGGCGCCGCTCGACCGACATCCCCCCTCCTCACCCGAGGCGTCCTGGCTTTCGTCCGGGTCCAGGGAAGCGACTCGAACCGACTCGATGGAGAGCTCGCGGCCGGAGGTGACCTCGACCTCGGCGCCGCAGCGCGGACAGGCGAGGATCGGGATCGCGAAGTGGAACGACTCATCCTCGAGGTGTTTGGCCAGTCCAGCGTAGCCACACGCTCCGCAGCGGACGGACGTTGTCACGGTCTCAATCTCGAGAGTCGCTCCTTCCAGAGGCGTTCCGGAGGTCACGATCTCGAAGGCGGCCACGAGGGAGGCGTCGGAGAGGATCCGCAGCTCTCCCTTTCTCAGGTGTACCGAGACGACTCGGCCGTCGATCCCTCCCACGCGCGGGAGGAGAAGGGCCACCAACTCGCTCACCACTGAGTATTCGTGCATTCGATCCCGAGGGCGCGCAAGAGCTCGTCGATCCCGCGGTTGTGGCGCGCGTCGGTGAGGATCGCTCTTCCGTGGGGATTCACCTTGGCGTAGTCGCGGACGAGCGTTTGGGGATCGACCCCGACTGCGCTCGCGAGGTCGATCTTGTTGATCACGATGAGGTCGGTCTGGGCGAAGATCTTCGGATGCTTGCGGACCATGTCGTCGCCCTCGGTGACGGAGATGACGATCATCTCCACGTCCGTCCCCAAGGGGAAGTCCGCAGGACAGATGAGGTTCCCCACGTTCTCGACGAAGAGGACGTCGATCTCGTGCAGGGGAAGGGACTCGAGCGTGTGGCTGATCCGATGGGCGTCGAGGTGGCAGTCGTCCTCCGTGTTCAGGTTCACGGAGTGAGCGCCGCGGGCCAAGAAGCGGCGGTGGTCGTCGTCCCCCGCCGAATCGGCGGCGATCGTCGCGACGACGATGCCACAGGGCTTGGCCCGATCGATGATCCGTTCGATGAGCGAGGTCTTCCCGCTCCCGATCGCGCCCATGACGCTGATGGCGTGGACGCCCTTCTCCTTCAGGAGGCGGTAGTTCTCCTCAGCGAGGGCCAACTGGGCCCCGAGAATGTCCTCCGCCGTGAACCGGATGTCGTGCATCCCCCTCCTCCCCAAGCAGCGTGATGATAGGAGCGGGGGAACGATCGCGCAAACCTTGTGTCCGGGTCGCGATGCCCGCAGAATGACGCGCCGGCGGCGCGGAGGTGGCTAAGGGAATGGAGATGGGGCTAGGGAGCAGAGCGGTGGTCGTGGGGGAGGTTCTTCGCGAGCGCACGGCGGCCACGTTGCCTGATCCTGAGACCGGCCCGGTCAAGATCTACGTCGAGCCAACGAGCCGCTGCAACCTGGCCTGTCGATTCTGCTCTCGCACGGCGTGGGACGAGCCGCTCGGGGAGATGGACGAGCGGACGTTCGCCGCAGTCGTGGAGGGCCTGCGGGCTCTCGAGCGCTCTGTGACGGTCTTCTTCGGCGGGATCGGAGAGCCTCTCGCCCATCCACGCCTTCCGGAGATGGTCGCTCAAGCGAAGGAGGTGGGAGCCCGCGTGGAACTCGTGACGAACGGGACCCTCCTCGACGGAAAGCTCGGGCAGGCTCTCATCGCGGCCGGCCTCGACTGCCTTTGGGTCTCTCTCGATGCGGCGACGCCCGAGCGCTACGGCGACCTTCGCCTCGGCGCGGCGCTGCCCGACGTGCTCGAGAACGTTCGTCGATTCCGAGAGGCTCGCCCCGCCGGTCGTCTTCGGCCGGAGATCGGGGTCGCCTTCGTGGCCATGCGGCGGAACGTCGCCGACCTTCCGGCCATCCTGGACCTGGCCGGGCGGCTCGGGGCGACGCGCTTCCACGTGAGCCAGCTCCTCGCGCACACGGCGGAGATGGTCGAGGAAACGCTCTACCCACAGATGCCTTTCTCTGATCCTCCCCGGTTCGGCGGGAGCTGCCCGTTCATCCAAGCCGGCGCCGTCGCCGTCAGTTGGGACGGCTCCCTCAGTCCCTGCCTTCCCCTCGTTCATAGTTCCGTGAGCTTCCTCCACGGGGCGGAGCGTAGGACGCGGCGGTATGTGGTTGGGAACGTTCGCGAGCGCGGCCTGCTCGAGCTGTGGGAGGACCCCGGGCACCGTGCGTTCCGCGAGAGAGTGAGGGCCTTCCGTTTCGCTCCCTGCGCCTCGTGCGGGAGCTGCTTTCTCGCTTCCACGAACGAGGACGACTGCTTCGGGGCTCCCTTCCCGACCTGCGGTGGGTGTCTCTGGGCCCAAGGGCTGATCGCCTGCCCGTAGGGGAGGCAGGGGCCAGCGGACTCCAAGAGGTTGCCGAGCGTTCACCCCAGGCGCGTTCGCATCGGCTAGACGCGTAGAACCTCGTCACTCCTGGGCCGAAGAAGGCGCCCGCCGTGGCTCCGCTCGAGCCGGCCCCTGCAGGTCATCCAGCAGGGAGCGGGGCGTGAACCGTCCGCTTGATCGATGAGCGGCTGCTTGGTAGACTTCATGCATCGTGGCGCATGAAAGCATGGAGGGTCATCGGCAGGGCTTCCCGCAGGACCTTGTCTCTGCGGAGATCGGCCAAGCGTTGGGCCACCCGATCCGCCTGGAAATCCTCCGCCTCCTCGCGGACTGCGGGGAGCGGTGCTCGTGCGAGATCGAGCCACTGTTCCGCCTCGACCAGTCCGGGATCTCTCGCCACCTCGCGGCCTTGAGACGGGCCGGGCTCATCGTCTCCCGACAGGACGGAGTTCGCGCTCTGCACCGCCTGGCGTCACCGCGGGTCGCTCGCCTTGTGCGGGAGCTGAACGCACTGGCAGACGAGCGGACGGGCGCGGCCCGCCGAGCGCTCGGGCGGGGATCCTTAAGGAAGATCGGAGGCGGAAAGACGTGAAACTATCGAAGGACGTGAAGGTCTTCGCCATGCTGGCCGGCGTGTTCCTCCTCGCTTACTTCGTCCCGTTCGCGAGCCTTCTCGTGCGACGTTCGGGGATGGAGGCGCTTCTGATGGTCCAGGAGTACGCGCGCCAGCACGTTCTCCTGTGCCTCGTTCCGGCCTTGTTCATCGCCGGGGCGATCTCCGTGTTCATCAGTCAGCAAAGCGTCATCAAGTACCTCGGCGCCCGCGCGAACAAGGTCCTCGCCTACGGGGTCGCCTCCGTCTCGGGGGCGATCCTCGCCGTCTGCTCGTGCACGGTGATTCCTCTCTTCGCCGGGATCTACAAGCGTGGGGCGGGCCTTGGCCCGGCGATCGCCTTCCTCTACTCCGGCCCGGCGATCAACGTCCTCGCGATCGTCCTCACCGCGCGGGTCCTCGGGATCGAGTTGGGGCTCGCGCGAGCGATCGGCGCGGTCCTCTTCTCGATCGTGATCGGCCTCGCCATGCACTTCCTTTTTCGGAAGGAGGAGAAGGAGAAGCTCGAGGCGTCCTTGGCCCTTCCCGAGGAGAAAGCAGGACGCCCCCTGTGGAAGACCGCGACGTACATCGCGGTCATGGTCGGGATCCTCATCTTCGCGAACTGGGGAAAGCCTGGGACGATCGAGATTCGCACCACCGACGGCCGCACGATCGCGGCGGCGCGGGCCGGCGAGACGGACGAGGCGATTCTCTACAAGCCGATCGCGGGCGGAGAGGGGGTCCTCTCCATCTCAAGGTCTCAAGTGGAGAAGGTCACGTACGCGCGGTCGATCTACGCCTCGATCTACGCGGCCCGCTTCGTCGTCGCCGGGGTCCTCCTCCTTGTCCTCGTGGGCCTTCTCTTTCTCTGGTTTGCCCGGCCGGAGGTCGCGGAGTGGGGCGGGTCGACCTGGTCGTTCACCAAGTTGATCCTACCGTATCTCCTGGGCGGGGTCCTCGTCGCCGGGTTCCTCCTCGGCCGACCAGGTCATCCCGCCCTCATCCCGCCGGAGTGGATCAGCCATGCGGTGGGGGGGAACTCCTGGGCGGCGAACGCGGCGGCGAGCGTCGCCGGGGCCTTGATGTACTTCGCCACCCTCACCGAGATCCCGATCCTCCAGGGGCTGATGGGAGCGGGGATGGGGAACGGACCGGCCCTCGCCCTTCTCCTTGCCGGGCCGGCCCTGTCGCTTCCGAGCATCCTCGTCCTCGGGAGGGTGATGGGGGCGAAGAAGACGGCGGCGTACGTCTCGTTGGTCGTCGTTGCGGCGACGCTGACGGGAAAAGTGTTCGGCGTGATCGTCGGACCGTGAGATGGCCGGGCGGCTCCGGTCATGACAAATCACGCCACGATGCGAGCTGCGCGGGAAGGGTGCCGCGTAGAGGAGGAGGCATGCGGGTGACGGGCGAGTGTGCGTGCGGGGGAAAATGCAAGAAGGTATTCGTATTTGCGTGCTCCGGCGGCTCGGACGTCGGAGAGCTGGCCGATCGGGCAGCCAGGAGGCTTGACAGGGACGGCGTCGCCCAGATGTACTGCCTCGCCGGAATCGGCGGAGACGTGAGCGGCATTGTCAAGACCACCGAAGCGGCGGATGCGGTCCTGGTGATCGACGGATGTTCGGTCAACTGCGGGAAGAAGACCTCCAACGGGCGGGCTTCCAGCGACTGAAGAACATTTGTATCACCGATCTGGGCTTCAGGAAAGGGGAGACCGAAGTCAACGCCGCGGCCGCTGCTGTGGTGGCCGAGGCGGCAAGGGGGTCTCTTCGACCGTCGAGCGAAGTGGAGGCCTCGTGACATACCCGAAACCGCCTCTTGCGGCGCGGTTCGCGCTGGATTCTTGGACCCACGATCGTCTTGATCGCGGTCTTCGCCTCCCTGCGCTCTCCGAGTGCCGGTTCATCGTCGGGGGCCACCGCGGGAGGAGAGGATGATCGAGTGGTTGCCGGTATCGAGGACACCACGGCGGGGGAAGCCAACCCTTCGTCGTCCTGTCTCGGTCGCGGCGTCGTTCCGGACCGCGGAGCGAGAGCTTCCTCAGTTGAAACCAGAAACGGTTCCTGGAGGTAGTCTGTGACGAGTGAATCCCACGCCAAGGCGACGGGCGGCGTCGCGCGGCGTCTTTCGTTTCTTGATCGGTACCTGACGCTGTGGATCTTCCTCGCTATGGCGGTCGGCGTCGGTGTGGGGTATCTCTTTCCTAGCGTCGCGCCCTTCCTCAACCGGGCGAGCGTAGGAACGACCTCGATCCCAATCGCCGTCGGGCTCATCCTGATGATGTATCCCCCGCTCGCCAAGGTGCGCTACGAGGAGATGGGGCTCGTCTTTCGGAACACCAAGGTGGTCGGGCTCTCCCTCGTTCAGAACTGGATCGTGGGGCCGATCCTGATGTTTGGCCTCGCCGTCCTTTTCCTTCACGACAGGCCCGAGTACATGGTGGGCCTCATCCTGATCGGTCTCGCCCGCTGCATTGCCATGGTCATCGTCTGGAACGACCTCGCGGGGGGCGACACCGAGTACTGCGCGGGTCTCGTCGCCCTCAACTCGATCTTCCAAGTTCTCCTCTACTCCGTCTATGCGTACGTCTTCATCACCGTCCTTCCCACGTGGTTCGGCCTGAAAGGGGTGGCGGTTCACATCACCATCGCCGAGATCGCGAAGAGCGTCTTCATCTACCTCGGGATTCCCTTTCTCGCGGGCCTCGCCACGCGCTTCTCTCTCATCAAGGCCAAGGGGAAGACCTGGTACCACGAGACCTTCATCCCAAAGATCAGCCCGATCACGCTCATCGCTCTCCTCTTCACGATCGTCGTGATGTTCTCGCTCAAGGGAGAGTACATCGTCGCGCTCCCGCTCGACGTCCTGCGCGTGGCCGCTCCGCTCGTCATCTACTTCGTCGTGATGTTCTTCGTCTCGTTCTTCATGAGCAAGAAGGCGGGTGCGACCTACGGCCAGGCGACCACCCTGAGCTTCACCGCGGCGTCGAACAACTTCGAGCTCGCGATTGCCGTCGCGATCGCGACCTTTGGCATCAACCACGGGGCGGCGTTCGCGGCGGTGATCGGGCCGCTGGTCGAGGTGCCCGTGCTGATCGGCCTGGTCAACGTCGCGCTGTGGCTCGGGCGGAGGTTCTACGGCAGACGAAGC
>JAPLGE010000047.1 GCA_026390315.1 Candidatus Bipolaricaulota bacterium
CCTCAATCCATGGCTCGGCTTCGTCATCTATCTTGCGAAGGTGCTCGCCATCGTCGGGATCTTGGCACTCCTGCGCACCGTCTTCGCGCGGCTACGCATCGACCAGATGATCGACTTCTGCTGGAAGTACGTGGCGCCGATCGCGTTCCTCCAGGTGGTCATCAACCTCGTGGTGAGGGAGCTGATCTAGGCATGGCGAAGAAGCACCGACGGCGGCCCGGAAGGATGATCCAGTTGGTGCTGCGCTCGCTCTTCAAGAGGCCGGCGACGACCCGCTACCCGTTCGTGAAGTGGGAGATGCCCGCACGCTTCCGCGGGCAGCCCGTCGTTCACTCGGAGAACTGCATCGGCTGCCGGCTCTGCGTACGGAACTGCCCGTCCGGAGCGATCGAGATCACCAAGGTCGGGGAGAAGGAGTTCGAGGCCACGATCGACCTCGGGAAGTGCGTCTACTGCGTCCAGTGCGCGGACAGCTGCCCGAAGAAGACGATCGAGCTCACGAAGGACTTCGAGCTCGCCCAGCTCGATCGAGGAAAGCTCAAGGTCGTCTATCATGCCGAGCGCAAGCCTCCTGGAGGACCTGACGAGAGCCCTCCAGCCCGGTCGCCCAGCGGCTAAGGGCACCGCTTCTGCCGGGACGGTCGTCGTCCTCGGCGTCGGCTCCGACCTTCGTGCGGACGATGCGGCCGGAATTCGCGTTGCGGAGCGGCTCGCGCGGCTCTCTCTCTCCGGCGTCCGCGCCGTGATCGGAGGGACCGCACCCGAGAACGCGACCGCCGAGATCCGCCGACTCGCCCCGTCCCACCTCCTCATCGTCGACGCGGCGGAGATGGGAGAGGACCCGGGTTCCGTTCGGCTGATCGACCCCGAGGAGGTCGGAGGCGCCTCGTTCAGCACTCACTCGCTCCCCATGAGCGTTCTCGCGGGCTATCTGCGAGGGGAGCTCGGCTGCCGCGTGACGCTCCTCGGGATCGAGCCGAAGTCCCTCGCGTTCGGCGGAGCGGTCTCACCGGAGGTCGAGGCCGCGATCGGAGAGACGGTCGCTGCGCTCGAGGAAGCCCTGCGGGTCTAGGGGTACGGTGTCGGGCCGTCTCAGCCGGCCTCTCGTCTTCGCCGCAGGTGGCGGACGACGAAGAGAAGGACGAGACTGGCCAGACCAACGAGGATCGCGACGTCGACCAGGCTGCTGTAGCGCATCACGGTCGTCCAGTTGCGGCGCAAGACGAGCCCACACCAGGCGAGGAAGGCGTTCCACAGCCCAGCCCCGGCGATCGTCAAGACCGAGAAGGGGAGAAGCCTCATCCTGCCCACGCCGGCCGGAATGGAGATGAGGTGGCGCACGACCGGGATGAACCGGCTCACGAAGAGGGTCATCGTCCCGCGGCGCTGGAAGAAGCGATCGGTCCACTCAAGGTCCCTGGCGTCGAGGAGGAGGTACTTGCCGTAGCGGCCGACGAAGGCCCTCCCTCCAAAGCGCCCGATCGCGTACGAGACAAGCGACCCCACGAGGCTGCCGAGGGTGGCGGAGGCGAGAACCCCCGCGAACGAGAGCGTCCGCTCGGCGACGAGGAAACCTGCGAAAGGCATCACCGCTTCGCTCGGCACCGGGAGCACCATGCTCTCCGCGACCATGAGCAGGAAGACCCCGACGTACCCAGCGCTTGCGATGATGTGCGTGCCGAGGTCGGCCACGAATTCCGTGATGCCCAAGTAGTTGTCCTCCCGAGCAGGGCAGTGCCGTAGAGGACTCTATCCCAAAGCGGCCTTGCCATCCACGGAGACGTCGCGGCGCACGGGGCTTTTGTGCCTCACGAAGGGGCCGCCCGGGCATGGAGGTTGGCGCAGTCAGAATCCACGTCCGCGCGCTGGACAGGAGTCCTTGACCGGTCCCCTGCCGGGAGATACAGTCGGGCTCCGAGACAGTCACAACCACGAATCCCATTCATACTCGCGCGATCTTCAGCCTGGAGATCGTACGGGGGCAGGTGAGAAGATGAGGGAAGCGCTTCTGACCCCGGTACGGATCAACACCAGCATGGGTTTCCTACCGCGCCTGTACTACTCCTGGCGACGAGCCGTGAAGTGGCTCGTCATCTTCCTGTCCGTGTCCGGCCCGGGGATCATCGTCATGCTGGCCGACAACGACGCCGGCGGCATCACGACCTACGCGGCCACGGGCGCCCGCTACGGGTACGGGCTTCTCTGGTTCCTCGTGCTGCTCGGTCCGGTGGCGTACTACGTGCAGGAGATGACGGTCCGTCTCGGGGCGGTCACCAAGCGCGGCCACGCCGAGGCGATCTTCGACGCGTTCGGTCCCTTCTGGGGCTGGTTCTCCCTGCTCGACCTCATCCTCGTCGACTGGCTGACCCTGATCACCGAGTTCATTGGGATGACGGCGGCCCTCTCCATCTTCCACGTCCCACCCATCGTGACGGTGGTCGTGGTCTCGCTCGTCATGATCGCCATGGTCCTGCAGGGTCGGTACTGGACCTGGGAGAAGATCGCGTTCCTCTTCTGCGTCTTGAACCTCGTGTACATCCCGTGCGCGATCCTCGTGCGACCGTCGGTGTCCGACATCATTCGGACCGGCATCATTCCGCACTTCCCGGGCGGGTTCAACAACCAGATCTTCTTCTTCCTCATGGCGAACATCGGGACCACGATCGCGCCCTGGATGGTCTTCTTCCAGCAGAGCGCCGTGGTCGACAAGGGGATCCAGGAGAAGGACATCCGCCTGAGCCGGCTCGACACGGCGATCGGTTCCGTCTTCACCGTGCTCGTGGCCGGCTGCGTGATCGTCATGACGGGAACCATCCTGAGAGGCGTCCCCATCGACAGCGCGGCGCAGGCGTCGACCGCTCTGATGGGAGTAAACAAGTGGCTGGGGACGTTGCTCGCCATCGGCCTGTTCGACGCAGGGTTCCTCGGCGCGATCTGCATCTCGCTCGCCAGTTCGTGGGCGTTCGGCGAGGTCTTCGGCTGGGCCCACTCGCTCAACAACAAGATCCGAGAGGCGCCGTGGTTCTACGCGAGCTACATCCTCGCCCTGGTGACGGCCGGAACCGTGGTCCTCATCCCGGGGGCGCCGCTTGTGATGATCACGCTTTTCGTTCAGGTGGTTGCGGTCACGCTGCTTCCCGCGGCCTTGGTCTTCCTCATCCTGCTCCTGAACGATCGGGAGCGGATGGGAAAGTACAAGAACACCCTGACGCAGAACATCATCAGCGTCACGGTCGTCGGCTGCATCGTCGTCCTCTCAACCCTGTACGGCGTGAGCGCCTTGTTCCCGAACCTGTTCAAGTAAGGAGGGGCATCGGTGAACGTCTTGCGGAATGCGACCTTGAAGCCCTTGGGTGCCTTCTTCGGCCGGCGCTTCACGAAGATCCGGGAGATCAACCAGAAGTACAAGACGTCTCACGTGACGATGACCCCGGCCGTCAAGATCGCGCTCGTCTTCCTCCGGCTTTACCTTCTTCTCCTGGTGGGGTTACTATTCTTCAAGTTCTTCACCCTCGTGGCGGGCTAGGCAGGACGCGATGACAGAGAAAGCGAACGAGACGAACAAGCCGGAGCCCCAGTTCTTCTTCATCACCGAACTCATCCGGGACAAGGTCCTCGAGCGCAAGGGGACGAAAGAGGAAGAGATCGGCCGGCTGATCGACCTCGAGATTCGGCAGAACGGGGGTTACCCCGAGGTCGTGAACCTCATCGTGGGTCGCTCGTTTGGGCGGCCGCCGCTCGAGATTCCCTTCGGTCTCGTGAAGTCCATCGACGCTCGCCGGACCGTCGTCGAGGTCCCGCCGGACGTGAAGCTCAAGGAGTTCGTCCTCGAGCCGGCCCGCACCCTCATCAAGGACATGATCCTCGACAAGAAGATCATCGACACCGACGGCTACGAGGTCGAAGTCGTCTACGACATCCGCCTCCTCCACGCGGAAGGGAGGATGCTCGTGGTCCATGTCGACGTCACCAAGGCGGGAATGCTGCGGCGGCTGCACTTCGGCTGGCTGGGGCGGCTCCTGTGGGGCGGGGTCAAGGAAGCGGATCTCCTCCCTTGGAGGTACGTGCAGCCCCTTCCCTCCGACCTGGACCGGTTCAAGGGGAACGTCAAGCTGACCATCTCCCGCGAGAAGATCGCTGACATCCACCCGGCGGACCTCGCCGACATCCTGGAAGAGCTGAGCGGCGAAGAGCGAATGGCCGTGTTCAACACCCTCGACACGGAGACCGCCGCCGACACGCTGGAGGAGGCGGAGCCGCGCGTCCAGCGCGAGCTGGTCGCGTCCATGCGCCGCGACCGGCTGGTCGAGCTCTTCCAGACGATGACGCCGACTCAGATCGCCGACATCCTGGAGATCCTCCCGCGCATCGACGCGCAGGTTCTGAAGAAAGCCCTCCCCGCGGAGACGGCCGTCAAAGTGAACGAGCTCCTCGACGAGCAGGACGTGGATCTCGAGTCGATCGTGACCCATCGCTTCCTGGCTTTGCCCGAGACGGCGCTCGTCGGAGAGGCGCTCGACCGCTTCCGCGATCGAACGACGCGGTTCGACGTGATCATGTACGTCTACATCACCGCCGAGGACGGGACGCTCAAAGGCGTGATCGACATCCGGGAGCTGATCCAGGCCGAGGAGAACGTCCCCCTGCGAGACATCATGACCGAGCAGGTCGTGACCCTGTCGCCGGAAGACACCCTCGCTGACGCCGCGACCGAGTTCACCGACCACGGCTTCCGCGCTCTCCCCATGATCGACGAGAACCACAAGCTGATCGGCGTCGTCCCGTACAAGGACCTGCTTGCGGTGATGAAGTAGGGCGAGGAAACGGTCACTGCGTCTCGAGAATTCCCCCAAGCACTATCCCAACCCAGGCTCGGTGCTGACCGAAACTGTGATGCCACGCCTGGCTAGCCAAGCGTGGCACCTCACGAGAACCCCTCGACAGGGACCGTCGGAGAAAGGTCTAACCCGCCCGTCGTGCGCACCGACTCCGTTTCCGGAAGAGGCGAGGCCGCTCAACGGGCGTGTCTCCCCTCGTCAGCGCTTCTCGGCCTTCTCAGCCTTCTTCGCCTTCTTCGCGGCGCGCTTCTCCTTGAGGGTCTTTTGCGGTTCCTTCTTGGAGCTCTTCTTTGTATCCTTATCCTGCGACTTCGCCATGGAAACCTCCCGCTCGAATGTTGCCTGGCCGGCTCGCTCAGGCACATCGCTCAGGATACCCGTACCCCGGCTGGAAACACAATCGCTCCGTGCACCACTGACCCGGGTGAGCCGACCTCCATGCCGAGGAGGCTCGCCGCTGGGGGGGTCGCCCTGAGCTCGCGGCGTGAGGCCCCGAGGGCCCCGGCTGGCGCTTGAGCAGGAGCACCCAGCCGGTCCTCAGG
Organism: Candidatus Bipolaricaulota bacterium; assembly: GCA_026390315.1. GTDB lineage: Bacteria > Bipolaricaulota > Bipolaricaulia > UBA7950 > UBA9294 > JAPLGE01. The sequence continues at coordinate 5,381 of JAPLGE010000047.1, forward strand.
GCACCTTCGCAGACGCTGCCGCCTCTCAGAGGAACCTCAGCGCGGCAATCCCAGGCCGAGGAACCACGGACGAAGAGATCGCCGCTGCCTATCGCGAGTACGGTAGCCTCTTGAAAGAGATCGACGACGGGCTCGGCGTGCGCCAAGCAAGGATAGGCCGGAGGTTGAGGCGGTCAGAAGGGCAACGCGGTGTGCGATTGCAGGGCTTGACCCTCACGTTCCCTCACGGGACTACCTTCGAACTCAGCGGCGGGGGCCGCGACAGAGCAGAGACGCAGGCCGGCCACGAAAGACGACCATCCAGGGTGGACCGAACAAGGGGCGGGCCAAGGTGACCTACCTCGCGAGAACCGGTCCAAGTCGCTTGTTAAAGCGCATCCTCTCGCCAAGCGGAGACGGTAGCGGCCTGAGAGACCGGCATGTGTGCGATGCGCTTGCGGCACTACCCCCCGAACTTGAACCTTCCTTCCGAGAAGAGCCTCAGACAGGCCTCAACCACGCCTGGATCGTAAAGCTTTCCTTTTCCTTCTGAGATCTCCTGCAAGGCCTTGTCGATCCCCAGTGCAGATCGGTACGGCCGGTGGGAGGACATGGATTCAACGACATCGGCCACGGCGAGGATACGCGCTCCCAAGCAGATGTCGCCATCCGATAGACCCTGTGGGTAGCCGGAGCCGTCGTTGCGCTCATGGTGTTGGAGGACGATGTCAGCGACCGGCCAAGGGAAATCAATCTGCTTGAGAACATCATGTGCCGCCTGAGGATGTCCCTTCACAAGCGCGAACTCAGCCGTAGACAACGCGGACGGTTTGCTCAGTATCTCCGCGGGCACGCACGTCTTGCCGATGTCGTGAAGCAGGCCGGCCACACGCACAGCTTCGATGCTGACGTCCGGCAGATGCATCTCCCGGGCGATAGCAAGGGCAAGTTTCGTGACCCGCTCTTGATGACCAGCAGTGTATGGGTCGCGCATTTCCGCGATCAGCCCCACCGCTTCGATGGCGCCCATGAGGGTCTTCTGCAGTCTCACGGCCGCGTCCTTGCGTTCTGTGATGTCGCGGGCGATCCCCTGAACGCCAATTGGTTTGTTCTCCTCGTAGATGAGCCGACTACTGACCTCCACGGGCAGCCTGTGGCCATCCCTGCACACCAGGTCCACCTGGTGAATCGTTGGGTTCCCCGATGCGAGTTGCGTGGCGAGCCTATTGCGCGCTAGCTCTTGCTGCTCGGGTGCCACAAGCGCGAAGACGTCTTTGCCGATGAGCTCTTCCGCGCTGTAACCAATGACCTTCTCGGCGGTGTGGTTGAAAGACGTGGTTTTCCCCTCCAGATCGTGCGTGTAGACAATGTCATTCGCATTGTCGAACAGATCTCGATACCGTTTCTCGCTCTGCTGCAGCTCTTGCTCGGCACGCTTTCGCTCGCGGATGTCCCGTACGATGCTCTGGAGGTAGAGGGGACGCCTCTCGGCGTCGCGCACCACGGTGAGGTTAACCTCGACCAGAACCGGCGACCCATCCTTAGCACGGAACGTGCGCTCGTAGGGCGGGATCGTCCGGCCGGCGAAGACCTCGGCTCGCTTCCGCAAGACGTCGGCGTACTCCGCTGGGTCGTAGACCAGAGGCTTTCCCACAAGCTCGTGAACCTCGTAGCCGAGCATCTCGGCCCCGCGCTCGTTGACGGCAAGCTCGACGCCGTCTGGGCTGAAGACGAAGACACCGTCGTTGGAGTGTTCGAACAACGCCGCGTATCGGCGCTCGCTCTCGCGCAAGGCTTCCTCCGCACGCTTGCGCTCGGTGATGTCGGTGATCATCCTGAGCACACCGGCGTAGTTTCCGTCTTCGTCCTGAATAGGACTCGACTTGAGGAGAGCCCACAGATCCGTCCCGTCCTTGCGGAGAAACCTGAAGTCAAACTGCTCTGAGACCCCCTGGCGGCGGCGCTCAATATACTCAGCTGCCTTTGCCCCGTTCTCCTTGGCAATGAAAGCGAACGCCGAGGCACCCACCATCTCGTCAACCGTGTAGCCTAACATGTCCGCCATTCTCTTGTTGACGAAGGTGGTCCGGTTCTCCGCGTCGGTCACCCAGATACCTTCTTGTGCGGTCTCAACGATGCGCCGATACCGCTCCTCGCTTCGCCGCACGGCCTCTTCGGTACGCTTCCGCTCCGTGATGTCCCGCACAAGAACGAGATCGGCGGGCCTCCCCTCGTACGTGATCAGGCCGGCACTTACCTCGACGAGTACCTCGCTGCCATCGCGCCGTTGCAGAGATGTCTCGTAGAGGGCTGGAACGTTCTCTCCCGCCAAGCGGCGCTTGTACCGGTCTGCCAGACGATCGAGTTCGTCCTGCTGGAGGTGGTCGGCAATCGATGCTCCAATCACCTCTGAGACGGGTACACCCCAGATCTCCGCCAGACGCGGGTTGGCGTAGCGAATAGTCATGTCCTGAATGATCGCAACGCCATCACTAGCCCGCTCGAGGATAGAGCGATGCCTCTCCTCTCTCTCGGCCAGCTCGTTCTCCATTCGCTTGCGCGCGATGGCGTATCGAATCGCCCTGGCTAGGAGATCTGGAGAGAGAGTCTGCTTGTTGACACAGTCTTGGGCTCCCAGCCGCATGGTTTCGAGCCCGATTCTCTCGTCATGAGCCCCAGTGAGGACGACGATAGGCAGATGGGACGCTTCCTGCACAACCTTGCGAAAGGTGGCTAGCCGTTGGGTATCCCCCAGGCCAAGATCAAGGAGGACGACCTCGCAAGACGCCTTGCGCAGCTCTTCCGAACACTTTGCTGGGGAATCAACCCACCTAAGGACAAAGCTAACCCCCCTCTGCCCTTGCAGCATTTCGTGGACACGCTGGGCCTCTCCGGGGTCATCTCCCAGAAACAGGATTCCGAGCGGCTTTCCTTTCATCCTTCTCTGCATGTTCGCACGCCTCATCCAGATTATGCCCTGTCTAATGGATGTTCAGACACTTCCCTTGTGATGCAGAAGCAGGAGCCCACGTGGAGTTCAAGACCGCCACGCTGGTCTGTCTGGAACAGCCGAATAGAAGGGATGTTGAGGAGCAGTACACTTGGCGGCCCGGCGCGCTCGGCACGCCGCCGGCGGGAAAGGTGTGGTGTCCTCGGGATTCCCACGGAACGTCAAAAGGCAACACCCCGGCACCCGCAATGGGGAAGGCGGACCTTGCCACGTTGAAGTCGGTCTGGGAGGAGCTCTACTCCACTGGGGCCGGCACGGAGTGGGACGGAGAGCGCTTCGTGGTGAGAGGCAACGCCTGTTTCATCCTCGAGACTCTCAGGGGGTACGGACTGGCTCCGGATCTCCTCCGCGACATCCAGGAGGTCTTCTGCGACGGAGACCGGGGATTCGTGAACGGGTTCAACCCGAATCTACGCTTCAGCTGGGGAGGTCGAGTCATGCGTGGGGACCCAACATGCGTCTGGATCATTGAGGCCACCGCGGACTGAGAGGGGCTGTCCTGACCTGAGAAGCCCGCTGGACTGGGCGTCACTTGAGCGCGACGTAGCCCATCGCTCGTGACACCTCCTGCGCGCCTTCCACGACCGCGCTAGCGAACCGATCGAGGGGCTCACGCTCCAATCGAGAGCTGATGAACGACGCAGACAGGGCGGCGACGACCGTCTTGCGGAAGTCGAAGACGGGAGCCGCCACACAGGCATTGCCTGTGTGGAATTCCTGGAGATCTGCCGCGTACCCGGCCGCCACGACGCGAGGGAGTTGCTCCTTGAGCACGGCCGGCTCGGTGATCGTCCACGGCGTGACCGCTGTGAGGACTCCCCGCTTGCAGACGCCCTTGACCAAGGCAGGATCGTAGGCAAGGAATACCTTTCCCAGCGCGGTGCAGTGGAGCGGTACCAGGCGTCCGATCACCGACTTGATGATCACCGTCGGCGCGGCCTCCTCGCGGTCCAGGTAGAGGACCCTGCCCTGGTACAGAACCGCAAGATGTGTGTTCGCATCGAGTCGTCGTGCCATTCGCTTCAGCACGGGGCGTGCCTGCTCACGGATGTCGAGCGAGGAGAGCACGGAGTGCGCATGCACAAGGATCTTGAGACCGAGACGGTACCGCTTCGTCGCCGGGTCACGCTCCAGGTAACCGAAACGCTCGAGGGTCTGGGTGATGCTGTAGATGCTGCCAGGTGCCGTGCCTATCCGGTCAGCGAGCTCCGTGAGCGAGAGGTCGGGCTCGTCACCGCCGAGGCACTCAAGCAGTGTGAGCGCTCGGGCGAGTGAGGCGTTTAGGTAGCGGTCCTTTCCTTTCATTAGGTCTCCTCCCGAGGCAAACGATTATAGCACTCGCCACGACTAGCAGGGTGTGGGCGTCTGTAGGCCGGCGAAGAAGACCCGCATCCGCCGCACGGCCTCGCGCAGATTAGCGCGGGAGTTGGCGAAGCACAGTCTCACATAACCCTCCCCTTCTTCGCCGAATGCCGTGCCCGGGGCGACGGCGACCCGCTCTTCGAGCAGCAAGCGCTTGGCTAGCTCCAAAGCGGGGATGCCGAAGGCATCCACCGCCACAAACAGGTAGAACGTCCCCTCCGACTTCCAGACCCGAAGCCCGGGGATCCTCTTCAGTCCACGCACGAGGAGGTCTCGGCGACCCTCGTACTCCCGGACCATCTTCCCCGTTGTCTCCGCGGGCACATCGAAGGCCGCGAGCGCAGCCGCCTGCGAAACAGAGCTCGTGCAGGCCGATGTATGCTCGTGCAGCCTCGCCGCCCTCTCCGCGAGGGCCCGCGGAGCGACGAGATAGCCGACGCGCCAGCCGGTCATGGCGTGGCTCTTGGAGAAGGTCCGCACGATGACCGTGCGCTCTTTCATGCCCGCGAGGGACGCGATGCTGCGAAAGGGTCGACCTTCGAAGGTGAGGCACGCGTACGCCTCATCCGCAAACACAAGCAGATCCCGATCCCGCGCGAGCTTGGCGACTCCTTCGAGTCTCTCATCGTCCAGGACGGCGCCCGTGGGGTTGTGCGGCGAGTTAAGGATGAGCGCCTTTGTCCTCTCGGAGACGGCGTTCCGGAGCGCGACAGGATCAAGTCTGAACCCCTGTGATTCCTCCAGGCGGAGCCGTTTGATCGTTCCCCCGCAGAGGAGGACATGCGCCTCGTAGTTCGGCCAGTGGGGCGAGGGGACGATCACCTCATCCCCCGGGTCGAGAGTGACGAGCATGGCCAGGAGGAGCGCCTCCATCCCGCCCGCCGTGACGGTAACCTCTGCTGGACCGAACGGGATGCCGAGTTCGGAGGCCAGTCGCTCGGCGATGCGCGCCCGCAGCTCGGGGACTCCGGCACTTGAGGTGTAGTGGGTCATCCCCGCGGCAGCAGCTCGGAAGGACGCCTTGACGATGCTCGGCGGGGTCTTGAAGTCGGGTTCACCAATCTCGAGATGGATGACGCCATCCATCGTCCCGGCCAGGTCGAAGACCTCGCGGATCCCGGAGTAGGGAAGCGTCCTCGCGCGCTCAGACAGGAAGTCGCTCATTGCCTGTCCCTCTCTGTGCCATACACCGCTTGGGCTGCGCGGACCGCGCCGTCGATGTCCACCGTCGCCCCAAGGTCCTGCAGCGCCATGCCGAGCGAGAAGACGGCGTAGACCACCTTGTGGTACCGCGCGGCCTCGCCCATCGTGCCGACGCGCACGTAGCTTCTGCCGACTTCCCTCTTGAACACCTCCCAGGATGCCATATTCCCGTCCCCGAGGACCACGCCGTAACGGTCGTAGAGATGGCGCCGGATCTGGTAGTCCCCGATCCCATCCGGGAGAAGGACTGCCGTCACGGCGTGGTCGGCGAACCGCTCGTCTCGGCAAAGGTAGTCGAGCCCCATCGTCTTGACTGCGGCCCGTACAGCACGGCCGGCAGTCTCATGGCGGGCAATGCACGCGGCCAGGCCCTCTTCCTTCATCGCCACCAAGGAAGCCCAGATCCCTTGCATCAACACGAACGATGGCGACGCCGGGTGAGGGGCCTCCTGGAGGGCGAACTCCACTTGATTCGCCCCCGCGGCCCAGTTCTGCCGCTCGGCGGAGACCATCGTCAGGTAGTCTTGGCACGCCCGCAGGTTCATGTAGAATCCTCTGATCTTCTGCTTCCTGTCTCCCATGACCTTCCACGCGCGCGGGCTGACCGAAACGAAGGTGTTCCCCTGAGGAGCTCCCAGGCACTTCTGGCCGTTCACGACGCACAGGTCAATCCCCCAGTCGTCCACCTGCAGGGCCTCACTGCCGAAGGAAGAGATGGCATCGACCAGAAAGAGGACATCTCGCTCCCGAGCCACGGCTCCCAGCTCCCGGATCGGGTTGGTGACCCCCACGCTCGTCTCTCCGTGAACGACGCCGAACCCTTTGATGGAGCGGTCCTTGGCGAGGGCTGCCGCGACGGCGTCGGGGTCCACAGGATCACCGATTGGAAAGGGAAGGCGGACGGCGACGCCACCCGCGGCTTCAACCATGCAGCTCATGATCTCGCCGAACATCCCGTTGCGGGCAACGAGAAAGCGATCCCCGGGCTCGAGGATCGAATTGAGCGACGCCTCGACGCCCGACGTCCCGGTGCCAAACACGATGATGACGTCATTCTTCGTCCCGAGGAACTCTTTCCACAGGGACAGAGCCTCGTGCTCCATCTCCCAGAGCGGTGGGTAGTAGATCGGGATCACATCTCTGCCGATCGTGCGCTTGCAGGCAGGTGTCAGCTCCGTCTGCCCGCAACTCATGTTGAAGTGCTCCTGGATCATGCTCGCCTCCCTCATTTTGTGCGAGTTTTGCTGCACTGCGGCCCTTTGCCGTGTGCAAAACCCGCACGTCCGAACCCTGCAGCTCTGGCCTCCCCGAGCCGGAGCAGTCAGAGGACTGCGCAGGCATGGCATACGCGAGAAGCTTCATGGGCACTAACGCGCGGGGCGTGTTTTGTGCAGGGCAAAACGACCTTGACAAGCGTTCCACCACCACTACAATGAGGGAGATGTGAGCAGACTGCTTGTCTTGCCCAGTGCTGAAGTACGGCGCGTTCGAACCCGCCAGGGACTCAATTCATTAGGCGACGTGTGTCTTGGGGCTTCTGCAGGGTGTTCTCCGGCTGGCGGCAAGAAGGGTTGGCTGAACAGAACGGGATTCGGCGCCGCGAAGACCGAGGCAGCCCTCCACGAGATCGTCCCTTCTTGGCGAGGACCGACACGGGCGGGGCAGAATCCCGCGAGACGTGTTCCCACCATTGCGCTTGACCCCAAGCCACGAGATGAGGAGGTGGTCGCGCCGTCAGTGAGTCCGAGAGTGGATGTCGTTGCTCGGTAAAGGGAACCGTAGACAAGGAGGAGTGATGCGGAAGCTCATCGTCGTACTGGCTGCATTGGTTGGCTTTGGCGTCCTGGGTCTGGCTGCAGACCCGGGCATCCTGACGGTCGTCTTGACCACGGATCCCCCGAACATCGACCCCGCCGTGGTCACGGACTACGAAGCGGGG
>JAPLGE010000213.1 GCA_026390315.1 Candidatus Bipolaricaulota bacterium
ACCATCCTGCGCGAGATCGCAGAGCACATGCCGGCTCTGCACAGGGGGCTCGAAGAGATCGCGCAGCACCTCGGAAGGCTTGATGAAGACGCGGTCATCCGGGAGGTCTACTCCCACCAGGAGAGCCTCTCGATCGACCACGGCGTCATGGAGAAGAGCAGGCGGACCTGCGTCCTTCCCACAGGCGACATCGGGTGGAGCGACGTCGGGGACTGGGCGGCGCTCGAGTCGGTCCTCCCCAAGGACGAGAAGGGGAACGTCGTCCTCGCCGACCATCGCGGCATAGACACGCGCGGCACGACCGTTGTGAGCGATAGGACGCGACCGGTCGTGACGATCGGTGTCCGCGACCTCGTCATCGTCGATACGACCGAGGCGCTCCTCGTGATGGACAAAAGCCGCGCGCAAGACGTGAAGAAGATTCGGAATGTCCCGAACGGCGGGCGGTAGCCGCACCCCTTGCACCGTTGGCCTCTTACGTGCGTCTGCTATCAGGTGTATACTCCGCCTTGGAGACGCTGGAGGAGAGCATGGTGAATAGCAGCCTCAAGACGCAGCAAAGCTACTCGGCCGTGGACCTCATGAGGCTCCCTCTGAAGGTCAGGCTCAGAATCCTGGCATCGTCGTCAAGAAAGGCCGAGGAGATCTACAAGAGAGACAAGCGGCTGACAGACTTCGAGGCCTTCGGAGCGAATGACCTGTACGATGAGACCCCGTAGGGGAGAGATCTGGCGCGTCCGCTTTGATCCATCCGTGGGGGCAGAGATCCAGAAGGACCGGCCCGCCGTGGTTGTACAGGTTGAGGAAGTCGGGCGTCTCCCTGTCGTCATCGCCGTTCCAGTGACCGAGTGGGACAACCGATACGCGTGTTTCCCGTGGCACACGAAGATCCCTTGTTCCTCGCTGAATGGTCTTGACAAAGACTCGAGCGCCGACTCGGTCCAGGTGAAGTCCGTGTCGGTTACTCGATTCATCGATCGCATCGGCGAAGTGACCCCCGATCAGCTCGCTGAGATCGTCGCTGCGATCGCCCTATGTATCGGGTTCACAGGATCGATAGACTGAGGAAGTCAGGGGGGCGGCCGGCGCCAAACGAGCCCTTCCGAAAGTTCCTCCCTGTCGAAGAGGCGAAAAAGGAGCATTCCGGATGAAAGCAGTCGTCCTCTGCGGCGGCGAGGGGACGCGGATGCGTCCCTTGAGCTATTCCCAGCCCAAGCACCTCATCCCCATCGCGAACCGTCCGGTGATCGAGCGGATCCTGGCCACGATCGCCGCGGCGGGAATCACGGAGATCGGCATCGTCGTCAGCCCGAGCACGCAAGAGGCATTCGAGGCCCACCTGGGCGAAGGAGAACGCTTTGGCCTTCACCTTGACTACATCGTCCAGCACGAGCCGAAGGGGCTCGCCCACGCCGTAAAGTGCGCGGAGCCCTTCATTGGAAAGGATGCGTTCCTCCTCTACTTGGGAGATAACCTCGTGCAGCACGGCGTCGAGCCGATCGTCGAGCGGTTCATGGCCGGAGACTCTCAAGCGGCCATCTCCTTGGTGTCCGTCGAGGACCCGTGCCGCTTCGGAGTGGCGCGGGTGGAGCGCGGGAGGATCGTGAAACTCGTGGAGAAGCCGACCGACCCTCCGAGCAACCTCGCGATCGCCGGGATCTATGTGTTTTCCTCTGTCATCTTCTCCGCCATCGAGCGGATCGTCCCCTCGACGCGCGGGGAGCTTGAGATCACGGACGCGATCCAGCGCCTCATCGATGACGGAGGACGGGTGATTCCTCACACCATCACGGGATGGTGGAAGGACGTCGGCCGCCCAGACGACATGATCGAGGCCAATCGCCTGCTCCTCGACCAGCTAGAACCGCAGGTGGACGGAGCGGTAGACGGCTCCTCCGAGATCGTGGGGACGGTGGAGATCGGTCGCGGCGCGCGTGTGACCAAGAGCAAACTGTTCGGGCCAGCCATCCTGGGCGAGAACGTGGTCCTGGAGAACGCGGTCGTTGGTCCCTACGTCTCGTTCGGCCGCGAGGACTCGC
>JAPLGE010000142.1 GCA_026390315.1 Candidatus Bipolaricaulota bacterium
CCCGAAGCGCCTCCTTCATCGCCCGGTGCCACTTCTTGGGACCCTCTTCGGAAGTGGTTCTACCCTGCGCCGCGCGAACCTCGGCCGGGGCGAGGAGAGCACACGCCGTGCCGTAGGAGGTCATCGACCGGCCGTCGTTCCCGCCTGCGAGAAGCTCCTCGGCGGGAACGCGACGCTTGGTCTCTTCGGCAAGAGTGGCATCAAGACCCACCTCTCGAATGCGCGCGGGATTCTCGAGGGCCTCTGGGTCGTGAAGCCGTCGAGCCCTTCCTCGGCCTTCAGGGCGGCGAGGAGCCGCGGACAGGGAGACTCCGCGCACTCGGCGCAGGTGTGCCGGCCGCGCTTCGTGACGCAGCGGTAGACGCCGCCGTAGGACCGCGTCTCCCCCAAGTGGCAGCCCGGAGGGCGGCTGGGCGCCTCGGACTCGAATCTGGGGCAGAGACCGGGAAAGTGCCCACACGCGGAGGCAAGGGCCCTTTCTTCGTTCCTGCCTAGCATCGTCCGCGCCCTCCCAGTCTAGCGTCCAATCCCGCTCGCGCCGCCTCGGGGAGTCCCTTTGCGGCGAGCCGCACGATCCTCTGAGTGTAGCGGTTCGCGCTCTCCGCGTGGCGGTTGAGGTAGACGGCCGCGGCTTGGGAAGGCTCGTCAGGACGACGACCGCAAAGCGCCGCGTCCACCTCGCCTCGGACCTGCCCCAATCCGCGCAGCGGGGAAGGACGAGATCGGGCCGCGCCGTGACGACGCTCCGCAGGCCGAAGGAGGCGAGCTGGTCGCACTCCTCCCAGTTGCGGAGGTCGCCGACGAGAGGTGACGCGACCTCCAAGGTCCTCTCCGGATGGAGCTTCCCCAGCCGTTCAAGGAGCTTCGCCGCAAGCACGCGCTCGTCTCGGCCCTTGCCTTCCCAAAGGCGCGCCACAAGAGAGAAGGCCCCTTCAGGATGTTCCTTTCCCCACGGCGAGAGCTCTGCCGCGATCAGGCCGAGAACAGGCACGGGAACCCCGAAGCTCTCACCGAGGCCGGGAATGGCCCGCGCCGCGCCGGCCGCGGCCTCGGGGCGTCCCAGGGAGCGCAGGAGCTTGCGAAGCCCCGTCGAGAACCGATCGGCGTCGCCCGCCTTCGCCAGGAGCCGGGCGACCGAGCGGCGGATCGTCTCTTTGTCTTTCCGCGTGAGCGTCGTCATCACTCGAGCAGAACCGCAAACCGGCACTCGCTTCCGCCCCCAACGATCGAGCTTTGGAGCTTGACCTCGACCGGCCGTCCCGTCGCGCGCTCGAAGAGCTCCCTCACGCAGCCGACCGAGCAGCGGCACCAGCTCGGGGAGAGCTCCCCGGAGAAGCCCTTGAGAAAGTGGCCGTAACACTGGGGATAGACGACGAACACGCCGCCCTCTTCGCACTTCACCGCCGGCCACAGGGCCGCAAGCGCCTGGACGAAGTCGTCCCTCCCGTCCGCGTTCTCGTAGAGCTTGCGCGCCTTCTCCCTCAAGCCCTTGGGAAGGCAATTCCGGCCGCAGGCTTTGAGGACTCTCGCCCTTTTCTCCTCGTCCACCTCGGCGTCGAGGCCGTCCAAGAGGGTCACGA
>JAPLGE010000198.1 GCA_026390315.1 Candidatus Bipolaricaulota bacterium
CATGTCGGACTGGGTGGGATGGTCAGGATGAACCGCGTTCTCAGGGCAGCGCTCGTCGGAGTGCTCGGGTTGGCCGTCTTCCTTCTTGTCGGCTGCACGAAGCCGGTCGAGGTCGCTGGAACGTGGGCCGGTCTCCTCACCTGGGGCGAGGGCGAGCCGCTCGAGGGCCTCACGACACCGATCCGTCTGACTCTCGTGCAGGACGAGGCCGCGCTGAGCGGCGAAGTCGGACTCGTGGTGGGACAAAACCCTCTCCCTCTCACGATCATTGCTGGCGAGGTGAGAGGCAACTCCCTCGAGATCGATGCGGAAGGCACGCTGGACGCCTATCCCCCGCCGGTCGAGGTAAGGATCCACCTCGAAGGGACGTCCGACGGGACACAAATCTCGGGCACGGGAAGCGAGACGATCGGCGGCGTGGTCCATCGGTTCGACTGGCAAGTTCGGCCCGGGTAGCGCCGAAAGGGGCCGCGAGGAGCCTGCACCATCTCTTCGTCCGGCTCCGCGGAGATCAGCGTCCGCAGGCCATCCCCCTTTGGGGCGATAGTCCCAACTCCCCGGGGGCCGACCGGCCCCGCGGGCGCCGCCCCGATCCGGGAGTCAAGAAGGACACTCGTCCACAGGGCACGCCTCTCTTCCGCGTCGGACAACCTCGTATGATGGGTAGCTCCAGCTTGAGAGCGCCCCACGGGAGGCGGTCATGGACAGGGAAAACGTGGCGATCCTCTTTACGGACATCCGGGGCTTCACGCCCTACACCCTCGAGAAAGGCGACGAGGAGGCCTTCCGCCTCGCAGAGACCTTCGTCGGCCTCGTGGCCCTCGCGGTGTCTCGCCACCAGGGACAGGTCGTCAAGACCTACGGCGACGGCGTGATGGCCTACTTCCGCGGCGCCGAATCCGCCGCCTCCTCGGCCGTGGCGATGCAGAAGGCGCTCTCCGAGCACAATGAGTCCCACCCGAACGAACGCATCTCCGCCGGGATCGGGATTGCCTGGGGAAACCCCATCCGCACAGAGGCGGACCTCTTCGGCCGCTCCGTCAACGAGGCGAAGCGGCTCGCCGACTACGCCAAGGGGGGACAGATCCTCGTCTCCGCCACGGAGAAGGGACCGCTCGAGCACCTGGAAGGCCTCCACTTCCTCGATCTGGGCTGCCGCGAACTCAAGGGCCTGGGACCGGCGCGCCTCTTCGAACTCGTCTGGCGCGAGGAACTTGCGCGGCTCTCCGACCGGGACGACCAGATCACCCTGATCGTGACCGGCGACGCCCGGCTCGTCCTGGAGTTCAAGAAGGACCTACCCGAGGAGATCGACAGGGCCCGGCAGAGGCTGCGCGAGGCAACCCAGCAAGCGAAGGGCCTCCCGAGGCTCGTCCTGCGTGGCGTCGAACGCGAGGCCGAGACGTCCCTCGCCGAGCTCGTCGGGGAGCACACCTGCGACAGCGGAACCTGTTCGGAGCGCCAGCTCGACGAGGTCGATGCCGTCCTCGACGGCGACGAGCTCGTTCTCACCTTCCACGGCCGCCGAGCGCTCCACCTCTGTCGAGAGGATTTCGACGTCGCCCAGATGCGAGAGTTCTTCGACCGGTTGAAGACGGCCAAGACGAGCATCGGATGATGGACCGCCTGGTGAGCTCGCCGCGCTGGCGTTCGGCCTTGGCCGCCGTTCGCCGAGGACGGCGACCCGCGAGGGCGAACCCCGCCTCGCGGCGATCCGCCCCCCCGTCCTAGCTTTATCCCGTAGTGGACAAGCTTCGAACTTTCACCAAGCTTGATCCCGAGACAATCGAGGTCCTGTCCCTCTGAGGGCACCGGCCGCGTCGTGCGCTGGGATGCGAGAGAGCGATGCGCGGCCCGACGCAGAAAGCAGTCTTGGCTACTAGCCGCCTG
>JAPLGE010000049.1 GCA_026390315.1 Candidatus Bipolaricaulota bacterium
AAGACGCCTCCCCCGCCGGGGCGCGAGAAGAGGGCCGGGAATGCCTCGGCCGCGGCCCGATTCGCCGAAGTGAGCCCGCCGTGGGCGCCGGCGATGACCCCCAGCGCCAGCGCGAGGAAGACGATCATCATCACGCCCTGCACGACCGCGGTCCAGGCCACCGCCCGCATGCCCCCCAAGAGCAGGTAGGCGAGCATCACCGCCGTCACCAGCACGGCACCCCATAGGTAGGGAATACCGAGGAGCCCTTCGAGCGCGTAGCCCGCGGCCATGGGCTGCATGGCAAGATACGGGAGCGTGAACGCAACGAGCACCGCGAGGAAGAGCAGTCGAAGCGTGGGGCTTCCCAGGCGATCGAGGATGAGCTCCGGAGGGGTCAGGAGCCCCTTCTCGCGGCCGAGACGCCACACCGGACGGCCGATGATGAAGAAGCTCAAGGCCATAAACCCAGTCCCGAACGCCATGATCGGATAGAACGCGTACCCGATCCGCCATCCCGCTCCCGAGAACCCGAAGACCGTGAACGCGCTGAAGTTCGTCGCCGCCATCGTGATGAAGAGAAGCAACGGTGACAGCGACCGCGACGCGAGGAAGTAGTCCGCGTCCTTCGCTCGCGCTCGGCGCTGGGTGAAGAAACCCACAAGAAGCAGAACGAGGAAGTACCCCCCGACCACCAGAGCCTTTGCCGCCACGCTCACCTCCAAAGAAACGAGCCACCCAGTCTGGCTGGGTGGCTCCGCGAGCCTGGCATGCCGGCGGCACGATACGCCACATCTCGACCCACTGCAACCCGGCCGCCGTCAGGGACTGGCCGGGGTCTAGGCCTTCCCCAGCGCCGCCGCGAGGGAGACGAGCTCTGGATTGACGAGCCTTCCCTTCTCCATCACGAGCCGGCCGTCGAGCCAGACCGAGGAATGAAGTGAGACGCCGTCGCAGTGAGACGGAGCGGGATACCCGGGTGGGACGATCGTCGCGGGCACGCTCCCGATCCCCCACTCGGTCGATCCCCACACCCGTTCGTCCTCCACGATGTCTCCGGAGAGCCGCGCCCCCGGGTTGAAGCCGTAGGAGAGGTGGGCGAGCCGCCTCATCTGGGGATGGCGAAAGCCGTCGACCCAGGCCGCGAACTCCTGCGCCTGCGGGCCGCCGCCGATCTGGGTGATCGTTCCCTTCTCGACCGCAAGGCGGATCGGTTCCTCGAGCTTCCCACACGGCGGGACGAGGGAGCCGTCGAAGACGATCGTGCCGCAGACCGAGTCGAACTCCGGGGTGGTGCTGATCTGACCGGCGAGCATCTCCGAACCGGGCGCGTGGGCGTACCCCATTCGGCAGCGGACCGGGATCCCCGCCGCGTGGTCAAACTCGACGTCTTCCCCGGCCGGGGTCGTGATGCGGACGTGCTTCGTCTGGGAGAGACGGGCGGAGAAGGCCTTCTGGAAGGCCTCGAGGGCGGCGAAGTCGACCCGGCCGATGCAGCGGACGATCATGCTCGCGTTCATCCCGACGAGGTTGAGGTGTCGCAGCTTAGCGTTCTCCTTGAACGCGAGGTCGTAGGGCGTGGAGTAGAGAAGCCATTGGTTGTTGTACTCGACCCAGGCGTCGGCCTTGGAGAGCGCCGCCGTGAGCGGCTCGAGCGGGAGCATCGGATCGGCGGCCTTCCCCACGCCCAGCGGCGAGGGGTGAAGGATCACCATCGGCTTCCCTCCGATGGCAAAGGCCGCCCTCGCTGTCGCGTTGATCACGCGAAGGTCGCTCTCGGTATCGCCGGTGATGATGAGGGTCTCGCCCTCCTTCAGCCGGAAGAGGTCGCGGACGACCCGATCCGCGGCCAGGCCCAGCTCGTACTCGTAGATCGACATCGTGTCTCACCTTCCTTGTGTTCGTGCGACCCGACCGGGATGACGCGCCAAGCCACGGGGAAGCGGCAGCCAGCGTCCGACGACCTTGTCGCTCACCCGGCAGGCTAGCCCGAACAGGGGCTTCGGGCAACTCGTCTCCCGCTTCACCCTCGGCCGAGTTGGAGAGGGGCGGGCGCGGCGCTAGGATGAGGGTCAGGCATTGCGGGTCGTCTTCTAGCGACGCGGCTCGAGAGAAGGAGGTGCTGTATGGCGGTGTCGGACAAGGCGCAGCTCGCCGAGATGATGAAGGCGATGTCTGGCCACGCGTACCTTGCGACGTGCGACGGGGACCAGCCGGTCGTTCGCTCCGTCTCGCCGATTGTGGAGAAGGATCTGTCCCTCTGGGTGACCACTTCCGCCCACGCGAACAAGGTGAAGCAGATCAGGAAGAACCCGAAAGTCTGTCTCTTCTTCGTCGAGCAGCCAACCGGGGAGAAGGCGGCGGCGGCCTACGGCAAGGCGGAGATCGTGAGCGAATTGCAGACGAAGAAGCGCGTCTGGGCTCTCGCCACGTTCAACCTCCTCCAGTACTTCCCAGACGGCCCAGAGTCGGCCGCCTTTTCGCTCCTCAAGGTCGTTCCTGACGAGGTCCGCTGGCGGGATTCCTGGACCGGGGGAGAGAAGACCTACCGCCCAGCGAAGCCCTGAGCGGTGCGTCCGGGGATATCGCAACGCACGAGCGGCGAGACCGGCCGCCTCGAGACGGCTTGACCAGGAGGGTTCTCATCCATGGGTGAGATCGCCCCAGCGGTTGCGGCGCAGCAGTTGAAGGCGGCGCTTGCGCCGTGGTACGCGGCGGTGGAGAACCCGGGCGCGGCGCAGGAGGCCGTTCTCGAACGCCTGGTTCGCGGCTACGCACAGACCGGATACGGTCGCGAGCGCGGCGCCGCCCGAGTCGGCGCGATCGACGACTATCGCCGCGCGTTTCCCGTCGTGACGTACTCCGACTACAAGCCGCTCATCGAGCGGGTGATGGCCGGCGAGACGGGGCTCCTTCTCTACGAAGAGCCGATCGGCTGGGCGATCACGCGGGGAACGACCACCGATGTGCCGAAGTTCATCCCCATGACCCGGACCGACCTTG
>JAPLGE010000053.1 GCA_026390315.1 Candidatus Bipolaricaulota bacterium
GATCGCCTCTCCGCGGAGGCTCGAGAAGATCGCCTGACCTCCCCCAGACGGCGAGGTGTGATGCCACGCGACACCCCAACCAGATCCTAACGCCCTCTTGTTGCGCCTTCTGTCTCGAGCGGTTTCAAAGTCGGGCCAGACGGCACGGGTTGCCCAGGACGTCTCAGGCTTTCCTTCTTGACTTCAGGTGAGCCCCATCTGAGGGGTGTAAGGATGGCGAAGAAAGGGTGAGAATCCTGGGGATCTGGCAGAAGGCTTTCGGATGGCGAGACGAAAAGGCCGCTCGGTCCTCGTTGCCTCAGAGCCTCGACCGTGGGGCGCCACCTCGGACGCTCGACTTCTCGACGGGTGAAGGCCCGTCTCCTTGGGACATGCGCGGCCGGCCTGCCGTCCTCGAGCGCGCTCGCTTCGGGCGACGAGGATGCCCGTCGCGAGCCGGCCAAGCACTCCTACCAGAGTTCTGGGAGAATCACCGGGTCGCTCCAAAGACGTAGGCGGTGAGGAAGTCGGAGAAGTCCGAGCCAGTCACCTCAAGGAGGATAGTCTGGATACGGTCGTAGGTGAGGAGCCCCTTTCGGTGCCCGTGCTTTGCCCAGATCGCCCTCACGATGTCGTCGAGTGAGAATCGGTGCCCGGTCCGCCGCTCGATCTCACGATCGAGCAGGTAGGCGACGAGCGCCCCCTTGCAGTAGACGATGAACTCCAGTTGCTTGAGGCTGAGAGGAACTTCGCCGACTCGCGCCACCGGAGCGTCAAGCAACGGCTACGAGCAGGGGGACATGGCTACAGCCACCGCTCCAATTCCTGGGCCGTGAGGGCTCCCGCACTGCCGGAGAAGCGGATCACGCCCATTCGATCGATCAGGACTAGGCGCGGGACAGACCCAACCCCGTACAGGGCCATCACGGCCTCGCCGGCGTCGTCAGGGCCCCAGAGGCAGACCATGTTCACGTGGGCGCGGCCGAGGAACTGGCGAGCGTTCTCGCGTTGGCTCTCGACCGCTACGCCGACGAGCGCCACGCCTTGGCCCTCGTAGCGTTTCGCGAGGTCGGCGACGTGCGGCAGGCTGCTCGTGCAGGCTCCGCACGTGCTTGCCCAGAACTCAAGAAGGACGACCCGGCCCCGAAAGTCGGAGATGCGGACGATCTTCCCATCGAGGGCGGGCATCTCGAAAGTCGGCGCGGCTTGGCCAACCTCTGTGCCGAACCAGAAGACTTCCGTTGTTCCTGACAGGTGGATCAGACCCGAGCGAATGTCCCGCGCCCCCTGATCGTTGACGACGACGAGGGTGACCGTGTAGGCGCCGTCCGCCGCGTAGCGATGGGCCACGGTCGCTCCCGAGCCGGAGAAGCCGTCGCCGAAGCCCCACTGGTAGAGGACGATCCGCCCGCTTGCGTCTCGGGAGGAACTTGCGTCGAAGCGCACCTCGAGCGGCGGGTTCCCGGCTGCCGCGCTGCGGGTGAAGCTCGCGACGGGGGCCGCGCTTGCTGAGATACCAAAGGCCCAGCAGGTCAGAACGACAAGAAGGAAAGAACCGCAGCATGCCCAACGCCTCGTGTACACGTCACCCACCTCCCAACGCAAGCGAGAACTACGTATCGCCTCCCGGGCCAAACTGCAAGTTGAGGTTTGCACCGATCCGGGACGGCCCAAAGGAGATACACCCGTCGAGCAGGGGAGTTTCGCGGGTCTTGACGGCGGGACCTTGCGGCTTGGTCTCCGAAGGCCGAGATCACAGATCCGTGGCCTCCAGCTTCGGAAGGCCGATCTCTGCTTGCGGGGCCCCGCAACCAGGGCGTAGCGACATGCGGCCTAGGAGGTTTGGCGCGCCGATAGAGCGTGGACCTCTCGGTAGAGGTCGAGGAGCTGGGCGCGCACCGCGCCCTTGCTGAACTGCCCGAGGAGCTCTCGGGAGATCCGGCACCCCTCTTCGAAGTAGGCGCGGTCCTGGATCATGCGCCGCGTTAGGGCCGTGAACTCCGCGGTGTCCCTGGCTTTGAGGTAGGGGAGACGGTAGAGTTGGCGGTACTCGGGAATATCTTTGTAGATCACGGGTAGACCGCACGCCGCCGCCTCCAGAGGGGCGACGGGGCAGTTCTCCTGGAGGCTCGGGAAGAGGAAGAGGTCGGCCGCGTTGTAGGCCAGCGGCATCTCTTCTAGATCGAAGAGGCCCGCGAAGCGCACGTTCTCCGTGGCTCTTCGGATCCTTCGGTTGATCCGGGCGATCCCTTCCGTCATCGCGCCAAACGGCCGGCCGCCGACCCAGACGAAGAGGGCCTCGGGGCAGGCTTGGGCAACGTCGATGAAGTCCTCGACCCCCTTTCGCCCTTCGATCGTGCCCACCCCCAGGACGACGAACGCGTCTTCGGGAACAGAAAGGCGCTTCCGGCCCGCCGCGCGGAGCTCGGCGGAGGGGTGGAAACGGTCTTCGTCCACAAAGCTGAAGATCTCGATGATTTCCGTTTTCGCCCCGAGCGCGCGAATGCTGTCTGCCACGACCGGCGAGACGGCGACGCAGACGTCGGCGTAGGAGTAGATCCCTCGCAGGTACCAGCGGATGGCGGGCAGGAGGAGGCGCCAGAGGGGGAAGGAGCCTCGGGCGGAGTCGGGGATCACGTGGGCGGTGAACACCCGGCGCCCCCGATAGCGAAGGCCCTTCCAGAGGAAGTACGGCCCATACGTGTGGGAGTGCAGGACGTCTCCCCAGCCCTCCCCGTTGACGATCACCTCGAAGTCCGGGGAGTCCCTCAGCAGGTTGACGCAGTCGACGAAGGCGGTGTGCACTCCCGTCTCCTTGGCAATGCGTGCTGTCTCCGAGATCACGTGAACGCGAAGGGGCGCAACGGATTCCGTCACCGATCCTCCTTCTCCCGGCTTTCGTCGGCCGCCGCGAGGTATAGAGATCGTACTGGTTTGGCCGTGGGCCTGCAATAGCCTTCCCGGTTCCCAGTTTCTCTCGGACCCGTAGCCTGCTTGCTGAGACCGCGGCGCCTCTCCTTGCGGCCCAGACCTTAGTAGTCAGTCCCGGCGGTTCTCACAGCGTACGCGGGGCATGTGAATCCCGCTGTCAACCGGGGATCCGGACCCGGGAAGAAGCCTCCTCACCCCGCGAGGAGCACCGTCACCGCCTTTCGGAGCCAGCTTGGGCCACATGCGTAGCCGACGAACATGAACGCCCAGACGCAGGAGACAAAAGCAACGACACCTCGACTCATGGGGTCTTCTGGTACAAGCAGCAGACCTCCCAATCCGATGCCGGGCAATCCTCCCAGTGCCAGGAGCTGACGCTCGGAGTAGTGCTTCAAAACAGGGCGAGCCTCGGCATTCCCCTTAGACAGCTCGAGATGTCGCTTCAGGGCATTCCCCGCGAGGTAGAGCAGTCCAGAGGAAAGGATGACTGGCAGGTGAGCCATGCTGAGCGTGCCGAAGACGGCAATCCCCATCACCACCCGCAGGGGATGAGTGATCGTGTTCCCGAAGATGTCCATGGTGGGTAGGCGCTTCAGGAGGCCGGTGTAGGTGACGTTTACAGCGAGAAACAGGACCTCGAAAGCGCCAAGGCGCGGGGACCAGGCCATGCCCAAGCCGATTCCTAAGCCAGCAAGGCCGAGCCCGATCAGGGTGGCGTGGCGAACCGAGACGATGCCGGATGCAATGGGGCGCCTGCGCTTGCGAGGGTGCAGCGCATCAAGCGGCTTGTCCAACACATCATTCAGGAGATAGACCCCGGTGTAGAACAGAACAGCGAAGACGACGAACACAAAGGCGAGCTCGCGCATTCGCGCCCAGTGGGCACCGGGGCCCACAGCGACGATGTATCCAGCAACAACTGACGCGAATGTGGCATACTTCTGAGGCCTAGCCATGTAGAGCGCTATCCTGAGTTTCTCCATCCGAGATCGAGCAGAGTATACATAAGACTCCCATGCTCATCTTCCGTGAGACAAGGCTTTCCCTGGACGTTCGGAGAGAGAACGGCGAAGATCACGTCGGAACGGGTGAGGGACGGGAGGGCGCGGTCTTTGCGGGCGCGTGAGGAGGGACGATGGCCATTCTGCTCACGGGAGGCGCGGGGTACATCGGCAGCATCATCGGAGAGCGGCTGAGCGATCTCACGCGGGACGTAGTCGTGCTCGACAACCTCGCGCAGGGGCATCGCGACGCGATCTGCGAGGGCGTCATCTTCGTCGACGGAGACATCGGAGACTCGGCCACTGTCGAGGAGATCTTCCGGCGCTACCGTGTCACGGCGGTGATTCACATGGCCGCGGAGACGGTCATCGCGCGGTCGATGACCGATCCCGGCCGCTTCTTTCGGGAGAACGTCTGGAAGGGGATGTCCCTCCTCGACTCGATGCTCCGCTGCGGCGTCGACCGGATCGTCTTCTCCTCCTCGGCCGCGGTCTACGGAGAGCCTCGCGAGGTCCCGATCGCCGAGGGTCATTCGCAGAACCCGATCAACCCCTACGGCGAGTCGAAGCGCGCGTTCGAGCGGGTTCTGCACTGGTACCACGAGGCACACGCGCTGAAGTACGTTGCCCTCCGCTACTTCAATGCGGCGGGGGCGTCCAGCCGGTTCGGGGAGGATCATGATCCCGAGTCCCATCTGGTCCCTTTGGTCCTCCAGGCGGCTCTCGGGCGGCGGGACCACGTCGACGTGTATGGAAGGGACTACGACACGCCCGACGGCACGTGCGTGCGGGACTTCGTGCACGTGATCGATCTAGCGGAGGCGCACCTCCTGGCGTTGGAGGCGATCGACCGAGTCGGGAGTGGCATCTACAACCTTGGCAGCGGCGAAGGCCACTCCGTCCTCGAGGTCATCGAGTGTGCGAGACGCGTCACGGGGCGGCGGATCCCTCTCGTCGAGGCCGCGAGGAGGCCGGGCGACCCGGCCGTGCTGGTCGCGAGCCCGGCGAGGGCGAAGAGGGAGCTCCTCTGGGAGCCGAAGCACCAGGATCTCTACGAGATCGTGCAGTCGGCTTGGGAGTGGCACCGCGCACACCCCGACGGCTACGGTTCGTGACGTCCTCGATTCTTCGGGTCTCTGCGACCTAGCCCCGCAGCGCCTCGAGCGCGGGGAGCGACTTCCCGCGCAGGAGGGCGAGGCAGGCGCCTCCGCCAGTCGAGATGTAGGAGATTCCGTGCTCCTCTCCCATTTGGACGACGGCCTCGCCGGTCTCCCCGCCGCCGACCACGGTGAAGGCGCGTGCGTGCGCGAGCGCCGAGGCGACGGCCCGCGTGCCTTGGGAGAAGGGCTCGAGCTCGAAGGCGCCCATGGGGCCGGTCCAGACGACCGTTCGCGCCCTGGCAATCTCTCTCCGAAAGAGCTCGACGGTCTTTGGCCCGATGTCGAGGCCGATCCAGCCAGCGGGGATTCCGTCAACCGGCACAGTCGTCGTCTCGGCGGACGCGCTCACCGCGCGGGCGGCCACGACGTCGCACGGGAGGACGATCCGGACCTTCTTCTCTCCCGCGAGACGGACGACGTCGCGGATCTCCTCGACGATTGACGCGTCCACGACGGAGGCGCCCACCTCGTGCCCCGTGGCGTGAAGGAACGTGAACGCGACCCCTCCTCCGATCAAGATCGCGTCGACGCGGCCGAGAAGGTCGCGAAGGGCGCCGAGCTTGCTTTCCGCCTTCTTGCCGCCCACGATGGCGACGTAGGGACGCTCCGGCCGATCGGTGAGGCGCGAGAGGGCCTCGATTTCCTTCTGGATGAGCATCCCGGCGTACGACGGCAGAAAGCGCGTGACGCCCTCGGTTGAGGCGTGGGCGCGATGAAGAGCCGCGAACGCGTCGTTGACGTAGAGCTCTCCCAGTCTAGCGAGCGAGCGCGCGAAGTCGGCGTCGTTCGCCGACTCTCCCGGATGGAAGCGGACGTTTTCCAGGAGGAAGACGTCGCCGGGCTTGCCCTTGCCGACTGCCTTGCTGACGGCCTCTCCTATGCAGTCGGTGAGCTTTTCGACCGGGCGCCTCAGGAGATCTCTCAGGCGGTCGGCCACGGGGTCGAGGCGGAGCTCGGGGACGACCTTCCCTTCGGGGTCGCCGAGATGGCTCATGAGGACGAGCTTCGCGCCGCGCTCCATCAGATGATGCAGGGTCGGCAAGGAGGCGGTGATGCGCGAATCATCGGCGACGGTCCCCGCGCGGAGCGGGACATTGTAGTCGACTCGGACGAGGACGGACTTCCCCTCGACCGGCGCGTCCTGGACCCGGCGGAGTCCCCTCGCGATGTCCGTCATTCCGGTCCTCCTGGCGCGCATGTATCCGATTGAAGGCCCATCCGAAGGGGATTATAATGAGCTTTGATGAACAGTCAAAGCCTGATTCTGCTCGGGGTCGCTCTGTTCGTCGGCCTCGTGTTCACCATCGTGGCCGTCGACTACTACCTGCTCGCAGAGCACAACCCTCTGGAGCCAGGAGGCCTGTTATGGCGCGTCCAGACGGCCTTCTCCCGGATCAAGGACCTGGAGGCGGTGCTCGCGGTGGCGGACGGCGAGGGAAACGACCGTCTCCTCCGACTGCTCGTTCGCCTGAAGGCTGAGCCGGACCTAGCCCTTTCGGTGCGCTATCTCGAGCCGGAGAGTGTCCGCGACGAGCTGTTCACGGTCAGCCGGGATCTCCTGTCGCACTACCTTCCGCAACAGAACGTGGTCGTGATCAAGCGATGGGTCGGCCTCCCCCTCGCGACGCTTGGGCTGGCGGGCTTCGACCTTTCCGGACTGGAGAGGGACTGGCGAGCCGGGAAGGTGCGTCTGCGCGTCCTGCGGGAGGCGTCGGGGTCTAGCGACGACCTGTCTGTGTCTTCTCTGGGCGTGGCGGAGTCCATCGGCACGTGGACGCAGACAGGGTCTCAGTCAGCCGACGCGGTCACCGCCGAAGCAGAGCGGGCGTCTTCGAGCTTCGCCGGCATCCCGGAGGAAGCCGAGCAGGGAGTTCAGGGGAGGCTCATCCTCGAGGCGACGGACGCCGCGTCCGGTCAGCTTTCGCGCGTCATCTGGGTCGACAGGGAAACCTTCCTCGTGGCCAAGGTTACGTCGTTCGCAGATGGGCGCAGGACGTCGACCATCAGCGTGGAACGCATCACTCTCGACCAGGGTCTGACGGAACAGGACATCCTCGCGGTGCCCCGGGGAGTGGAGACGATCCGCGGCTAAGCCCTACCCGATTAGCTTCTTGAACTGGGCCAGGCTCATTCCGTACTCAACGAACTCCTGAAAGGCGTCCTCTTCGGCGAACGGGGATTCGATCGCCGAGGCCTCGAACACCTCGTCGGCGACGTAGATCGGACTCCCCACGCGCAGGGCAAGGGCCAACGAGTCGGACGGCCGGGCGTCAACCTCGGCCACCGTTCCGTCGGGGCTCTTCAGGAAGATGGTGGCGTAGTAGGTCCCTTCCTTCAGCCCGCTGATTACGATCTTCTCCACGCTTCCCTCGAGGTCGTCGATGATCGCCTTCATCAAGTCGTGGGGAAGGGGGCGCGGGAAGCTGCCGCTCTGTAGCCCTAGAGCGATCGACATCGCCTCGGCCTCGCCAATCCAGATCGGCATGGCCTTGCTTGAGTGTCGGTCTTTCAGGAGGACCACCGGAGCGTTGTTGATAGGGTCAACCAGCAGTGCCTTGATCTCGGCCTCGCGCATCGCGTTTCTCCTTTGTCTCGCTCACGGCGATCGTTGGCGACCCATTATAGCAGCCCCTCTCACGACTGACAATGGCCGATTTGTACGCGGTTTGTGACGAATGCCACCAAGAGGTCCGCGAGGCGCGGCCGACCGACGGTCGCGAGATCCAGCCAGTGCGAGGGGCAGGTGTGTCTCGGGTTGGGCCGAAGGAGGTGCAGGAGCCTCGCGGCCCTTCTTGACGTTCCTTCCGGAATGGCCGCTGCGCGTGCCGACAAGCAGATGGACAGAAGCTCGCGGCCGAAGAGCATCAGAGGACCAAGGGCGCGGTTCCGGATTCGCTGCTCGACTCGCGCCGAAGATCCCAGGAGGCGGCGAGTCTGGTTTTGTGCGGGGCGGAGCGTAGCGCCCCGGTCGAAGCTTCGCGTGCGCCTCTCGGTCTTCCGGGAGGCCGTTCACTTTGTCGCGGACCCCTTCGAGGGCTCCTATCTTCCCGATGGCCACCGCGGGCGTTCCCCGGCCTGGCGGCCGCCAGGATGAAAGGCCGTGCGTCCCAGTCTTCGAGGTCGACAGGAGGAGGTCTGCCGCCTTGTACGGGCCGATCAGGCGGAGTTGGTCGAGGAAACCGGTGAAGAGAACCGATGGGCGCAACCCGGCGTGGCCGACCTGAGCCTCGAGCCTCTCCCGCTCGGGCCCGTCGACGGCGAGGACGAGCATGGCGCAAGGCTCCGACGGGCTTATCCTTGCGAAGGCGCGGAGAAGGAAGGGGGGTTCTCCCTGGCCAGACGTCCGGAGCAGGGGAAGAGCGGAACTTCTGTGGCGATTCGGGGCTCGTGACGGGGATTCCAGGCCGGTTCTCTCTGGAACGAGAGGAGACTCACCCCGAACAAGAGGACGCAGATCGGCCGCCGTGGCGGAGGAGCTCCTCTTTGATCGGGGTCGACGGCGCCGTCACGGCGGTGCAGCGATCGCAGGAAGCCGCGGAGGCCTCTTCGGCTGTCTTCTTTGGAGGGCGCACGGCTCGCGGCAGGCAGTGCCGGTACTCGGCAGGTACCTGTGGTCGGTGAGGACGTGCGGGATGCGGTAGCGCGTTCCCTTCGCCACTGCGACGAGCCCCAGCGAGAAAGGGGAGTGGCTGTGCACGACGTTCAGATCCCTGAACGTCCGCGCCGCTCGGCGGTTGTAGGGGAGGGCGACGCGTAA
>JAPLGE010000186.1 GCA_026390315.1 Candidatus Bipolaricaulota bacterium
GCGTAGGCCTTCTCGTCGAGGAAGGCGACGATGCGGGAGATCGAGCTCTCGCCGTCGACGAATCGCCACGGGAAGCAGCCAATCTCTACGCGCTCGTTCAGGAGGAGGTCGATGTCCCCGCCGAGGCACTCGGCGTGGATGATCCCGTGGTTGAAGAGCTCGAGGTGCATGAGCTGGTACTTCGAGTCGTCGAAGAACTCGGCGAGAGGCTTCCCGTACTTTGTGCGGAAGTGGGCGTCGGCCTCGCGCGCCTGGCGCGGCATCCAGTCGCGGATGATCGTGTTCATGGGGTGGTCGGCCGAGCCGCAGTCGACCCCGATCCAGCGGATCTTCTTCTTTCGGCACCACAGGGCAAACTCGCGGTCCGGTCCGGGGTGTTTGACCATGTAGCGGATCTCGTCCGCGGTCGGCTGATCCCAGCCGTAGTGGTGGTAGCCGGTGTGGATGACGAGGATGTCGCCTTCCTTCACTTCGACCCGCTCCTCGATCATCTGCGAGGTGTAGACGTCGTAGTCCCCGCAGACGTCGGAAACGTCGACCACGACGCCGTCGTGGACGAGGTAGTCGAAGTCGAGCGAGGCGATGTCCTTCCCGGGAGTGTGGAAGTGGATCTCGCCGTCGAGGTGCGTCCCCACGTGGTTTGAGTGGGTGAGGAGCTGGCCGTTCGCGCCGTTCGGGGCGAGGCGCTTGAAGTACTTGAGCTGGAGAGGTTCGTAGGTCGGCCAGGGCGGGGTCGCGACCCCGAAGGGAATCGTGAGGTCTAGGATCTTCATGGATCTCCTTCTCGCTGCGGGCTTCTCCTGGCGCACTGTGGCGTCAGCGCGTACCGCTCTTGTTGCTTTGGGCGGTGCATGTCATGGTAGCACCTGAGCTCTGGGACCGCCCCCATGCCACGCCACTGGCCTTCTAGCCCTCCGCCCCTTTCTGCGGGGGCTCGTACGTCCGGACCGTCTCCCTCAGGCGATCGGCGTACTTGTAGATGTCGTCGAGTCGCTCGATCGCCACGCGCTCTTCCTCTTTCTGTGCATCGATGAGCCCTAGGCGCAGTCTGTCAGAGTCGTGGAAATAGAGCCGGCAGATCGGCTTCCGGTTGGTATCGTCAAGAAGGATCCCGCAGTGGCTTCGGACGTCGCGCATCGCTATACGTTCCAGCTTGACCAGAGGGCTGAGGATCGCCTTGACGATGTAGTAGCCCTGCAATTCCTGCGTTGTCGTCACGATGGCGTCGCTCTCCGCAGGCTCTGCGGGCGCCTTGGGAGGCCGGCCCGTTGCCTGGAGATCCCGGGCCGCCTCAAGCGTCCTTGTGATGCGGCTGTTGATGAACTCCCTGAGAGCTCTCTGGACGATCGACGCAAAACGCGCAAGAACCGACTTCGTGAAGCGGCCGTCGTACACGCGCCTTGTGAGGAACTCGAGGAACTCCTCGCTGGGACTCTCAAACTCCCTTTCCAGAAGCTGCCGGATTTCTCGCGTGTACTTCAGAGCTCCCGCAGTGCTTTGCAGGTCGGCCGCATTGAAGGCTTGCTTCGAGAACCTGCGCAGCTGTTCCAGAGTCTCCTCGTCCAGGTTGAGCAGGTTGACCTCGAGAAAAGGTCTGGTATCCATGATGTTCGCGCGTTCCAGGTCGGAATAGAACTGATAGATGACCCCGTCGGTAAGCACGCCGAACTTGACGCTGGCAACGCCCTGGAAGTAGCGCTGAAGCTGGATCCCAGAACGGAGGTCGAGTTCTTCTCCGCACGGCTTGCACTCGAACAGAAGGATCGGCTTGCCATCCTTCAGGATTGCGTAGTCGACTTTCTCGCCCTTTTTCTCGCCGATGTCCGCTGTGAACTCCGGCACGACCTCGGCGGGATCGAAGACATTGTACCCGAGTGCCCTTATGAACGGCATGACCAAGCTGGTTTTCGTAGCTTCCTCGGTGGTGATCCTCGCGACAAGGTCGGGCACCCGCTGACTCAGTTCCTGGAAGCCGCTAGAGAATTCCATGTTTCTCACCCCTTCGCTGCAAGTGCTCTCCGATACTACACTCATTCAGCTCATCTGGCCATTGACCAGGGCTACGTTCGCGAAGCATGGCTCCCGAGAGCATCGACGAGCGCCCGCGCCGCGTCGAGGAAGAGATCCATCGGCGGGGTGACGAGGCCGG
>JAPLGE010000179.1 GCA_026390315.1 Candidatus Bipolaricaulota bacterium
CTCGAACTCCTCCGCGACCTCGAGCGACGGCTCGATCCCGTCCTCAGAAATGCCTCTCCCCTTCAGGTAGCGTCGGAAACCGTCTCTGTCCATGGGACTCCTTCTGCGTGGGATAGTTCGGTGCGAGAAGAGAATACGATCGGACTCAACCTGGGACATCTTCCTTGTGGCGCGGCGACGCATCATCCAAGTCGACGTCCATGGTTGGCGAGTCCCCGACGCCCGGCGCCGATCCCCCTGGGAGAGCCGATGGGAGTGCCGCGCCATGTGCCCCGTGGACCGCTCTCCCGCGCTGGGATGAGAAGGAGACATGCCTGCCAAGCCGCCGGTTGTGGGCGCGAGCGTCCGGACATACAGTGGCGGATGCGGCCGTGCGACCGCGGGCAAGGAGGACGAACCCATGCCGAAGGCTCTCCCGTCAGCGGATGTCCTGTACCAGGCGTTCCTCGAGAAGGACAGCCGGTTCGAGGGGGTGTTCGTCGTGGCCGTGAAGACGACGGGGATCTTCTGCCGGCCGACGTGCCACGCCCGCAAGCCCAAGCGCGAGAACGTCGAGTTCTTTGCACGGGCCCGCGAGGCCCTCGCGCACGGGTACCGGCCGTGCAAGGTCTGCCGTCCGATGGGGGCCCTCGGCGAGGTCCCCGCCCGGCTGCGGCCGCTCCTCGACCTGGTCGAGGAGCGCCCCGAGACGCGGATCACGGACGAAGATCTGAGGGAGCGGGGCCTCGACCCCGACCAGGTCCGGAGGTGGTTCCAGAAGCATCACGGCATGACCTTCCACGCGTACTGCCGCGCCCTCCGGTTGAGCCGGGCGTTCGGCCGGATCCGCTGCGGGGAGAACGTCGCGCAGGCCGCCTTCGGAACCGGATACGAGTCCTTGAGTGGCTTCACGGAATCGTTCAAGAAAGGGACGGGCTTTGCTCCCGGGGAAAGCCGGCGCCGCAGACTCGTGACCGTCACCCGCGTCCTGACGCCCGTGGGGCCTTTGGTGGCGGGAGCGACCGAAGAGGGCGTCTGCCTCCTTGAGTTCGCCGACCGCCGGATGCTCGAGACCCAGCTTGCGCGCCTGCGACGGTTCCTCGCCGCGGAGATCCTGCCCGGATCGAACGAGCACTTCGACGCGCTCGACGCCCAGCTCGCCGAGTACTTCGCCGGATCGCGCCGGACGTTCGACGTTCCCCTCGTCCTCGCGGGGACGCCGTTTCAGGAGCGCGTCTGGGAAGAGCTGCGCACGATTCCGTACTGGACGACGCGCTCCTACCAGGAGCAGGCCGAGCGCCTGGGCGCGCCGTCGGCCGTACGGGCCGTCGCCCGCGCGAACGGCGACAACCGTATCTCCATCCTCATTCCCTGCCACCGTGTCATCGGCAAGGACGGGAAGCTCGTCGGCTACGGCGGCGGCCTGTGGCGGAAGCAGTTCCTGCTCGACCTCGAACGAAAGCACGCGGCAGCGTAGCTGCGCCCGAACCTCGCGCTGGGAGGCCGCCGCGACAGGCCGGCTCGGCCGAGGGCGGAACTGGAGTCCCCGCGGTCGTTCTCTAGTCGCCTTCCGGGGGTAGGCGCGGGCGGCCGACGGGTTTCTGGGGCGGCTGTGGGGCCGTGGCCGTCCAGCCGAGGGCGCACAGAAGGAGCTTCGAGACCTCGTCGGGCCAGGCGGTCGCGTCCCACCGAGCGGCCGAGATCGCCTTGGCGTCGAGACCCGCGAGAGGAGAGCGAGTCGGCTCACCCGAGAGCTCGAGCGTCACCGCTCCCGCGGCCTGCATCGTGCTCGGATCCTCCGGCTTCACGAGGGTGCCGCTCAACTGCCCGGTGACCGTCCCCGCGTACGTGAGGTCGCCCCGCGCCCGGCGGATGACGAGGACGTGCCGAGCGACGTAGGTCACGGCGCCGGCTCCCAGCTTGAGAGCGGTCTGGCCCCCGCCGGCGAGGGCCCCGCGAATCTCGATCGACTGACCGTCCGCCGTCGTTCCGCGGGCGAGGAACGTTGCCCAGACGAATCCGGTCAGGGTCGCCAGGTCCACGTCGGCCGACCCGAGCACGGCGCCCTGGGCCGAGAAGAAGACCGTCCTGCCTCCTTCGACCCACGAACCGTTGAGGATCATGCTGGCCGAGAGGGCCGCCGAGACCTTGGGGCCGGAGAAGCGCAGGACGGCCTTTCCCCCCGAGGAACCTCGCGCGGACATCGCCGCCGCCTGCCCAGCGGCCGCGACCGCCGCGACGAGAAGGACCGACGCAAGAAGTGCTCTCGTGACTCTCACCAGGCGTGCGTTCATACCGAGTACCCTAGCCGATCGCAGAGAGCCTGGCCCCGTCCGCGGGCACCTGGACGGAACCCATCTGTCTCCACGGCCCAACCTCCTCCAGGAGGGAGGGCGCCGGGCCTCGAGCCGCGAAGCGCCCGGCCGCCTGCTCACCCGGCCGTCCCTGCGGAGCGGTCCTCCGCCCGGCACGAGAAATGAAGGTCGACCACACGTCCGATGGCTCGATAGCCGATCCTCTGGTAGATCCCGTTTGACGTCGGGTTGGCCGCGTTCGCGAAGAGCGTGCAGAAGTCCTTCCCGTCGTCCAGGATCCGCTGCGACAGGCGCGCGACCACGGCCGCCGCGAAGCCCTTCCGCCTCTCGCTCGGGGGCGTGTAGACGAACCCCACGGCCTCCCCGTGCCACGTGGGCCGGGTCCGTGCCGCCATCGACCGGGGCACGCCGTCGGTCCAGAGGAAGATCTCTCCTTTCCTCACCTTCTCCTCCGCGCTGGCCACAGCCCGCTCGTGCTCGCCGTCGGCGAAGCAGTCCTCGTGGAAGCCCCGCGCCCACCAGCGAACGAGCTCGAGGTCCTCGGGAATAGCCGCTCTGAACTCCCCCGGAGGGGAGGGCGGGTGCACGACGCGCCGCAGCTCGTAGACCGTCTGGCGCAT
Organism: Candidatus Bipolaricaulota bacterium; assembly: GCA_026390315.1. Classification (GTDB taxonomy): domain Bacteria; phylum Bipolaricaulota; class Bipolaricaulia; order UBA7950; family UBA9294; genus JAPLGE01. The sequence goes on from JAPLGE010000179.1 coordinate 2,915, forward strand.
GCCCGTGCGCCAGTCCTCGCCCGTCTTCTCCCTCCAGATCGCGGCGAACGCCTCGGCCAGGGCCTCCCGCGCGAGCACCGCGGGCACGGGCCATTTCCCTTGCAGGAGACCGCGCGCCACCCGTCCGAGGGCCTCCGGGTCGCGATCGTCCTCCGCGAAGAGCTGGAGCGGGTGGGGCGGGGTCATCACCGCCGCGGCCAAGAGGCCGCTCGCCGACTCGATCGTCGCAAGGTACGGGTCGCCGCTGTACGCCCTGGGTTCGCTGACCAGGCGCAGAGCCACGCCCAGCATGAGCCCGTTCAGACTCTCTTCGCGCTCAAGGGTTGCCTGGGCGAGGCCGAGGCTGGCCCCCTTCGCGCTCGGTGTAGACCAGGTTCCGGGCCATAGGGTGCCCGCCAGACTCCCCCGCCGCCGTGGGCCACTCGAGACCCGAGACCCATCATCCCCCGGTGGGCGCCGATTCGAGAGCGCGGGGCGGTTAGAACGTCATCCCGTCCCGGCGCCCGTCTCTCGAGACCCCCTACCCTCGCGTCAACCTACCCGGAGAAGGTCCACATGACGCCGAGGCCGAGGCTGAACCCTCCGGTCGTGTCGAACCCGACCCACACGTTCGCGGAGAACGGCGTGAAGGTGAGGGCCGTCTTGAGCGTCTCGCTTACGACGAAATTGAAGAGCGCCACAGTAGACGTGCTCGTCACGACGAGGTCGCCCGCCGTGAGCGTGAACGTCCCCGTGAGGAGCCCGGTGAGGGGAGGCAGCGGCCAAAGCCCCGCCGCCAGAGTCCCGACGAGGGTCGTGTTCCCCGCCGTGTCGAGCTTGGCGTCGAGGAACGTGACCCCGAGCTCAAGGTACTCGAGCAGGCCGAAGGTCCCAAGCGAGAAGTACGTGTCGCTCGTCAGCCACCACGGGTCGGCCGTCGCCTTCAGGATTGCCCCGATCCCGGGGAAGCCGAACGGGACCAGGCCGAGGTCGGCGTAGGCGCCGATCGAGAGCCACTCCCCGGTCCAGAGGAGCTTGAGCCGGCTCGACGCCGCGAACGGAGGATAGACAAGGACGTTCGCCGTAGTGATCAACGACCACTCACCGGAGTTGAAGGTGAGATTCCCTGCAAGGGAAGTCGAGAACGACGGCAGGATGCCGACGTCGACCTCCACGCTTCCCGTGTACCCTGACCCGCCGCCGTCCGCGAGGACCGGAAGCGACGCGACGAGCACGGCCGCCACCAGGACTGCCGCCGTTCGTGCCAGACTCTTCATCGTACCCCCTCCTTGCGTTCGAACACCCGATTCGATCGACGCGACCATCATAGCCGCGGGACGACGCGAGGAGAAGGACCCCAGGCGAAGGACTCCCGGACGCAAGGCCGGCTCCACTCAGAGCAACGAGCGTCGGGCAGATCTTCCCGCTGTCGTAGATAGAGTGGAAGACGTAGTCGTAGCTCTACGGCATCAGGTCGTCGACTCGAACCGCATGACCGGTTGTTACGGCATCGAGGCTCCGCCGAGTTCGCACAGTCCCGAAGCACCCCTCGGATGACGGAGAAGACGGGACCGGCATTCCAGGTCGAGCAGGGGCCTTGTGGAGCCTGCGGCCCCCGCAAGCCACACCCCCGTCAGGAGATCAGTCTGCCGGTGAGGGCGAGTCCCTCATCCCCTCCGAAGCAATGGTAGCCCCCCTCCGCCGCTCGTCCGGCACTAGCCCACCTGGCGCAGGCCATGCTCGCATCAGAACTGCCCGATTAGTACGCCCAACCCGCGCTGTCGCTCAATCCGCTTCTCGGACGGCGGATGCGTGTCCCACAAGCGCTCAACCCATGTTGCGTTTCTTGGCTGGGCTTGCCAACTTTCGGCTTCGGGAAGCTGGGCTAGCTGCTGAGCCGCCAACTGGCTGTTCAGCGCCTCGATTCTCTCCATCGCCTTTGCCATGGCTTCGGGGTGGACGAGATCGGCCGCCACATCGTCGGCTGCGTACTCGCGTACCCGGCTCAAGTGGTAGCAGAGCGCGGACGCCGCCTTCGCCAGGAGCTTCGCCGCCGACCCTATGACAACACACGACCATCCGTAGAAAACCATCATCAGCGCCACGAATCCCGCCGCCTTGCGGTCCTCGGAGGGATCCCTCCTCGCCGTTCCTGCTTCGAGAACCGGGGCCAGCCGTGCCATCCGAACGCCCATTCGGATCGACACGTTCCCGAAGTAGTCGAACACGCTGACCCAAGAAAGCGCGAGGTTATGCCTAAACAGATCCATGTTCTTCAGGTGGCCGATCTCGTGACCGATGATGGCTCTGACTTCCTCCAGGGTCATGCGGCCGCTCTTGTACGCATCGACAAGTCCGCGCGTGAGACAGACACCGCCACCCATGAAGCTTGAGTATGCGGACGCGTTGATCTCCGCGGTCTCTGCCAGTCTCAGCGCCGGCTTCTTCGCTAGATCTGCCTTCTCGGCCAAGCTCGCCAAGGTGTCGAGGATCTCCTGCGGCGCATCGCTGTAGAGCCTCATGAGCCGCATGGCGTAGGGCGACAGGACATAAGCGGAGAACCCAGCGATCGCCACGCCCGCGAGAAGAACAAGCGGTATGTACGAAGGCGCGAACACGTACACCGGCCAAACCAGAACCCACGTGATTACGAAGAAGATGCCAATCGTGTAGAGCCAACTGACGACATCTCGCCGCCGGCGCTCGCGCTGGAGCATGAGCTGGAAGAGACCATCCCAGGATACTTCTCCTTCGCGGCGCACTGACAGGCGAGCCCGAAGAAGCGCAAGCCGATCGTAGGTCTCTTGGCCCACGGAGATCGGACGTTCTGACACACCAGCCTCCTTGCCTCCCTCAACCACACAATGACTCCATTCGCCTATTTGGCCCCACCCACCTCACCGGTGCCCCTGCAATTGGGGCAGGCATGCTCGCCCAACCCGCCGCAGCGACTGCACTTCGAATAGCCTATGAGAAGGTTCCCTGTCTGGCCGCTGCCATTGCAGTTCTTGCACCCGATCACGCCTTTCCCCTGACAGGTCGGGCATGTTGTAGCTGCCATCAACACCCTCCTCTTCCCAGGAGCACCTGTCCTTCAACTGGATCACCTTGCCAGCGCGACGCGCGCTTTGCAGGCCGCTCGCGAGGATTCGCGTTAGAGCCCGTCCCCGTGGTAAACAGGTGGAAGCAGCGTCCGCCGGCATATCCACTACGCAGCGCGGTCCCGGATAGGGGTCGCCGTGATGACGGCATCCGCTATCTGATCAGCCACCTCAGGCCCCTGGCTGCCTCTGCTATGAACTCCTGCTCCTTTGTACTCGCCACGCCATCGGCGAGGATCATGTCGCAGGCGAACGCAAGAGGCGTCTCGCGCAGTGGCGGTGGCAGAGCCACCACTGACTTCCGGATCGCTTCCCTGCCGAACTGCTCAATGATGTTGTTCGCAAACTCGAGCACTCCGACGCCCTGGTCGCCCGTGTTGCCAGCGGGAACCGGACTCAAGGCACACATCGCCCTGATCCGCAGGATGGCCTCGTTGGTCATGTAGCCGTCCGCTTTCGCCGCCTCCACGACGATCGTCACCAGCGCGCGTTGGAAGTCGAACTTGGGTCCCCGGCTCGCTGCAAACGATTGAGAAAGCTTACGAACACCCCTGCCTCACGCCTTACGTTTCGCTCGATCCGTCTGAAGAGACTGTAAGCTAGCTCGGATGCCTACTGCGATTCCTTGATATCTGTCATTCACCTCCTTCTGTCGCCTCTGACCCTCAGCCAGAATGCGTAGTCTCGAGTGTACTACTTAGTACATCTGATAGACAAGGGGGATCGACATGATTCTCGGGAGGCGAGTCCGTTCACGAAGCGACACAGCAGGCGGGCGCGGCGTTTCAGAGTTGAGCAGTGTCTTCGATGAGCCTGCAGGTCCCGGGAGCCACACCCCCGTCAGGTAGACAGTCTACCGGACGGAGGTGCCCCCATCATCGCCGCGAAATCCAATGGTAGACCCCAACCGCCTCTTCCCGCTTCTCAGCCAGCCTCCATGAAGCGAGGACGTTCCCCGCCCTTGAAGTACCTCATCACAGCTGCCGCCCTCTGCCTCTCCTCTGGGGAAGGGTGATCGACTCCACCAAGGAAAGCGAGCCTGCTGGCGTAGAAGGGGGATAAGGAGTCAAGAGCCGCAGTCGCACGAGGGCGAATGGACCCAAGATCGCTCTCCATCTGGCCGAGTATCTGGGCTCGAGCCCCCGCCTCGTTGAACGCAATCCCTGCGGGCGGCGCGCCCCATGCGTCCAGTATCTTCTTCGCCCTCGCAACTTCCGAGAACAGCTTGATCTTGCGCGGCTCGCCTCGATGGGCAAAGAAGTGCCTCGCATCCGACAGCGGGCGAACCGCTGTCTCCAACTCAGCAAACTTCTGTTCGGCCACGCCATCAACGCTGGCCAGTTCCTTTCGGATGGCCGCATGGCTAGCAAGCCGGTCGTGCAGACCAAGTGCTAGGACGTGGTTCGTGACAAGCAAGCACCGGTCGAGCGTCGAGAAGAGGACAACCGTGAAGTGGTTCAGGATCTGCTGTAAGAAGGATTCCGCCGAGAGTTCGACGGACGCCAGCCATTCCGCAGGCGGAGGCGTGCGGGCCTGCAGGATGAGGAGATAGGATTCCCAGAGTCCCTCCTCCACTCGGCTCAACCGATTGACTACCTCCAGGACGTAAGAGTGGCGCCGGTCTGTTAGCGCCCAGTCAGGCGGACTGCCATCTTCGTGAAGATGTGCAAGCCGCTTGACGAAGTGCTCGACTGAGTCCGCTCGAACCAGCCGCGCGAACTCTGACTCCTCTAGCGCTCTCGAGATGCGCCTTCTCTCGCTCGAGACAGCCATGGTCAGCACTGACTAGTGTGCAACTCCGCTAGGCAACACGCAGATCTCCGCCGTGCCGTTGCACCTCTCCTCGCCTTCCCTCCGTCTCTTCAATGACGCTGCCCCGAAACACGCGGACTCTCGCGTGTCATACTATGCCTATGAACCTTTTCCGGCAAGTGCACGACGCCTGCCGAACGCCGCCGAGTCATGGGGAAGGACGGGAAGCTCGTCGGCTACCGCGGAGTGTTGTGGGAGAAGCACCGCCTGCTCGACCTAGAGCCCGAGCACGCCGCAGGGGAGGACGGAGGTGGATCCGCCTGCCACCGGACGCCGAGAAGCAAGTCGTGACCCCGGTTGCTCTGACCCTCCTCTTCCGCCGGCAATCGGCCTGTTGGGCCGACTACTTCGCGGCCGCGGCGGCGAGCTTGGCGCCGAGCTCCTTCAAATCGGTGATGGCCTGCCCTTCAGGCTTTCCCGTGATCAGCACGGCCGGAGCAATCTTCTTGAGCTTGAAGGTTTTGGCGAGAGATTCGATGCTCTGGCCTGCCTTTCCCCCTCCGCCGTGCGTGACAAACGCGGCGTACGGCTTGTCCGCGACTTGGCCTTGCGTTGGGTAGAAGGCCCGATCGAGGAAGTCCTTCAGGCCACCGCCCATGTAGCTGAACGCATCGTAGGAGCCCAAAGCGACGGCGTCGCATTCCAAGAGGTCCTGCGGCTGGGCCTCCGTGCCCGTCTTGAGCGTGACCTGAGCCCCAGCCCCCTTTGCGCCCGCAGCGATCGCTTCCGCCGCCGCCTTCGTGTTCCCGGATAGGCTGCAATACACAACCAGTACTTTCGACATGATGCGATCTCCTTTTCGCCCTGACCTTGCTGCAACTCGCGTGCGGCTCGGTGTTACAGCACGCCTGGGCTCGCCCACGGCGGCCGACTCTCCGAGCTCTCGAGCGTCATCCTAGCTTCACGAGGTTTCTCGGACAAGCGGACACGGCCGGTCGAGCGCGTCCTCCCGGCACGTGGCTGAGAGCGTCTCTGCATTCCCTCCCCCAGTGCCCAGGCCCGCGCCCGCATGTGCCGCACGACACCCGAAGGACCGGGTCTGCCCCTCTCAGCGGGACGTGCATCCGCGGATGCAGGGGGCAACCCACTGTTGCAGGCAGTGTTGACATGAACGTTCTGATAAGTCATGCTACTGTGACCGATGCGGCGGGACTAGCAGCAGCCGTAGATGGCACCTGCGCGCACTCTCGCAGGGAGGTGACCTGTGCAAGACGACACCCCGATCCTGATCGTTCTCGGGGTCCTGGCACTCGCCGTGGTCGTCGGGTTCTTCGTCGCGGTGCACACGGCGACGACGCCAGATCAGGCCGCGATACGGGCAGCCCTGGCAGCGGGGACGATCACCTATAGCATGAGCGAAAACCAAGTCCTGCAGGTGTGGGGCGAGCCCGAAACCCTTGAGACCAAGCTCTCTGAGTCGCCGATGGGGCCGCGCGACACTCTCCAGTCGTTCTGGGAGGGCCTCTCAGGGACGCCTCTCGAACGGGCCTTGTCCAGACATCAGTTGTTCAGCTACAGCATTTGGACGTACCATAAGCCATGGCGAACCGTGACGTTCGATAGCGCGGGCCTCGTTGTCGACTGGTTCCCGAGAGGATAGGGGATACCGGCCGGAGTTCGTCGCGGCGCAGCGCGCGGTGTTAAGCCCTCGTGTACGTGGCAGAGGGACGCCTTGTCGGAGCCCATGCTGTCCCGAAGGATACCCCTGATGCCAGAGACAACGAGGAGGCGGCCGGCCCCGTCGAGCAGTGCCTCCAAAGAGACAGCGGACCCAAGAGCCACACTCCCGTCAGGCAAACAGTCTACCGGACGGAGGTCGACCCATCATCCCGACGAAGACAATGGTAGACCCATATCGATCACTGCTCTGCACCCTACTCCTCCTTGAGATGCTCGTCGACGTCCCTGCGCCAGTCGAACGGCGACTCGCACGGGAGGGCATCCTCAGAGAAGATGCTGACGACCTTCGTCTTGTACATTCGTCCCTCTCCCTCGACAAGTATCACGAGTTTCCGTAGCGGGTGCTCGTTTTCGGCGAGCCAGTTGCCGATCAGCTTTGCTTTGTCTGTTAGGGATCGGCTGCCCGGCAGCAGGATCTTGCTGGCGCCTGTTCCGACGTTTCGCCAGCTGAGCGTGAGCATCTCGGAGACGGCGCCCGCCGCAAGGTCTGCCAGAGCCACCAAGTCCTCTACCTGCAGGTTGCCCGGATCTACCGTGCCAGCCGTTCCGAACCGAAGGTGCCCCATCTCATGAGGGAGGATCATGCTCGTGTAGTGTCCGATGGTACGGGTGGCCTCGAAGAGCTTCTGCCGGTTCGGAGCGATGTCGTCGTCGTCGGAGATCCAGATGAGGTTCTGTCCAGGGGCGCTCATGCCTGCGACAAGCGTGGCTCCAAGTTGTGCCACGCAACTGAGCTTTCGAAAGGGGGAGAGGCGCCAGCCGCTGAGAGCGCCTACCCCCGAATCGTCCGATCCGGGGGGCAGCTCGGCGAGCATGTCGATCGCGCCACGGTCGAGAGCAAAGGTCGCAAGGAGCCCAGGCAGAGTGTTGGCGTACCTGAGGAAAGGAACCACGGCCCGTCGGCGGGCAGCGTCGCCGAGTGACTTGAATGCCATCCGCCTGCGCTGGAGAAGACTGCGCTTACGGAGCTTCGTTCGGAGCTCCTCCCAGAGCCACTGATACTGAAGATCCACGAGCAGGAAGGAGAGAGTCTCGAATTGCGCCCCTTTGTGCTCGCCGCCGTAGTCCGATGCCAGTAAGAGCGTCGGTCCCTGCCGCACCGACGTCAACAAATCGCCCTTCAGCCACTCTTCGCAACGGATAACGTCGCTGACGGAGTTGATCATTCCCAACTCAGGCCGTTCGAGCGGCCTCCAGACTCTCCGTTGCTCCGATACCATGCGCTCAGCTCCGAACGGCCCAAGTTCCCCGACGCTTCCCGTGGCATTCCACATTACCCACTTCCGCCGAACGGTTCGGCGTTCACCTGCGAGCGGACCAGCGAAGGCGAGTCTGACCGTCAGGTACAGCGTCTTGTTGGACCTTACTCATCATCAGCCTACTCCCGCCGATGCATCTGTTCCAGAAGACTCTGCATGGTTTCCCGCTCTTCCGCGTGATCCCATTCCACGCGTGAGACGAGACCGGCGACCGCCAGCGTGCCTATGCAAGAAAGAGCTGAGCTCTGTCGATTGCGCCTCGCTCTGGTCTCCGGATGATGATGCCATGACCCAAGAGCGTCCGTACGGCAGCCATGAGGGACTTCTCTGGGTACCTGGCAAACGCCGAGCAGCTGTCTTGTTCTAGATACTTCGCGAACACCTGCGGCCGTCGCAGTCCAGGGTTCTGCTTGATGACCTCGCGGAGTTCGCGAACCAGGGCCTCTTCGTCAGGCCTCCGACCCTCAGGCGCTGTGTCGAATAGGAATCCGTCAGAGAACTGGTCATCCAGGGCCTCTTGGTTTGTCCGGGCCATTGAGTCGTTCATCAGAAGCAGCCCGTCAGGATGCCGGGTACCGAAAACCATATGATACTTGGGAATCGAATCGCACTTGCGGCGAATTGCCACGCCGCCAACGTAGGGCATGAGTACTCGAAGTCTCTTCTTATACTCCTCACAGACCCGTTCTTGCTGTTCGCGGAGTGGCTCGTCACGCGCAAGGACATCGGCCCACCAGTCGCCATCCAAGACTCGGCAGAGCTCTGCGTAGGAATCTTCGGGTTCCTCCTCAACATCGCGTTCGCCCTCCTCACCTTCGAGGAGCGCTCCTACAAGGACTCCCTTCCCCCGAAGGAGGCTTCTCCCCCACCTGACGACTCCGTCCGCATCGAAGTTCAGCAGGAACTCCACGCTGCTGCCGGTATGTACCAGGCCGAACACCTTCGATAACTCGTCAAACGGAAGCTCCTTGGCAGTGAAGGGATCTACGTACAGGAAGACAGATGCCCTTTCGGCGAGCTGCGCGATGCCGGCTAGGTTGTCCTGGTAGCGAGCATGGATGCAGAGAGCGCGGTCTCCGAACTCAGCCAAGTTGGTCCTGAGCTCAGCGAAGTAGCCGGCGCGCTTCTCAATGTAGACTCCACGAATACGCGTCGCAGGATGCCGCTCGGCGAGGTCCCTTAGACGCTCGGCGATGATCCGCGGGGACCCCGACTCACCGTCTTTCCGATACCTGCCTGGCCCAGCGCAGCAGTCAACCACTAGGATCGGCGCGCCTCGCGTTCGAATCTTGGAGAGATAGGGCCACAGGTAATGCGTGAGGACGCGGTCCTTGTAGAAGGACCACGGTTTCTTGGTGTCGAAGAAATCGTCGCTCATGTGTCCCCGCTACTCAGTGCAGTTGCAGCCAGCGGGCTCCCATCCCAGAGTGCTCCACACTTCGAAGGTCTCCTTGCAGAGCGCAGGCTCAGAGCCAAGCCACGACGCCAACTGCCGGTATGTCTCTATCCTCACGGCTTCCGTGTAGCGAAGCCTTCCGTCTGCTGAGGGCGCCAACCCCTCCCGAGGTGCCAAATGGGAGAAGTTGTGGAGTCCGGGATACTGCCGCAGAGTGCCGACAGTCACTCGCTCTGGAGCGACCCGCTTTACTCGCTTGCACAGGTCTTCGTACCTGTCCAGACCGAGATGCACGATCACGGGGTCAATGCGCACTCGGACTCTCCATCCAGAGTCCCGTAGCTTCCTGGCAGCCGCGAGCCGCACCGAAACTGAGGGCGCCCCATGCTCATATCGTTCAGCGGCCAGCGCCGCGTTTACGGAGAAGGAGACGATAACCTGAGGGCTGGGATGTCGCTTGAGCAGTGGCTCGATGTTCCCGCTCTTGGTGACGAGCAAGAGATACTTGTCGGTCTGATCCTCAAAGAAGCCGAGCGCGGAGTCGAGAAGCGGAGGACACACCGCGAGGCTGTCCCCCAATTCCCCCGTATTGTAGACGCCCGGCTGGCTGGCGTTGAGAGCTGCCTCGACGGCAGCCCAGCTGTTTGTGAAGAGAGTTGGTCCAGTCTTGCCCCTGAAAGTCAGTTGCAGGTAGCAGTAGGCACAGGCATAGGGACAGCCGTTGGACAAGACAAGCTCGTAGAAATGCGGACAGAGTACTCCTTCCGGTGTCTTCGTGAAACGCCTCACGAATGGGCTCTTTCGCACACGTTGAATCACGCGCGTCATACGAATCTCCTTCTCACAGTCTAGTGTCCTTGATCATAGACAGCAAGTCGTGGCCAACGGCCAGTGCCATTCGTCCGACAGCTGTCCGGTGTCTGTGGCCCTCTACGCGTGGACCACTCCGGGGTCCGGTGATGGTATCCCCCAGAGGTGCCCGACCCGAGGAATCGACAGCGCCGGGGCGGCTTACGCAGAGCTGCCCGTCGCGGTCCACCCTCAAGTGCCCAAGTCAGGCGCTGCCCAGCGAGTACACCCCAGTTGCATGCCCTTGCCCACAAGAGGGGCGCATGGCCCCTTGCCTCCCCCCTTCCTTCTCATGCTATACTCCGCCATCTCATGAACCGGCCTCTTCCGAGGCTACTCGGAGGGACAGAATGATGATCCGCACGGTGAGTATCGCTCTGTAGGGGCTACGCCCCTTCCGCGTGGGCACGGCTTGTGCCCGGTCGGCCGGTTTCCATTGTTGTCTTGTTTGTCTAGGAGTCTCTCATGTTGCCATCTGCGCTTGAACTGGAGCGCGTGCGCAAGGTCTTCTCTCGCAAGCAGCGGTCCCTCGCCCGGCGCGTTTCCCACACGAGCGGGAGGAAGGACGTCGTCGCCCTCGAATCCCTGAACCTCACCGTCGACCGGCGGGAGATCTTCGGCGTCCTCGGCCCCAACGGCTCGGGGAAGTCGACCCTGATCCGCCTCGTCTCGACGCTCCTCCTGCCGGACAGCGGCACCATTCGCGTGTTCGGCCACGACATCGAGAAGGAGGAGTTCGCCGTGAAGCGGCTGATCAACCGGGTCTCGGTCGACGCCGCCTTCTTCAAGAAGTTCTCGCCCCTGGAGAACCTGACCTACGCCGCCCGCCTGTACGGGATGCCGATGTCGGAGGCCCGAGGAAAGATGCGGGAGATCCTGCTGCGGCTCGGGCTCAAGGAGGAGACGTTCACCGAGCCGATGGAGCGGATGTCGCGCGGGATGCAGCAGAAGGTCGCCGTCGCCCGCGGCTTCCTGACGTCGCCCTCGCTCCTGCTTCTCGACGAGCCGACGACCGGGCTCGACCCCTACTCGAAGCGCGACGTGCAGGCCTTCGTGCGCGAGGTCCGCGAGAGCCACGACGCGACCGTCGTTTTGACCACGCACGACATGGACGAGGCCGAACGGCTGTGCGACCGGATCGCGATCCTGGACAAGGGCAAGGTCATCGCCCTCGACACGGCCGAAGGATTGAAGAACCTGGTCCCAAAGCAGGACGGGAACGCCCCGACCCTGGAGGACGTGTTCATCGCCCTCACCGGCGGTCGAATGGAGGATAAGGAACTGGAGGTGGCGGAATGAGTCGACTCGTAAACGAGAGCCGCGGGGCGTACGCCTTCATCGAGCGAAACGTCCACCTGATCAAGCGCTACTGGGGATGGGAGCTCGTCTGGTTCTTCTACTCCCTCGTCAACTCGCTCGCCGTCACCTACATCGGCGCGGGCATGGAGCGGATCAGCGGGCAGCCGATGGACACCGAGTACCTGATCATGTACCTCCTCGTGGGAACGCTCATCTGGACGTACCTCTCGATGATCTTCTACTCGATCAGCGAGATGATCGCCTGGGAGCGCTGGGAGGGGACGATCGAGTACACGTTCATGGCCCCTGTGTCGCGGCCGACGCAGCTCGTGGGGACGACGCTCTTCGCGATCGGCTACGGCGTCTTCCGGACGCTCCTGACGCTCCTCATCGTCGCCGCCTTCTTTCGCCTGGACCTATCCCAGGCGAACCTGGGCGGGGCGGTGTTGCTCCTCTTCGCGGGGAGCGTCTCGTTCGTGGGCCTGGGGATCCTGGCCGCCGTCCTACCCCTCCTCTACCCGGAGCGGGGGGCGCAGATGACAAACGCCGCCGCGGCGCTCCTGCTCCTCGTGTCGGGGGTCTACTACCCGATCGCGATTCTCCCCGTGTGGCTCCAATGGATCGCGCGCGGGTCTCCGGCGACCTACGTGATCGAGGGGATGCGCGCCTGCCTCCTGCATCGGGCGCCGACCGGGAGCCTCCTCTCGACCGTCTTCCCCCTCATCGGGGCGGGATGCGGGGTGATCCTCGTCGGGCTCTTCGTCTTCCAGCGCGTGGAGCGCTACGCAAAGAAGACGGGTCGCCTGAAGCGAAGCGGCTAAGCGAGGCCTCAGGGAGAGGGCTGTGGCGAGGCGCCGCGTTCGCTCCACGCCTTGCGCTGTTCCGCAAGCCAGGCCTCGGTACCGATCTTCGCCCGACGCCTGAGGTTCTCCACGTGGTAGCCGGGCGGGCAGCCGCGCCGGTCGTCCGGGACGAAGGCCTTGAGCTTCTCGCAGGGAAGCTTTGGGCAGAGGCCGCAGTGCTCGAGGCCCCGGTCGAGCGCGCAACGCACGAAGCGACAGTCCTTGTGGAGCTCCGGACGACACCCCGCGCAGTCGCTCGGGTAGTTCGGGCACTTGCCGCACCAGTCGCCGCAGATGGCCGCCTCAGGTTGCGTCATGGTCAAGCGTCTCCTCGACGCGCTCGTAGAATCGCCCCAGGTGTATGCCGTCCACGAGCGCGTGGTGGACCTGGACGGAGAGGGGCATGAGGAGACGGCCGCCATCCGGGAAGAAGCGGCCCCAGGCGATGCGGGGAATCGAGTCGCCGGGCGAAAGGTGCATGGGATGGCCGAGCGCCGTGAACGAGACCCACGGGACGCCGGTGAGGTAGAGGAGGTCGTCGCGGCCGGGCTCGTCCTCGAGGGTGGGGCTCGCCTTGGCCCGCGAGATAGCCCTCTCGGCGGCCGCGGCGAAGGTCGCGAGGTCCTTCGCGTAGGGGATGAGGCAGAACCCGAAGAGGTCGCCCTCCGCAAGCACGGTGAGCGAAGGGTGGACGACCGCGTGCTCGACCACGTCGTCCCCGCGGATCCGCTGGCGAAACTCGGGAATAGCGTTCGCCGCGGTCGAGAGCGCGTGGACGAGCAAGACGGTGAACGAGAGCCCGCGCTCCTTCGCGGCCCGGTGCAGGCGGGAGACGTCGACGTTCGCGCACAGGCTCGAGTAGGGGAAGTCCATCGCGCGGAAGAGCTCGAAGTGGCGGCGCCGGGGCCAGGTTGTCTTGTCGATCGTGTGCATGGTCTCGTGAGGGATGATACCGCCCGGGCTCCCGGTGTTCCCGCCCCTGCGCGGGAATCCTCTGCGGGCTCCTTCCTCTCCATCCCGCCGGCCGGGACGGGAGGCCGCGGAAAGAAAGAGCCGCGGAGCGGCTCTGGCCCGCGGCTCGTCGTTCTCCTTGAAACCCGGTCCTACTTCTTGTTGAGCTCCTCGTTCACTGTGGCGAGCAAGGTCCGCGCCTTCTCCTGGTCGACCGCGTTGTAGAGCGGGTACTTGTTGCCGATCGGGTCGGCGAGGATGCTTTCGAGCACGCGCTTCGCGTCGGTCCACAGCTTCTTCTCCATGAGGTAGAACTCGGCGAAGAAGAAACGGTTCTCGAAGTACTCGTTCACGAAGGGGTCGACCGGGCAGGTCGTGCACTGCGTGCAGGTCGTGCAGAGGGCCGGCTCGTTCACGACGCAGCAGAAGTAGGGGAGCGCCTTGTCCAAGTTCTGCGCGTAGGGAACAAACGGAAGGACAGGAAGTCCGCCCCAGAAGGCGCCCAGGGACCGGTAGCTCCCGTAGCAGATGTAGGCGGGGGCGAGCTCGAGGGTCCGCTTCGCCATGGCCTCGGACTTGGGCGGGACGTTGCCCATCACCGCGGCGATCTTGTCGTACTCGGAGGTGCGGAGCCAATTGGCGTTCGCCCAGTAGAGGGCCGGGACGTCGGTCTCCGCCTGGACCGCTGAGATGAACTTATCCTTCCCCGTCTTCTCAAGCTCCACGAACTGCGGGTTCATGCGCAGGCTCTTGAACCCCCACGCCTTCCCCTTGAGGTAGAGGGCCTTCTGGTCGTCGCCCTTGGGGACGAAGATGTCGGCCAGGGTGTAGTAGCACTGGGAGAGCTTGTTCAGGATGCTCTTCTTGGCCTGGTCAACGACGAACGTGCCGACGTCGTCCTCGCTTGTCTCTTTCAGGTCCGCCGGAACACCTAGGGCCACGCGGAAGGCCTCGATCGCCGCCTCGAGCTCTACCTTCCCCTCGGCGCTACAGGGGACGCCCACGTCGTCCCCGTGGAAGATCCCCAAGGCCTCATTGAGCGTCATCGCCGCGGTCGGCACCACCAGGCCGGCCAGGGTAGAAACAAGTAGCAAACAAATAAGAATCCACAGCTTCCTCATCTTCCTCTACCTCCTCAAACGGTTTCCTGCCCAACTATACCCGAGCCCCTGGGCCGCGCCAACCGCGCTGGCTCCGGCCGGCCGAGGGTGATATAGTTCCGCCGGATCATCGCTTTGGCAAAGGAGGAGCATGATGGGACGCCCGAAGATCGACAAAGACCTCTGCGTCAGCTGCGGCCTGTGCGCCCAGGTCTGCCCCGAAGTCTTTGAGATGGGTCCGGAAGTCGCTCAGGTCAGGGCGCACGCCGACCTCGACGCGGACTGCATCGACGACGCCGTCGACCAGTGCCCGGTGGGCGCGATCACCGCGTAGACTCTTGACGCGGAGGGCGGCTTTCTTCGCCCTCCGCTATCCCTTTCCTCTCCCCACACCCAGGCGAAGCCCCGCCACGGCTTTGTTCCGTTTGCGATCGCCGGACCATTGTCCCGACCGAGACGCCGTGCTAGGATGAGGCCATGGATGGCGTGAGAGCGAAGAAGCTTGGACTAGCCCTCGGGAGCGGCGGGGCCCGCGGGTCGGCGCACGTCGGAGTCCTGCGAGTTCTGGAGGAGGACGGGATCCGGCCCGACGTGATCGCCGGGACGAGCATGGGGGCCGAGGTGGGCGGGGCGTACGCCGCCGGCGTGGGCGTGGACGAGCTCGAGCGCCTCTGGCGGACCCTGCACTTCGGCCGGGTGGCGAGGACCCTCCTCCCCACGCTGCCGTGGTCGGGGTGGAGCTCGGGGGGAGAGGTCGTGCGCTTCGTGCGCCGGCTCGTCGGGAACGTCCAGATCGAGGACCTCGCAATCCCCTACGCCGCGGTCTCGACCGACCTCTCGAGCGGACTTCCCTACGCGATCACTCGCGGGTCGCTCGCCCAGGCGATCCGGGCGAGCCTGTCCGTCCCGGGACTGTTCACGCCGGTCTGGATCGACGGCCACCTCCTGGTCGATGGAGGGGTCAGCAATCCTGTCCCCGTCGACGTCGCCCGCGACCTCGGGGCGGACGTCGTGATCGGGGTCGACGTCCTCGTCCGACCGGAGGAGGTGCGCCTCTCGGGAATCCCCGTGCCGGACTGGCGCGACCGCACCCTGGGCCTCGTGGGAGGGCCGGAGAACCCGGCGCTCGCGATCGACAGAGCCCGGCGGTTCTACCCGAACGTGTTCGCGGTCCTCTTCCAGATGTCGACCGTCTTCCAGAAGCGGGTGGGTGACCTCTCCCTCACCGTCCACCCGCCCGACGTCCTCATTCAGCCCGACTTCTCCCCCGACCCGCCCTGCTACAGCGACGTGCGCTCGGGGATCGAGGCGGGAGAGGAGGCGGCGCGGCGCGCCCTCCCGCGAATCCGCGAGCTTCTCCGCGCGCCGTGATCCGGGAGGGCCTCGCACCGAGGCTTCGATGATCCGCCGGCCTGCCTTGTACGGACTCCTCTTCGCCGCGAGCGTGGCGATCTCCTTCGCCGCGATCCTCATCCGGCTCGCGCAGGAAGCCCCGGTCCTTACGATCGCGGCCTGGCGCCTTTCCCTGGCGACGCTCGCCCTCGCTCCCTTCACGCTGCGCCGCGGGTCGCTTGGGCGGCTGGGACGGACCGACCTTCTCCTCTCCCTGGCGAGCGGGGTCTTCCTGGCCTTGCACTTCGTCTTCTGGATCGCCTCGCTGCGCGAGACCTCGGTCTCAAGCTCGGTCGTCCTCTTCGCCACGAACCCGCTCTTCGTGGGCCTGGGATCGGTCGTCCTCCTGAAGGAGCGGCTCACGCCCCCGCTCCTTCTTGCGATCGGGTTCTCGGTCTTGGGAGGTTGTCTCATCGGTTGGGGAGACGTCCGCGCCGGAGGTCGGGCGCTCGTTGGCGACCTGCTCGCTCTGGGCGCGGCGGTCGCGTTCGCCGCCTACCTCCTCGTCGGGAGGCGAGTGCGGCAGCGGGCGCCTCTCGAGAACTACACGTTCGTGAGCTACGGGGCGGCCGCGGTCCTCCTCGTCGTCGCGTGCCTCGCGACCCAGGCGCCCCTCGGCGGGTTCAGCGGGAAGACGTACCTCTTTCTCGTCCTCCTCGCCCTCGGTCCGCAGCTCGTCGGGCACACGACGTTCAACTGGACCCTCCGATACCTTCCGGCGTCGACGGTCTCCATCCTCGTCCTCGGCGAGCCGATCGGGTCGACCGTCCTCGCCTACCTCTTCCTCGGAGAGGGGATCTCTGTGTTGAAAGGGATCGGCGCGGCCATCATACTAGCCGGGATCACCATGAGCCTGCGCGCCGAGGGAGGAACGCATGAGCGAGGGACGTGACCGGGTCGAGCGGGGACGGGCGAAGATCGACTGGGCGAGAGGGCACATGCCTCTCCTCGATCGCATCCGCGGGCGGTTTCTCAAGGAACGGCCGTTCGCAGGACATCGCATCGGGATGAGCATTCACCTCGAGGCGAAGACGGCCTGTCTCGCGATCCTCTTGCGCGACGGCGGAGCCGCGGTCCTCGTCACCGGGTCGAACCCCCTGTCCACCCAGGACGACGTGGCCTCCGCGCTGGGGGAGGAGAAGGGGATCGCCGTGCACGCCCGACACGGGGTGAGCGAGGCGGAATACACCGACCACCTGCGCCAGGTCCTCGCGGGAAGGCCGGACCTCCTCCTCGACGACGGAGGAGACCTCGTCCACCTTCTCCACGCGGGGCAAGGCGGGGCCGTGATCGGCGGCTGCGAGGAGACGACGACCGGCGTGGCGAGGCTGCGGGCCCTCGAGCGGGCAGGGGGGCTCCGCTTCCCCATGTTCGCGGTGAACGACGCGCGGATGAAGTACCTGTTCGACAACCGCTACGGCACGGGCCAGTCGGTCTGGGACGCGATCCTCCGCTCGACGAACCTCCTCGTAGCCGGGAAGACGGTCCTCGTCGCGGGGTACGGGTGGTGCGGCCGCGGGGTCGCTCTGCGGGCGTGCGGACTGGGAGCGCGGGTCGTCGTCGCGGAAGTCGATCCCGTGCGAGCCGTCGAGGCGGTGATGGACGGATTCGGCGTCGCCCCGCTCGCCGAGGCGATCGCCGGCGCGGACGTGGTGGTGACCACGACCGGCTGCCGCGACGTCGTCACCCGGGAGGCTCTGGAGAAAGCCAAGGACGGGGTCCTCCTCTCGAACGCCGGGCACTTCGACGTCGAGATCGACAAGGCCGCCCTCGCCTCTCTCGCCACGTCTCGCCGCCTCGTCCGCGACGGGATCGAGGAGTTCGTTCTCGCGGACGGACGACGCCTCTACCTCCTGGGCGAGGGAAGGCTCGTGAACCTCGTCCTGGGCGACGGACACCCGGTCGAGATCATGGACATTTCGTTTGCACTTCAGGCCCTGACGCTCTGCCACCTCGTCGAGAGCCCGCGCCTCAAGCCGGCCGTGTACGCGGTCCCACCAGAGATCGATCGCACGGTCGCCGAGATGAAGCTTGCGTCTTTGAGCGCGCGAATCGACACCCTGAGCCAAGCGCAAAGGGACTACCTGGGCCTGGGCTCCTCCTGAGCCCCTGTCCTTTCCGCCGGGCGAGCGGTAGAATTCACGCGAAGAGAGGTGAGACCGTTGAAGCGCCGATTACTCTCCAAGAAGGGATGGATGGCCGTTGTGCCGGCGGTCCTTCTCATCGTGGTCCTCGGGGTCGGAGGCGCCCAGCAGACTGTCCCCGAGCTCTGTTCGCCCCTCACGCAGCTCTACCAGTACATCGACCGCTCCTTCTACTGGCAGGACAAGCTCCAGGACACCACGCTCCTGCACGGAGCCATGCGGGGCATGGTGGAGGCGCTCGACGATCCGTACAGCGAGTTCCTCGATCCGCAGGAGTGGACGCGGTTCGTGGACTCGCTCGAAGGGAAGCTCACCGGGGTGGGGATCGAGATCGCGATCGTGAAGAACGTCCTGACGGTCGTGGCGCCGCTCGAGGGAACGCCGGCGGAGGCCGCGGGCATCAAGGCCGGCGATCAGATCCTGGCGATCGACGGCGAGACGGCCGAGGGGATCACCACGAGTCAAGCCTCCTCCAAGATCCGGGGAGAGGCGGGCACGACGGTCGTCCTCCACATCCGCCACAAAGACGGGAAGGAAGAGGATATCTCCATCGTGCGTCAGGAGATCTCGGTGCCCGCCGTGAGAAGCGAGCTCGTGGACGACGGACGGATCGGATACATCCGGCTGTCGCGCTTCGACAGCGACGCCGCTACGGAGGTCAACCGCGCTTTGCAGAGCTTCGGCTTGAATGGGCTCGATGGGCTCATCCTCGACCTGCGCAACAACACCGGGGGCTACACGGTCGCGGCCGTCGAGGTATCGAGCTACTTCGTGGACAGCGGCACGGTGTACTCGGTCAAGGACACGGTGCGAGGGAACCAGACCTTCTCCTCGATCGGGAATCAGATCCCCAACCTTCCTCTCGCGGTCCTGATCAACGGAGGGACCGCAAGCGCCGCGGAGATCACGGCCGGCGCGATCCGTGATCACGAGATGGGGGTCCTCGTCGGCCAGAAGACGTTCGGAAAGGGCGTGCAGCAGAGCACCCAGTACCACTTCCCCGACGGATCGGTGCTGAAGCTGACGACCGGCGAGTTCTTCACCCCCCTCGGGCACGTCGTGCACGGGGTGGGCATCGCTCCGGACATCGTCGTCCCCGAGGACGGCGATCCACGGGAGGCAGCGATCACGTGGATCCACGAGCACCTCGGATCGCGCATGCCGCTCCCCCTCTCCGGGACCGGCTTGTGACCTTCTCGGTCATTGGCGCGGGCGGCTGGGGGACCGCGTTCTCCCGTCTCCTGGCGCGGAACGGACACGCGGTGGTCCTCTGGGCTCGCGACCCGGAGCGGGCCCGGACGATCGATCGGGAGCGAGAGAACCGCAAGTACCTTCCAGGAGTCCTCCTCCCGCGGGAGAACCTCACGATCACCTCATCCCTCGCTGAGGCGATCGCCGCGGAGACGCTCGTCCTCGCCGTTCCCTCCTTCGCTATGGCCGCGCTCCTCGAACGGATCGCGCCCCTCGTGACGGGGCCCAAGACGTTCGTCAACCTGGCCAAGGGCCTCGATCAGGCGTCGAGAAGCACCATGTCGGAGCTCGTCGGCCGCGTGATGCCCAATCGGCCCACGTTCACCCTCTCCGGCCCCTGCCACGCCGAGGAGGTGGGCCGCGACGTCCCCACAGCCGTCGTCCTCGCCGGGAAGGCCCTCGACCTGGGAAAGAGGCTCCAGCTTTCCTTCTCGACGCCACGGTTCCGCGTCTACCTCTCCGACGACGTGAAGGGAGTGGAGCTCTGCTCCACGGTGAAGAACATCATCGCTCTCGCGACCGGGGCCTCGGACGGCCTCGGCTACGGAGACAACAGCCGCGGGGCCCTCATCACCCGCGGGCTCGCGGAGATGGTTCGGTTCGGAAGGGCGTTCGGCGTGCGGGAGGAGACCTTTTTCGGCCTCTCCGGCGTGGGAGACCTCGTCGCCACCTGCACGAGCGTGCACAGTCGGAACCGCGCGGTCGGGTTCCGCTTGGGGAAGGGAGAGTCCCTCGACGCGATCCTCCAGAGCATGGAGATGGTCGCTGAGGGGGTCCATGCTACCCGGGTCGTCTACGAGCTTTCGAGAGAGAAGACGATCGAGATGCCGATCACCGACGCCGTCCACCGCCTCCTCTACCAGGAGGCCGACCCGCTCGCCCTGGTCGACGAGATCATGACACGCGCCCCGAAGCGCGAAGGGGTTTAGGAACCCAGGATGACACGCTGTGACGTCCTCGTCGTCGGTGCGGGCCCGGCCGGCGCCGTGGCCGCCCGGGCCGCCGCGAGGGCCGGAGCGCGGGTCCTCCTCGTCGAGCAAGGGGACAGCACGGGCGACCCGGCGCGGTGCACGGGGCTCGTGAGCCCGCGCACCCAGGAGACGCTTGGGTTCTCCGACGAAACCGTGCTCCGGGAGATCCGGGGCGGAATCGTCCACTCGCCCGGAGGGCGGACCGTCGAGATCCACGGGGAGGGCGTGAAGGGACTCGTCCTCGACCGCCAGAGGCTCCGTCGAGAGCTCACGGACCTCGCCGCCGCCGCAGGCGTCGAGGTCAGGTTCAGGACCCGCGCGGCCGCCGCGAGCCGCGGAACCGTGCGGCTAGAGGCATCGGGAAAGGCTGAGAACGTGTCGACCCGTGTCACGATCGGTGCCGACGGCGCACGCAGCCGCGTCCGATCCTGGTTTTCCCTCGCCGGGCCGGGTCAGCTCCTCCGCGCGAGCCAGGCCGTCGTCGCGGGGAGGCCGCCTGCCCCGGACACGGTGGAGGTCTTCCTCGGGAGCGACGTCGCTCCCGGCTTCTTCGCCTGGAGCGTCCCTGCCGAGGAGGGAAGGCTCCGCGTGGGCCTCGCCACGGCGACGGGGAACGACCCAGAGCCCTTCCTCGCGCGCCTCCTCGCCCGGCGCTTCCCCGGCGAGGCCCTCGCCCGCGCCGGAGGCTTGATCCCAATCGGCCCAGCCCCGCGGACGGCCGACGACGGGGTGCTCCTCGTCGGAGACGCCGCCGGACAGGCCAAGCCGGCCTCGGGCGGCGGGATCTACACAGGGTCCGTGTGCGCCGGGATCGCG
>JAPLGE010000093.1 GCA_026390315.1 Candidatus Bipolaricaulota bacterium
TTCCGCTACGCCGACCTCCCGATGCAGCTCGCCGGCCGAGCGGCAGAGGTCGTGACTGGGAAGCCGTGGGCGGAGGTCTTCCGCGAGCGGATCGGTGAGCCTCTCAGGATGCCGGGGACGGACTACAACGTTCCCGGTCCGAGCGAGAACCCGCAGCTTGCGGTGGGGCTTCGCTCGTCGGCCCGCGAGTACCCGCACTTCCTCACGATGCTCCTCGCGCGGGGGACCTTCGAGGGACGCGAGGTTCTCTCGCCCGCGCTCGTCTCCGAGATGCTCAAAGACCAGACCCGCGACGTGGCCCCGTGGAGCCGCCAACCCTACGCGCTCGGCGCCTGGTGCACGCTCGACCCCAAAACGGGTGAGCCGGTTGGCTTCTCCTCCCCCGGAACCCTCGGGTTCACTCCCTGGATCGATCTCGACCGAAACCTCGGCGCCGTCTTCGCCTCAACGGCCGGGGCGGACGCCGCCTGGCCCTTCTACGAGGAACTCCGCAAGGTTCTGGACGCGCTCTTCGCGCCCGAGTCGACTCCCTCCACGGCCGGCTGAGGCGGCATCGGCCCGATCGCTCGGCGAGAGTGCAGTTGAATCCGCTACGGATCGACTTCGATCCAGGCCGAGAACGTGTAAGCGGCGGCCCCGCCGGCGATGGGAACGTAGGCGAACTCAAGGAGAGCGGGCAACCCGGGCGGCGTCGGCTGCGTCGCCTCGGCCCGGTAGACGAACGTGCCCGGGGTCGCCTCGCCCGGCCTGTTCTCCGTTGCTCCAAGGAGGTCCGGGTGGAACTCGCCTTCCTGGGCGGAGCTTGGAAGGATCCCGCTCGACCGATCCGTGCGCGCCCAGGCGTAGCCGCTTCCCTTCTTCGCCGGAAGCTCCACGATGACGGCGTCGCCCACTTTCGCCTTATGCACGGCGCCGGCCGCGGCAACGTCCAGCACGAGCGCGCCGCGACCGCTCGTGAGGCTCGAGCGCTCAAGCTCGTAGCTTCGCGAGCGGTCCGTGAACTTGGCAAGCCCGACGCCGCTTGCGTACCACCTCGCCTCCGTCGCATGCGTGGCCGTGCTCTCGATTGCGACCTTCCAACACCCTTGGAAGATGCCGGCCCACGTGGGCACCGCCTCCTGAAAAAGGGCGTGGGCCTGGAAGACCTCTCCGTCGATCGTGTAGGTCCACGCCTCCTCCCTTTCAAGCGGGAGAGGACACCAGAGGATGGGTGAGGGGAAGACTTCTATTGTCTCTCCGCGAGACCTTCCGGTGGCGTACACGCCATCGTTCGCCCGATGGAGGTAGAGAGACTCGTCGGGCTCTCCAAGTGACGTCTTCCTCAGGACGTAGAGCGCGGTGCCGTCAGCTGAGACGACGTCTGCGACGACCTCGATCCGGATCGGCGGGCCGGGAGGATGGGTCGGCAGGTGATCGGCGGTCGCGTCGCGATAGAGCCAGTCCATTCCCACCGCGAGGGGAAAAGAGTCGGTCGTCGGATCCGGCTCGAGGTTTGCGAAGACGACCTTCTGGAAGTCGAGGGTCGGATCGAGATCCGTGCCCGGCGGCGGGACGATCAGAGTGCAGCCGGTGAGAAGAAGGATCGCAGGCGCTCCAAGGAGCGCCCAGTCTCTCACCCCTCTCGTTCTCACGCGTCAGCCCCCTCCGATGGCTTGGAGTTCACGGCCGAGGGAGCCCCGTCCGCTACGAGGACCTCGTGCCAGTGGTCACGACCCGCCCGGGAATCATCCCAATCCAATTGCCTTCGTCACTCCCGATCCGCGCCCCGCAGGGGCAGGACAGTCCCGTATCGAGGAACTGGCCCTCGAAGACCCGCGTGATGCGCGCCTTGTGGCAGCGAAGAAGTCTCCCTTCCCCAACCTTCTCGTAGCGGAAGAGCTTCCTCTTGCAGCGGGCGCAACGAACCGTCAGCATTCGCCACCTCGGCTCTCAAGGACTCTACCGGAAGCGCCCTCCGCGGGCAACGCAGGTGCGGGTGTAGCGAAACCGGGCCTCATGAGGTAGACTCCCCACCCATTCCGGGGAACCTCGCGGCGAGCCTCATCCGCAGCGAGAGAAAGGTGAGGGATTCTCGTGGCGACGGTGGTTCTTCTTCTCGTCTCGAACGTCTTCATGACGTTCGCCTGGTACGGGCACCTCAGGTTCAAGAGCGCGCCGCTGTGGCTTGCGATCGGCGTCTCCTGGCTGATCGCGTTCGCCGAGTACTGCTTCCAGGTCCCGGCGAATCGGATCGGGTACGGCCAGTTCAACGCAGCGCAGCTGAAGACGATCCAGGAGGTGATCACCCTCGTCGTCTTCTCGGTCTTCTCGATCCTCTACCTGAAAGAGCAGTTCAGGTGGAACTACCTCGTCGGCTTCGCCATGATCCTCGGCGCGGTCTTCTTCATCTTCAAGAAGTGGTAGACCCCGCTCGCCGCCCCGCCGCTGAGCCGGCCCCAGTCTGGGAGGCGAACCTAGCCCGCGGGCTAGCCCTTCGACACCTTCCGGATCGCGGCGTCCAGGACGTCCAGGCCCTCACCGAGCTGGTCGTCGGTGATCACAAGCGCCACGAGGAGGCGAATCACGTTCCCGTAGATGCCGGCGCTCGGCACGATGAGACCATTCTGCAGGCACTCCTGAACGATGGCGGCGCACTCCGCCTTGGCCGGGGCCTTGGTCAAGCGGTCCTTGACGAGCTCCATGCCAAGCATGGCGCCGAGGCCGCGCACGTCGCCGACGAGGGGGTACTTCTTCTGCATGTCGAGGAAGCGGTTCCGGATCGTCTTCCCGATCGCGACGGCCCGATCGAGGAGCCGGTCCTCTTCGATCAGGTTGAGCACCTCGATTCCGGCGCGGCAGGCGATCGGGTTCCCGACGTAGGTTCCGCCGATCGAGCTTCCGGGCAGCCTGTCGAAGATCTCCTTCTTCCCGATCACCGCGGAGAGAGGAAGCCCGACGGCGATCGACTTCGCCACAGCGATGAGATCGGGCTCCACGCCGACATGCTCGATGGCGAAGAACTTCCCTGTCCGGCCGAATCCGCACTGAATCTCGTCGGCCACGAACAGGATCCCGTGTTCGGTCGTGAACTCGCGCAGGTACTCGAGGAAGCCGTCCTGCGGGACGATGAACCCGCCCTCGCCCTGCAGGGGCTCAATGACGACGGCGGCGACCTGCTCCGGGTCGACCAGAGCCAGGAACGCCCGCTCGAAGTCCTCGATCCCCATGTTGTTCCGATAGGGGTTGGGAAGCGGCAGCCGGTAGATGTCCGACGCGAACGGCCCGAACCCGGACTTGTAGGGCTTGGCCTTGTGCGTCATTGTCATCGTGAGGAGCGTCCGCCCGTGGAACGCGTGTTCGAAGACGACGACCCCGCTTCGCCGCGTGTACCGTCGCGAGATCTTGACGGCGTTCTCGATCGCCTCGGCCCCGCTGTTGAAGAAGGCGACCTGCTTGGGAGACGGGCCGGGAGCCAGGCCGGCCAAGCGCTCGGCCAGAGCGACGAAGGGCTCGTAGGGGATCGCCGTGAAGTCGGTGTGCGTGAACTTCCCCGCCTGGTCGCGAATCGCCTTCACCACGCGCTCGGGCGTATGGCCGACCACGAGGCACCCCCAGCCGCCCGTGAAGTCGATGAACTGGTTCCCATCGACGTCCCTCACCAGGGCGCCTTTCCCCTCAGCGATGTAGAACGGCGCCAACGGATCGAGCGCGCTCGGCACGTACCGCTCCTTGCGAGCGGCGATCTCGCGGGACTTGGGACCCGGGATCTCCGTCTTGATCAGAATCGAACGACCGCTCATGCCGCACCTCCTGTCCGCGCGAACCGCGACTGACCCCGCCAACTACCTCGCAGGGAGAGACTCTCTCTTCTCGTGGAACCGGACCCCAAGCTCCCCGAGCTCCGCAAGCACCGGTTCGTACACCTGCGGCAGAACGGGAACCTGCACCCCCACGAGGTCGATCTCCCCGACGAGGATCAGCCGAGCCGCGATCGCCGCGGGAAGGCCGACCAGGCGCGACATGGACGTGTCCCCGTGCGGGATTCCATAGTCGATCAACGTGGACGTGATCCGCTCGCCGCGGGTCCCGTAGCCGACGGTGAACTCGTGCTGCATGACCAGCATGTCCCGCTCGCCGGGCGCGTACTGCATCTTCCCGAGCATCCGTTCCGTGAGGGCGTCGAGGTAGGACGTCGCGCCCTGCGGCAGAGGGTCGGACGAGAGGAGCCCGAGCCACTCGAGGCGCGAGATCACCGGCGAGTCCACGGTCACCCCGAGGAAGCTCGCCAGATCGCGCCTGAGGTCCTTCCCCGTGCTCGCGATCATCCTCGCCACGAGGTCCTTCCAGCGGAGGCCCGCGACGCCGTCTCGCCTCGTCTCGTCGAGGAAGCCGAGTCGGGTGATGCCCCTCAGGGTCTCACACCATCCGGGATAGCGAAGGGTGCCGCGGAACATGGTCTTCGCGTCCTGGATCGCGTAGGTCCCTCGGTACGGGAGCGAGTCGCGGTTGGGATACCCTTCGAGCGCGCCGAAGCCCTCGATCGCGACCGGCCAGCGGTGCGCAAAGAGCTCCTCGCCCGGGACGTTCACCTCCTCGCCGTCGCGCAGGTAGCGCGCCGCGTTCTTCCCGGCAAGGAGGACCCCTCGCGGACTCCAGGAGAACTTGTAGCCGAAGGGGTTCGTGTCCGCCTCAGGCGCGGGGAGCCCTCCGCAGTACGAGGAGAACCCGAGGAGCGTCCCTCCCTTCGCCTTGACCCGGTCGATGACCTGCATCGCCGACATGTGATCGATCCCCGGGTCGACCCCGATCTCGTTCAAGAGGATCACGCCGGCCGCCCTCGCCGGGCCGTCGAGCGCCGCCATCGCGTCCTTCACGTAGGACGTGGTCACCATGTTCTTCTTGTGCTCCACGCAGAGCGCCGCGACGACCGGGTGGTAGACGTACGGAAGGAGGCTGATCGAAAGGTCCGCCGAGGCAATCAGGCGCTCGAGGGCCCCTTCGTCGTTCACGTCTACCTGCTTGGCGATCCCGTTCTTTCTCCCGGCGATCAGATCCTCTGCCTTCTCCACCGTGCGGCTCGCCACCGTCACTTGGAAGCCCTCCTGGTCGAGAAGGTAGTGGACGAGCGGGCGCGACACGAGCCCGGCCCCGAGGACGAGCACTCTCTTCATGGTCGGTCTCCTTCTAGCTGCGGCCCCTGGCTCGCTCGCTCAGGAACCGGTCAAGATACCGGTAGTCGCCGGTCAGTTTTCCCCGGTAGGCGATCACCGCGCGCCGAAGCGGCGGCGGGAGCTCGCAGTCCTCAAACGTCCGGCCGAAATCCGCCCCGGCCAGGGGAGGGATGAACGGCTTCACCACGCCGCTGAAGTACGTGGAGGCATCGCGCGGCAGCTCGGTCGGGAGAATGTCCACCGCGAGGACGACCGGTCCGTTCCCGGCCACGCCGTCCACGGCACGGCCCTCGATCGGGTCGTACACGTAGACCGGGTTGTCCGGCTCCGTCGCCTTCACCGTGCACTGGATGGCCCCTTCGACGTCGCAGCTGATGTCGCCGATGACGCGCAGCCTCAACCGACCTTGGCGGACCGTCTCCTTGAGCCAGTCCTTCGTGACCAGGCGCGGGTAGATCGCCTCCCAGTAGACGCCGTTCACCAGCACGTCGAGGTGAGGAAGATGTCGCTCGAACACGCCGCGGTAGCGCTCCGGGTGCCGGTAGTACTCCTCAAGCTCGAACGGCCGTCCCGGCTCGCGCGGCTCGACGAGGTGTTCCTCTTTGAACACGACCTTGTAAACAACGCGGTTGGAGCCTCTTCTTCGTCGGGCGAGGGTGGGAAGCTCCTGCGGGCCAATCTCCTCGACCGGGAGAAGGTCAAGCATCTCCTGCGCCCCGCGGGAGACGTTTCCGTACCCGGCGAAACCCACGACGAAAGGCGCGATCTCCCGCGGCAGCCCCTCCTCCCTGATCCGTTCGCCGACCCCACCCAGGGCGAGCTTGGCGCGGGCCAGATTCGGGTAGTCGACCGCGTGCTCCACGGCCTCAAACGGGCTTTCGATCCCCTCCCAGCGCAGGCGGCGTCCGAGCGCCCATAGCGTATCGATCATCCCGACAAGACCCGCGTAGTTCCCGAAGAAGATGAGGCGACGGCCTCTCTCGTCGGTCACCTTCTCGTAGTCGATCAGCGTGCAACCCAACTCGAGGACACGAGCCAGCATGGGCATGTTGTGCGCCTGGCCCTTGATCGTGTGCGAGAAGAAGACGTAGGTCTTCCCTTTCTCGAGCGCCGGAATCGGGACCTCCTTGATTCCAAGGATGATCGGGCAGTCGGCGAGGCTCTCCGCCACGTCGATCCCGGCCTCGCGGTAGTCTCCCTCGGTAAAGACTCGCTTGGCCGAAGACTGTACGACGACCTCGATCCCGTGCTTCAGGCGAAGCTCGCGGGCATCCTCGGGGATCACCGGGGCGCGCCGTTCCCACTGGTAGAGATCTTCGCGGCGGATTCCGATCTTCGTAGGCATCGCGAACTGCTCCTCCCTCCCGCCTGGCCTCGTCCCCTCGGCCGCGCGTGCCGTCGCCGCCTCCCACCCTGGGTGACCTTCGTGCGGGGGCTCACTATAGCGCGGGCCCCGGGCGGCGTCAACGCGACCCCTCTTCCTGCCTTCGATACTCGCCGTTCACGCTTGCTCCCGGCCCGCCGGAGGGCCGCGGGAGGCCCTTCCCGGCGGCCGGAGCAACAGCCCCTCTCGATCGGGAGGACCTCTCAGGACGTCCCCTCGAGTTTCTTCGCGATCCGCTCCGGAAGCTCGTCTCGATTCGAGAGCTTGACCCGGATCAACTCAAGCTCCTGTCTCACTCGATGGACGAGGGGATGATCCACGTGCGCGTGCGTCGAGATGAGCAGCGCCTTCGTGCTCGCCAAGGCCGCTTCGACGGCGGGAAGGAAGGCCGGGGAAGAGAGCTCCATGGGCGCGATTTCGTCGATCACGACGAGGTCGCACTCCGCGATGGCCCTCCGGATCGCCGCGACGCCCACCCCCTCCAGGTCGGCGAGATCGACACGATAGCGTCCGAGCTGCGGTCCGCGCGCGAGATGGAGGTGAGCGAGAGTCCCCGTCGCGCCGGTCTCGAGGTCGGTGATGGAAAAACCCACCCGATGACCGCACTTGCGGATCTCCTCCGTCAGCATCCCGCCCACCTTGAGCGAGACCCGCTCCAGGACCCGCTTGATCAGCGTGGTCTTCCCGACTCCGGGGTGACCGGTGAGAGCGATGCGCGCCTTGACCTCCATCAGGCTCGATTCTATCCTGTCGCCCATGGGTGAGAGAGGAAGGCTGATCGAGATCCTGAAAGCAGAGCTTCGCCTCCATCCCGGCCTCGCGGCGGCCGATCTTGAGAAGCTCGTCTACCAAGCGACGTTCGGAGGGGATCACCTCCTCCGCGATCCCGCGAGGTTCGAGCAGGACCTCCGCGCCGAGTGGGACCGCCTCCCGGTCGCGTCAGGGATCAACACCGAACCGGCGCTACAGCTGATCGATCCTTCTCTCCGCACGGCGCGGCTCCACCTGCGGCCGTGTCGGGCCCTGGGAATCGAGGTCGAGGACCTCGCGGCCGCCCTCTCGTCCCAGCCTCTGAAGAATGGGACGCAAGCGCGCTTTGAGCGGCTGTGGTCCCTTGTCTTGGAGGTGGCACGAGCGGGAGAGATCGACCTGCCGACCCAGGCAAGTCCCCTCCGAGCTCCGGCCGGCTCTCCCGGCCACCACACCGCCGGCTACGGCAGGGCGGCGTACCGCCTGGTCAACGACCTCGCCGACCCATCTACGGCCGCCTGGGTCGAACGGATCCTCGCCGCCCGATGAGCGACACGTCGGCCCGCCGGATCGCTCACATCGACATGGACGCCTTCTTCGCCGCCGTGGAGCAACTCGATCACCCCTGCTACCGCGGGAAGCCGGTGATCGTCGGCGGGCTGGGTCCGCGCGGCGTCGTCTCGACCGCCTCGTACGAGGCACGCCAGTACGGCGTGAGAAGCGCCATCCCGATGAGCCGAGCCCGCAGCCTCTGCCCGGACGGAATCTACGTCGAGCCGCGCTTCGAGAGGTATCGCGAGATCTCCCAGCAGGTGCGTGAGATCCTCCTGTTCTACACGCCGCTCGTCGAGTTCGTTTCCCTCGACGAGGCCTTCCTCGACCTCACGGAAAGCGAGAGGACTCTCGGTCCAGCCGAGGCGGGCGTCGCCGAGATCAAGCGGCGGGTGCGCGACCGAACCTCCCTCGGCTGTTCGATCGGGCTCGCCCCAAACCGATTCCTCGCGAAGCTCGCATCAGAACTGAGAAAGCCAGACGGCCTCGTCGTCATCCAGCCGAACGAGATCCAAGAGATCCTCGACCCGCTCCCCGTCGGCGCGATCTGGGGAGTGGGCGAGGTCACCGAAAGGCGGCTGCAGGGCCTAGGCCTGCGCACGATCCGCGACCTGCGCGAGGCCCCTCCCGAGCTCCTTGTGCGCGAGCTGGGGGCGGTCGGAAGAACCCTCCATCGCCTGGCTCGGGGAGAAGACGAGACTCCCGTCGTCCCGGGGCGCGAGACGCAGTCGGCCTCTCGAGAGGTCACCCTTTCTCAGGACCTCTACGCCGAGCGAGAGATCGAAAGCGCCCTGCGTCCTCTCGCCCGCTCCGTCGCGAGCGAGCTACGGCAGGAGCGGCTTCTGGCGAAGGTCGTGCGGATCAAGGTCCGCTTCGGAGACTTTCAGACCGTGACCCGCCAGGTGAGTCTGGTCGCTCCGACCGACTCCGCCTACCTGGTCGAGGCGACGGCGATCGACCTCTTGCGCCGCAAGGTCGCTCTCGAGGGGCGCGGGGTCCGTCTGATCGGAGTCGGCGTCGAGCGGCTCAGTCAAGCGCGGGCGCAACAGCTCCCCCTGTTCGACAGCGAAGCCGATTCGCGCTAGGATCGAGGGCTCCGCTTCGCCGGACAAGATGGATACGGGGTCGAGCTCAGAAAGCCGCCCCAAAGGGAGGGTGAACATGTCGCACTTCGGAAGAAGAAGGAATCGGTTGCCTCTCCGGCGGCTTACCCCTACCCTCTCCACGGAGGTGACGGACATGAGGGCACTTCTCGTCTTCTGCCTGTGTCTTGTGCTTGTCTCGGCGGCGAGCGCGGCCATCCCGCTGTGCGACTATCGGTCGCCGCGTACCGACTTCAGCGAGTTGGGGATAAGCTTCTCCTACCAGTACCACAACGACCCCTACGGCGCGAGCAAGAGAGATATCACCGCTGGACAGTTTAAGGTGAACTACAAGCGTCTGCTTGACTCACCGGACTTCGGGGCCGACCTTTCCGTGAGGAACGACATGACGATCTCCGTATCGGGTCTCTCGTCGTTCCTCGCCACCGGGGAGGGCAATCTGAAGCGGTACTTCTCCCCGGAAGATCCCTTCTTCGGGTTCGCCGGGCTGAGCGGCAAGACGTCTTCGTCCTACAAGACGATCGGGATCTCACTGGGCGTCGGCGTCGGCGTCGGCCGGTTCCTCAACGTCACCCCCCTCGCTAAGGCGACCGTGATCGACGACTACCTCGCGGAGCGCCAGAGCATCACGGAGCACCTCGCCACGAGCGACCTCGAGGCCATCGCCTACGAGATCGAGAACGCGGCCACGTACGAATCCCCGGCCGACCTGCTGCGCGTGCTGGAGGAGATCGTCGAGGGAACAGGGATCGCCAAGGCCGAAGGGCTCGACGCTCTGGACATTTCGGAGATGAGGCGGATCGTCGAAGACAACCGCTACGGCCGCCACTGCGGAGGGGACGCCAAGTTCGGCCTCAGCTACGAGCTCATCAACCCGCTCGGGCTGCCGAACGAACTCCTCGCCACGCTGGCCTTCGACTACGCCTTCACCACGACGCCTCAGGCCCAGTTCCTCGTGCGAGGCAGCGTCTCCAGCTCCTACGACGTCCTTCGCACCTACCGACTCGATTTGACCGTGGGCTGCGACTACCTCATCACGGATCTCGTCAGCGTCTTCTCGTCGTACGAGTTCTCGCGGGACGCGCGCGACCCCTACCAGGGAGTTCCCTCCGAACGGCACAACCTGTCGCTTGATCTGGTGCTCACTCCGTTCCCCGGCTCGAGCGTCGCCCTCGGTGTCCGCTTCGAGCACCTTCCCTACTACCTCGAATGGAACACGGACGTCACGCTCCTGATGAGCATTGAACTCCTGTAGCGGAGCGTCTACTCGCGCAGGGCCGCGACCACTTCGCGGATCAACTCGTCGAAGAGGAGCCCGCTCGCTTCAGCAAGTGGGAAGTACCGCGCCTCCGCAATCTCGTCGGGGTTCGGCGAGACGGGCGCCTGAAGAGAGACCCGAAAGAAGATCATCACCCACTGCAAACGGCTCTTCGGCCCCTGCCTGGCCTTGACGTCGAGAAGCCCTTCGACCTGCGCGGAGACGCCAAGCTCCTCTTCTACTTCGCGCAGGACCCCACGCGCGGGTGTCTCGCCGAAGCGCAGGAACCCGCCGGGGAGCGACCAACGGCCTTCCGTCAAGCCGCGACTTCCCTTCACGAGAAGGAGCCTTCCCTCCTCGAGACACACCGCCTCCACGACGACCCGCGGCATGCTCGCGTGGACCGCCTCTAGGGCGAGTTTGGAGACGAGGCGCTTCCCCGGGAGCTCGTCCTTCCCCAGCCAGTCGTGCGGGTGTCCCGCTAGGTGGGGAACGCAGAAGACGGCCGGCTCGCTCGTCCCGAGGGGAGCGATCTCCTCCACGGGAAACGGGACCTCCTCGCTCGCGGGAAGGTCGAGGACCCCGCTCCGATCGACCAGAAAGAGCTTCCCGTCGCTCTCGATGTAGTAGCGCATCGTGCCTCCATTCTACGGCAGCGGAGGACGATTGCGAACGCTTGCGATCTCAAGAAACGGCGCGGATAATCGCACCGGTCAGCCGAGGTCGGCTGGCCTTCGAGTGAAAGGGGGCCGCGGAGTGACCAAGCGACTTCGTGAGTCAGGGCCGAGCAGGCGGACCTGCGGCAGTGCCTGCTGCGCCGTGTCGGCCGCCGTGGATCGCCGCCGGCCCGGTGCCATTGGGAGAGGCCCCTGCCCCTTCGCCGATCACTCCGGCCGGGCCAGGCCACATCGCGAAGCTAGCTGAGAGGACGCCAAGACCGATGCCAGAATCCACTCTCCAGGCCGGGACGATCGACGAGCTTCTCCGCCCCTTTCCGCCCTCGCCGGCGAGTGTGATTCCTCTTCTGCAGCAAGTTCAGACCCGCTACGGCTACCTTGCCCCAGAGAACCTGGCGCGCGTGGCGGAGTACACGCACGCGCCCCGGAGTCGCGTGTACGGCGTAGCGACCTTCTACTCACAGTTTCGCTTGAGCAAGCCGGGCAAACACGTCGTCCGCGTCTGCCAAGGAACGGCGTGTCACGTCCTGGGGGCAGAGAAGATTCTGGACGAGCTCAAGGAGATGCTCCGCATCGAGGAAGGGGAGACCACCGCTGACGGGGAGTTCACCCTGGAGGTCGTGCGCTGCTTGGGCTGCTGCAGCCTCGCTCCCGCCTTGATGATCGACAACGAGACCTGCGGCCGTCTGACCCGCAAGCGCGTCGGTGAGGTGCTCGCCAGCTGGCGCGGCAAGGATCGCGCATGAGCCGGGTGACTGAGGTATCCATCGGCCTGGCCACCTGCGGAATCGCCGCCGGCGCGGCGGAGGTGCACTCCCGTCTCGTCTCCTCCTTGGCCGGACACGGCCTTCCCGTGAAGGTCAAGCGGGTCGGATGCGTCGGCATGTGCTACAACGAGCCGCTTGTCGACGTCCTCTCGGAAGACGGAACCCACCACACCTACGGCCACGTGACCGTGAAGGACGTCGCCCGGATCGTCTCCGAGCACCTCGTCGCCGGGAAGCCCGTGGAGGACCTCCTCGCTCCCGAGGACGGCTTCTTCTCGCGCCAGGTGCGGATCGTCCTCGAGAACTGCGGCCTGATCGACCCCGAGTCGCTCGATGAGTACCGGGCGCGCGGCGGCTATGAGGGGCTCAAGCGCTCTCTCTTCGAGATGACCCCGAGTCAGGTGATCGACGAGATCAAGGCATCGGGGCTCCGCGGCCGCGGCGGAGCCGGCTTCCTAACGGCCACCAAGTGGGGCTTCGCCGCCCGCGAGACCTCTCCCGAGAAGTTCGTCGTCTGCAACGGCGACGAGGGCGATCCCGGAGCGTTCATGGACCGGAGCGTCCTCGAGGGCGACCCCCATCGCGTACTGGAAGGAATGGCGATCGCCGCGTACGCCATCGGCGCGGATCATGGGTACGCTTACGTGCGGGCCGAGTACCCCCTGGCGATCGAGCGACTGGAGAAGGCGATCGTCGCAGCGAGAGAGGCCGGGCTCCTGGGCGAACACATCTTGGGAAGCAGCTTCTCGTTCGACGTTGTCATCAAGGCCGGCGCCGGGGCTTTCGTCTGCGGAGAGGAGACCGCGCTCATCGCCTCGATCGAAGGAAGGCGAGGGATGCCCAGGAGGCGGCCGCCCTACCCGACGACCGCCGGGCTGTGGGGAAAGCCCACCGTGATCAACAACGTGGAGACCCTGGCCAACGTCCCGTGGATCGTCCGCCAGGGGGCCGCAGCCTTTGCCCGCTACGGCACCGAGCGCAGCAAAGGGACCAAGGTCTTCGCCTTGGCCGGAAAGGTGAACCATAGCGGTCTGGTGGAGATCCCCATGGGGATGACGATCCGCGAGATCGTGTTCGACGTGGGAGGAGGAACTCGCGACGGCAAGGCGTTCAAGGCGGTTCAGATCGGAGGGCCGTCCGGCGGATGCATCCCCGCCTCCCTCGCCGACGTACCGGTCGACTACGAGTCGCTCACTCAGACGGGCGCGATCATGGGCTCGGGCGGCCTGATCGTTCTCGACGAGGAAACCTGCATGGTCGACGTGGCCCGCTTCTTCCTCGATTTCATCCAGAAGGAGTCCTGCGGCAAGTGCACGTTCTGCCGGATCGGGACAAAGAGGATGCTCGAGAGCCTGACGCGGATCTGCGCAGGAGAGGCGGGGACCAACGAACTGGATCGGCTGATCGACCTGAGCAGGAAGGTGAAGCGCCACTCCCTCTGCGGGCTGGGACAGACCGCTCCCAACCCAGTCCTCACCACGTCGCGTTTCTTCCCGGACTAGTACGAGGCCCACCTCCGCGACCGGCGCTGTCCCGCCCACGTCTGCCGTGGCCTCATCCACTTCAGGATCGACGCCGAGCGCTGCAGAGACTGCAAGCTGTGCGCGAGGAAGTGCCCCGTCCAGGCCATCTCCCAAGGGGACGGGGCATTCCAGAGGATTGACGAGAGCGTCTGCGTCAAGTGCGGGCGGTGCCGCGAGGTCTGCCCGTTCGGAGCCGTCGAGGTGAGCTAGAAGGTGAGGGCATGATCTCCGTCACGGTCAACGGCCGGACGCTCGAAGGTCGCGAAGGCGAGACGATCCTTTCGCTCGCC
This sequence comes from Candidatus Bipolaricaulota bacterium, assembly GCA_026390315.1. Lineage (GTDB taxonomy): Bacteria > Bipolaricaulota > Bipolaricaulia > UBA7950 > UBA9294 > JAPLGE01. The sequence continues at coordinate 13,455 of JAPLGE010000093.1, forward strand.
GACCGCTTCGGGATCGCGATCCCGACCCTGTGCGCGGAGAGGCGCCTCGACGCCTTCGACTCCTGCGGGGTCTGCTCTGTCGAGGTGGAGGGCGCCGGAGTGGTCAGGGCGTGCTCGACCCCGATCAAGGACAAGATGGTCGTCACGACCGCCTCGCCCGCGGCGGAGGAGACCCATCGGTCCGCGCTCGAGCTCCTGTTGAGCTATCACTTCGGGGACTGCGTGGGCCCGTGTCAGCTCGCCTGCCCCGGGCACACCGACTGCCAGGGCTACGTGAGCCTGGCAGCGAACGGCCTCTTCCTCGAAGGCCTCGAACTCCTGTACGAGAAGCTTCCGTTCCCGGCGGCGTTCGGCCGGATCTGCCCGTCCCCGTGCGAAGACGCCTGTCGGCGGCAGATCGCCGAGGAGCCGGTCCAGATCCGCCACATGAAGCGCTTCCTCGGCGACCGCGGGTTCCCCTACATCCCAGCCTGCAAGCCGGACACGGGGTTCCGTGTGGCCGTGGTCGGCGGCGGGCCGGCCGGCCTCTCCGCGGCCTACTTCCTTCGCCGGCGCGGACACCGCGCCGTCGTGTTCGACGCCATGCCTAAGATGGGTGGGATGCTCCGCTACGGGATCCCGGACTTCCGCCTTCCCCAGGAGATCCTCGACCGGGAGCTCGATGTCCTGAAGGAGATGGGGATCGAGTTCCGAAACGGCGTCCGCCTGGGCGCTAACCTCACCCTAGATGAGCTCGAACGCGACTACGACGCGATCTTCCTCGGCCTGGGGGCCTGGGACCCCCGGTCTCTCTCAGTTCCCCACGAGGACCACCCCGCCGTGCAGCAGGGGATCGAGTTCCTCCGCCGCCTCAACTGCGGCGAGGCCGTCTCCCTCCCAGAGCGGGTCGTCGTCGTGGGTGGCGGGAACACGGCGATCGACGCGGCCCGCTGCGCACGCCGCCTCGGCGCCGAGGTCACGCTCGTCTACCGAAGGGGACGCGACGAGATGCCGGCCGCCGAGCGCGAGGTGGTGGAGGCCGAGGAGGAGGAAGTCGCATTCCGCTTCCTCACTCAGCCGGTCGAGTTCGTGGTCGAGGGAGAGGAGCTCGCTGGAATCCGCTGCCTCGAGATGCGCCTGGGAGAGCCAGACGCAAGCGGTCGGGCGCGGCCCGTGCCCATTCCCGGGTCTCAGTTCGTCGTCCCGGCAGACGCGGCGATCCTCGCGGTGGGACAGAGTTTCGAGCCCTCTGTCCTCGCCGATTCGGGGATCCGGGTCGACGATCAGAGGCGGATCGTCGTCGACCCCGAGACCGGCCGGACCGACCGCGAGAAGGTCTTCGCCGGAGGAGACGCGGCGAGCGGTCCGGGAATCGCCATCGAGGCCGTCGCCGCCGGCCGCCGCGCCGCCGAGGCGATCGACCGCCTCCTCTCCGGTGAGCCGATCGGGCCGCCGCTCACGTACGCCCACGAGAAGCACGACGTCACCCGCTCCGACCTGGGGGAGGTCCAGGAGGCGCGCCGGGTGCCAACCCCCATGCGGCCTCCCGAGAAGAGGGTGCGCGACTTCGAGGAGTACGAGACCGACTTCACGGACGACCAGGCCCGCGAGGAGGGGAGGCGGTGCCTCGCCTGCGGGTGCGCGCGCGGCTTCGACTGCGAGCTGCGAGACCACTCGGCAGCGGTGAAGGCCGCTCAGGAAAGCTACGCCGGGGAGCTGGAGCGGAAGCGCGGCGACGGGCGGCACCCCTTCATCGTCCGCGATCCGGGGAAGTGCGTGGCGTGCGGCCGCTGTCTCCGTGTCTGCGGGGAGGTGTGTGGCATCCACGCGATCGACTTCGCCGGCCGCGGGATCCAGGTCGAGGTCCAGGCGCCGTTCGACCGTCCCTGGCAGGAGTCGGTGTGCATTTCCTGCGGTGCCTGCGTCGACGCCTGCCCGACCGGGGCTCTCGCCGACCGAGTCAACTTGAGGAAACAGGTCCCGGTCCTCGCGACGCAAACGAGGACGATCTGCTCCCTGTGCGGCCTCGCCTGCTCGGTGCACGTGATGAGCTTCAACGGGCACTACCTCGGAACGGTCCCGGCGGAGGAGGACGGGATCTTGTGTGCCAAGGGACGCTACGGCTGGCAGGCCTGGTGGGCCGGGGCGCGGCTCACGACGCCTCTCGTGCGCGAAGGGGAAAAGCTCGTCCCGGCCTCGTGGGAGGAGGCGTTCGAACGGGTGCGCGACCGCATGCCACGAACGAGGGACCGGGTCGCCGTCGTCGCCGGCGGCCTCCTGACCAACGAAGAGGGCTACCTGCTCGCTCGTTTGGCCCACGCGGTCCTCGGGACGTGCGCCCTCGCGATCGAAGCGTTTCCCGCCCCCCCGGTCGAGCGCGCGCCCGTCCGGCTCTTCGCCGCGGCCGACTCCCTCGCCCAGGCCGACCTGGTCGTCCTTGTCGGGCCGCGCTCGCGGTACGAGCGCTTCGTCCTCGACCTCGAGATCCGCCAGGCGAGGGCCGCCGGCGCCGCGGTCGCGAGCGTTGCAGGAGGCTTCGCCGAAGCGGATCTTGAAGTCGAGGGTCTCCCCGCCGCCGAGGTCCTCGCTTTGGTTTCCCCGTCGCGGTCAAAGCCGCGCGACTCGCGAGTCGAGGCCCTCCGCAGCCGAATCCGCGAGGCCAAGAGCCCTGTCTTCGTCTACGAGGAGCGAGCCCTGCCTCTCGACGCCGCGCAGGCCGTCTTCTCGCTCGCGGCCCAGCATCCGCAGGGTCGTGTCCTCGCCCTGAGGGCTCCGTCGAACCTGAGCGGCCTCATCCAGGTGGGCTTCAATCCGGAGCCCCCAGCGGCGGATGCCAAGGCGCTCGCCCGGAGCCTCAAAGCCGCACTGATCGTGGGCGCAGACCCGGCGCGCGACCCGGTCTCCGCGAAGGCCATGGCGAGCCTTGATTTCGTCGTCGCGATGGCGCCGCGAGAGAATCGCACGACCGACCTCGCGCACGTCGTCTTCCCCCTCGCCCTGCCCATCGAAGGGCGGGGGCACGTGGTCGACGCGCTGGGTCGCCTCAAGCAGCGATTCCCAGCCACCTCAAGCCCACTTGGCCGGGAGAACTGGGAGACCCTCGTCTCGCTTGCCGCGGCGCTGGGCGCCGACTGGGCCCGAATCGATTGGAGAGCGCTCGAGCGCGAGGCGGCCGCCGCCGAAGGAGCGGCCGGGAAGACGGAGGCCGCCGCGTGGCCTGTGGCGGGCCCGGACTCCCTCGCGCTCGAGGTGGAGGCCGCCCTGAGGGAGAAGGGGATCTAGAGAAGCGCAAAGGAGGGGAGGGGCCGATGACGACCTGGAAGGAAGAGGTCTGCGCCCGAGTCGACGGCCTGGCAGGGCGCTTGGGGGAGGTCAGCCAGGAGATCCACGCCCATCCTGAGCTCAAGTTCGACGCCTCGCGGCTCCTGGCCGACGAGCTCCGCGGGGCCGGGTTTTCGGTCGAGCTCGCGATCGGAGGACTGGACACGGCGATCCGTGCCGCACATCCGGCCGCGCGAGGCGGTCCGACCGTCGCCATCCTCGGCGAGTACGACGCCCTCCCCGAGATCGGCCATGCCTGCGGCCACAATCTGATTGCCGCGGCCTCGCTCGGCGCGTCCCTCGCCCTCGGGGCGATCAAGGCCGAGCTTCCCGGAACCCTGCTCTTCCTCGGGACCCCCGCCGAGGAGGGAGGCGGCGGCAAGGTCATCTTGATCGAGAAGGGACTCTTCCGTGGGGTCGACGCAGCGATGATGTTTCACCCGGCGACCTACACCGTCGTCGAACGGGGAAGCCTCGCCATCACCGAGGTCGTGGTCGAGTTCTTCGGCAAGTCCTCCCACGCCTCGGAATCTCCGGAGAAGGGGATCAACGCTCTGGACGCAGTGATCCAGACGTACAACGGCATCAACGCCCTGCGCCAGCACCTGAACGACGGCGCGCGCATCCACGGCATCATCACGAACGGTGGAGCGAAGCCGAACATCGTCCCCGACCGCGCCGCCGCCTGTTTCTACGTGCGCGCCCCCGAAAGCGACTACCGCGACCTGCTCCTTGAGAAGCTCCGCCGCTGCGCGGAAGGGGCGGCCCTCGCCACCGGAGCGACCCTCTCCTTCCAGACCGTCGGTCACTCCTACCGCGCCATGAAGACGAACCACCCCCTCGCCTCGGCCTTCGCGGCGAATCTGGAAGCCTTGGGCGAGCCGATCGAGCCGCCTCAGCATCGCGCCATGGGCTCGACCGACATGGGCGACGTGAGCCAGGTCGTTCCCTCGATCCACGCCTACCTCGCGATCTGCGAGAAAGCGATCGCTTCGCACTCCCGCGACTTCGCCGAAGCCTCCGCCTCGTCGCGGGGCCAGCGCGCGATGCTCATCGCCGCGAAGGCGCTCGCCATGACGGCGATCGACCTGTTCACCAATCCCGATCTCGTGGAGCGGATGTGGGAGGACTTCAAGAGTTGCTAGTCTACGGTACCGGGTCGACGCCGCCGGGGCGCAGCGGGTGGCAACGCAGAAGCCGCCGCAGCGCGAGGCACCCGCCGCGGAGCGCGCCGTGCTTTCGGACAGCCTCCCTCGCGAACTGTGAGCAGCTCGGGTAGAAGCGACAGCACGCCGGGAAGGCCGGCGAGACGAATCGCTGGTAGCCCCAGATGAGCGCGAGAAGCGCCTTTATTCCCATGCCGCAAGACTAGCGCAGTTGCTCCCATCTCGCAACCCTCTTGACAGGGGAGGTACGCCGCGCTATACTGCATTTGGCGGGCAGGCATGGTAACTGCTAATGGAAAGGAAAGGGGGAATACATGATGGTTAGGAGACTTCCTGCCGTGTGGCGCGAGCCCTTGATCATGGGGACGAGCCTCTCTCGGATGATGGACGACTTGCTCCGGGACTTCGACGAGGTG
>JAPLGE010000056.1 GCA_026390315.1 Candidatus Bipolaricaulota bacterium
GGATCTGCTGGGCCTTGCGGAGTACATGCAGCGGGCCGAGGTGAAGAAGATGGAGTTCCACGACGCGCCGGAGAAGAGCCCGCGGCTCTTCGAGAAGCTCCTACCGTACGCCATCGCCCTCAACCTGACCGGGATCTGGACCAAGCAGTTCGAAGGGATGCTCCAGGAGCCGCCCAATTGGTACGCCGGAAGGACTCCTGTCTTCAATGGGCACCTCTTTGCCCTGTCCATGCTCAACCTCTCCTCCGGAATGCAGCGTACGTTCGTCTCGGCGCCCCGCACGGGCCCGGGCGGGGGCGGTCACACCGCGTGGGGCGGCGGGGGGCACTTCGGAGGCGGGTTCTCCGGCGGAGGGTTCGGCGGGGGCGGAGGTCGCGGCTGGTAGCCGGCCACCGAAGGGCCTCGTGATGGAAGGAGGGATCGTGAAGGGCATCCGGGTCGCGCCAACCTTGCCGCAGCCGGGGCCGCGCCGCTCGCCTGGGACGCGGCCCGTCCGATCACCTGGTACGACTTTCGCGGCCGTGCCCCCGCGAACGCCGCCTCCATGACCCAGGCCGCCGCCATCCACATGACCCTCGGCTGGCACGCTGTCCTCAACGTGACCTGGGAGGAAAGGACTCGCCGCTGGCAAGGCGCGATCGACCGGGCGGCCGTGACGGTGACGAACACGATGGAGCCGCTCGAGTCCTGGGTCGCCCTTGGGAAGGAGCGAAGTGAGGTGCTCCAGCACGAGCAGCGCCACTTCGATCTGAACGAGGTCTACCGGCGTCGGCTCTTCAACGCCCTCGCCGGGCTCCGAGCAGAGGGCACGACCCGCGCGGCCGCTGAGCAGGCCCTGCGCGACGCGCTCCAGGAGACCTCGAGCCGCCTTCTCGCTCAGGCGTCCGAGGCCCAGGCCCGCTACGACGAAGAGACGAGCCACGGAACGAACGCACTCAAGCAGGCCGAGTGGAGCGCGTCGATCGCCTCGTGGCTTACCTCCCTTCCGCTCCCGCCCCAGGAGGGGAAGCCGCAGACCAGGCCGGGATTCGGCGGCTAGTTCGGACCGGCGCGTCGCCCGGTCGGCCGAGCGGGGGTCACCATCCCTGACGGCGCGGCCGGCCTAGCCCTGTCGCGCAACGGCCGCAAGGCCAGCCGCCGCTGGTCCCTTGATGTAGAATCGCAGACGATCTCGTCTTGCGAAGGGAGGCCGTGATGGTCCGAGTGCGATTCGCTCCGAGCCCGACCGGATATCTCCACGTTGGAGGGGCGCGGACGGCACTCTTCAATTGGCTCTTCGCTCGTCACTCGCAGGGGACGTTCATCCTGCGCATCGAAGACACGGACCGAACGCGCTCAACAGAAGAGTCGATCGATCAAATCGTCGAGGCGATGCGCTGGCTCGGCCTCGACTGGGACGAGTACTGCCGCCAAACCGACCACTCCGACGCGCACCAAGTGGCGGCGGAGAGTCTCCTCGACGCCGACCTCGCCTACGAGCACGAGGGAGCCTGGTGGTTCCGCGTGCCGAAGGAAGGGCAGACCGTCGTCCACGACGAGCTTCTAGGCGATGTCTCCTTCCAGAACGAGCAGTTGAAGGACTTCGCCATCCGTCGTTCCGACGGGACCTTCGTCTACAACTTTGCCGTCGTGGTCGACGACGCCGACGCCGGGATCACCCACGTCATTCGGGGAGACGACCACCTGAACAACACCCCCAAGCAGATCTTCCTCTACCATGCGCTGGGGCGGCCGCTGCCGCGGTTCGGCCACTTGCCGATGATCCTCGGTCCCGACCGCACCCGCCTCTCCAAGCGGCACGGCGTCACGTCGGTCCTCGAGTACCGGCGCCGCGGCCTCCTTCCGGGGGCGATGGTCAACTTCCTGGCACGCCTGGGCTGGTCGCACGGCGATCAGGAGATCTTCACCCGCGAGGAACTCGTCAGCCTGTTCAGTCTAGAGAGCATCGGAAGCTCGTCGGCCGTCTTCGAGGAAGGGAAGCTCCGCTGGCTGAACCAGCAGCACATGAAGGCGGCCGACCCCACGCGCCTGGCCCACGAGGTAAGGCCTTTCCTCCTCGAGAGGGGCGGCGTTACCGAGGCGGTGTGGGACGCGGCCGGAGAGGAGAGGCTCGCCCGAGGCGTCGCGCTCCTCCGCGACCGCTCTGGGACCCTCGTCGACCTGGCCGAGGTGATGACGATCCTCTTCCCGCTCCCCCTGAGCGCGGAAGAGAAGGTCGCGCTCGACGCAGAGAAACGAGATCTCGTTCGCGCGGTCATCGCGGCGTTCGAGCCCGTGGATCCCTTCACTCCGGAGGCCGTCGAACGGGCGATGCGCGAGGCGCTGGACGAGCGCGGAGCGAAGCTCAAGGACGTGGCCCAAGTCTGTCGGATCGCGGTCACCGGCCGGAGCGTTGGACCGAGCCTCTTCGATACCCTCGCCGTCGTCGGCCGAGACCTCGTCTTGGGACGCCTGCAGGCAGCTCTCGCGGGAGCCACCGCATGACGTGGCGCCTCCTTCTTGCCGCGAGCCTGGCTCTGTGCGGCTCGAGCGGGCTACTCGCGCAGAGCGCGGGCCTGGAGTATGTCGACGGGATCGCGGACCTCACGGGATCCTGCTTCCTTGAGGCGACTAGGCTCTCCTCCCGGCCGCGCGACGGCCTGTCCGAGCCGGCCTACCGCGGCAGACCCTTGTACGGAACGATCCCCCTGGCGGAGGAGGCCTTTCCCGTCGTCCTCGACGTGCAGACGAACGGCGCGACCCTCTACGCCGGTCTCGACTCGAGCGGCGCCCTCGTCGAGGTCCCTTGGGAGGGGCGGCTGTGGGACGGACGGTACCTCGCGAGTGCCCTCTTTGGGCTTTCCTACGGGCGAGAGCGGCGCTCGCCGTACCGGACCTTCCTCTTCTTTGACCCGGATCTGCCCTCCCGTCTTGCCTACTGCCGCGACAGCCGCCGCGAGGGGGACGTGGTGCTGGGAGACGCGGCCTATCGCGTCGCCGTGGTCGACGAGGACACAGACGGCGACTACGGCGATCTCGCGGAGGGGACCCTGTACGTCGACCTCGACCAAGATGGGGTTCTCCTCACCACGTCCGACTCCCACGAGCGCTACCGTCTGGACGAGCCGTTCAACGTGCACGGAACGGTCTACCAGGTCACGCGGCTCACGCGTGACGGGGCGGAGATCGAGATCGGGCCAAGCGGTCAGTGGGTCGAAGAGAGGCTGCCTCTCGAGCCGGGACACCCAGCCCCAGTGTTCACAGCCCAGACCACAGGCGGCGAAGAGATCTCCCTCTCCTCCCTGCGGGGCCGGGCTGTTCTCCTGGACTTCTGGGCGAGCTGGTGCGCCCCGTGCATCGAGGAGTTCCCGGCCCTCGCGGCGATCGCAGCCGAGTCTGCCGGAAGCGAGCTCGTCATCCTGGGGATCAACCTCGACCGCGACGAGGAAGCCTTTGCCCAGGCTCTGGACTTCTACGGCCTCCCGTACTCCCAGGTCTACGACGGACCGGCCGGACCCATCGCTTCGCTCTACCGAGTGTCCGCCATCCCGATGGTCTACCTCATCGACCCCGAGGGGACCATCCGCGCCAAGGGCCTACGCGGCGTCGATCTGCTGCAGGCCGTGAGGGAGCTCGTCAAGGAATGAAGACGGCGACGTTCTTCGCACTGATGGGCCTCATCCTGCTCAGTCTCCCCGCCGCCGCGCAGCAGCCCATCCTCGCCGTCCGCACGAATCCTGAGGTTCTCGAGCTCGCCCCCGGCGGGCGGATCAGCTTCCAGATCGAGCTTCGAAACGGCTCGACCTACGAGGCAGACGGGGTCGAGACGAGCTTCACGAGTCCCGAGACGCTCTCCGTCAAGCCGGAGAAAGCCGTGCGCGACAAGGTCCTTCCGTTCGCGACGGGCGTCCTCGACTTCTCCCTCGACGCCCTCCCCGGGCTTTCGCCGGGAACCCAAAGCATCCCGTTCCAGGTCGTCTACAGCTACTGCATCGATTCGAGCTGCTTCCAGATCGTCGAGAAGCTCTCCCTCACGGTCGCCGTGGTGGAGAACCTGTCCGGCGGGCTCCACGTCCATCCCCGCGGACGCACGCCGTGGGAGTTTGTCATCGCGGGTCTCGGCCTCGCCCTTTTCGTCGCCTGTCTCCTCGTGGGGCGGGCGCGACGCCTTCCGATGTCTGTCCACGGCATCCTCCTCCTCGTCGTCGCCGGAGCGCTCGCACACGGAATCCAGGCCGGACAGGCCCGGCAAGCGCAGGGAATCGCCACGGTCCTCTGCACCTCCTGCGTCGGAATCGAAGAGGCCCGCCACGAGGCACCGCGACTCTCCGCGACGGCGATCACTAGCCTCCAGGGACTAGAAAGGGACGTGGAGCTGCTCGTCTTCACCGCGCCGTGGTGCCACTCCTGTCCCTACGCCAAGGCGCTGGTAGAGGAGATGGCGGCCGCGACCGATCGCCTCGGCTTCCGCTTCGTCAACGTGGAAGACGAGACGGCCCTCGCGCGCGCACACGGAGTCATCGCCTCCGGCCGCACCGTCGTCCCGGCCGTCGTCCGCGTCGACACCGGCGAAGTGGTTTTCGGCGTGGAGAACCTCGAGGCGCGCCTCTTGCGCATGTTGGGGGTTACGCCATGAGGCTAAGTCTAGTGAGGCGAACGAGCCAGGGAGCCGGCCTTCTCCTCGGCCTGTTCGGCTTCACCGGAATCGGGATGACCCACCTCCTCTTCCCGGGACTCCACTGCTACGCCTGCCCTCTCGCGATCACGATCTGCCCCATCGGCCTCGTCCAGAACCTCGTCATCTTCGGAACGGTCCCGTACTTCTGGTTCGGCGCGATCGCCGCCTACGGCCTGGTCGCCGGACGAGCGTTCTGTGGCTGGTTCTGCCCGTTCGGGACGTTGAACGACCTTCTGGGCTTCCGCAAGAGGCGGATCGTGAAGAGCCTCTCCTACGCCAAGTTCGCCGCGCTCGGGCTCACGATCCTCCTGGCGTGGCTCTTCGCCGACACGATGTTCTGCAAGGTCTGCCCGGCGGCGTCGCTCGAGGCGTCGATTCCGTATGTCTTTCTGGGAGTCGCGCGCGTCAACCGCCCCTTCCTTCTCCACATGGGGACGCTCACCGGAACCCTCGCCGGCATGATCCTCGTCGCCCGCTTCTGGTGCCGCTACCTCTGCCCCATGGGCGCGCTGTTCTCCGTCTTCAACCGGGTGAGCCTCGTCCATCTCTCCCTGGACAAGCGCCGATGCACGCGCTGCGCCGAGTGCTCCCCGGCCTGCCCCATGGGACTGGAGCCACATGCGGACATCGACGACCACAACTGCATCAAGTGCGGGGCCTGCACTCAGGCCTGCTCCTCCGGTGCGCTCTCTCTGCGTTTCTCCCCGAGGAGAACGCCGTGATCCACGCGCTCGTCCTCGGGATCGTGCAGGGACTGACCGAGTTCCTCCCCGTTTCGAGCTCAGGACACCTCGTGCTCGTCGAGCGCCTCCTCGGCTTTGACCCGCCCGGAGTCCTCCTGGAGGTCCTCCTTCACCTCGCCACGCTCGCCGCGGTTGTCGCTCTCTTCCGTCACGACCTGGTTCGACTCGCACGCTCGCTCGTCCGAAAGGAAGAGACCGAGGCCCGACGCGAACTCCTCCTGCTCGCCGTGGCGACGGTCCCGATCGTCTTTCTCGGCCTCTTCCTTCAGAAGGCGATCGTCGCGGCCTTCTCGTCCCTCCTGGTCGTGGGGATCTCTCTTTTCGCCACGGGCGGGATGCTCCTCCTCGCGAGCCGCGCGGCACCGGGCGCCCGCCGCTCGCAGGTTCGCTTCCTCGATGCTCTCACGATCGGCCTCGCCCAGGGGGCGGCCCTCCTGCCCGGGATCTCGCGGAGCGGCGCGACCCTGTCCGCCGGTCTTCTCCGCGGGGTCAAGGGGAAGGAGGCGGCCCGCTTCTCCTTCCTCCTCTCCATTCCTGCAATCCTGGGCGCAGGGATCCTCAAGGTTCCTGAGGCGCTCCGCTCCTCCGCGACGAGCGAGGTCGCGTGGCCGGCGCTCGTCGTGGCGATGCTTGTCGCGGCGCTCGTCGGCGCCCTGGCGATTCGGGGGCTCCTCGCCGCGCTCGCACGGGGGAAGCTCAAGTGGTTTGGGGTCTACTGTCTCTTGGTCGGCCTCGCGACGATCCTCGTCGTGTGCCTGCGCTAAGCCCGGCTCGAGACCCTAGCGGTCCGCGAGAGCGAAGGCGTAGACGAGCGCCGTAAGCAGCACCGCGAGGCCAATCGCCAGAGCGACGGCGAGCGCGTCCTGCGCCGAGGACCCGGGCGCCTGGCTCGGCGCGACCGTGTAGGCGACAAGGTCGTAGGCGAGCGGCTCGTCGGGCCGAGCCGGATCCTCCACCCACATCTCCCACACCCACGCCCCTGACCCGCCCTGAGTGAGAACGGCTCGGTTCCATTCCTGGTCGGAGTCCGCGAACCGGCGCGCCTGCGGGTAGACGCTCCGCTCGGTCTCCGAGTAGAGAAGAGGCTCGCCCGCCGCCGGGTTCTGGTTCGTGTAGTGCGCGTAGGAGATCTTCCCCTGCGGGTCGATCACCCGCGCGAAGAGGAGAAGCGTCTGATCGGTTCCCGTCACGCGCACCAGCCGACTCTGCACGTCGCCCTCGCGCAGAGAAGCCCTGGGCTCAAAGGCGATCTCAAGGTCCACGTGCGGCCGCGGAGCCGCCGGGATCGCCCCCGCGACGACGGCGAACCGATCGATGATGTAGTTCCCGAACACGCCGTCGGCCAAGGTGCCCCTGACTCCTTCGCGGCTCCCCGAGTCGCGGTCGTAGGGATCGACGATGGAGTAAGTCGTCCCGGTCTTTCCACTGATCACCACCCAGTGACAGTCTTCGCTCTTCGCCGTCGTCCCGTGGCAAAAGCGACCCCAGTGGACCCCCGCGACGACCGGGTGGCCCGACGCGAGCGCGCGATCGATGACCTGGCGGGAAGCCGCGTCGATCGCCGTGTCGCTCTTGTTCTCGTGGAAGGAGACCGAGATCTCGGGCGGGAGGTTCGTCCACTCTAGGCAGCAGTTGCCGACCCGATCCTCCGCGCAGCGGCCGTAGCCGGAGTGGGCCTTGAGCCAGTCGTTCAGGATCCCTGGATCCATTCCCCGCCTCGCCCTCCCCGTGGAGGACGACGCCGCAGGAATGGAAACCTCGACCTGGTAGTAGTCGAGAACCATAGCGAAGCACGTGACGAGGCAGCCGGAGCTCGCGATCCGATCCTGACACCCGGCCGTCCCCATGGCGAATCCGCCCCAACTTCCAGGGAGGTCGCGAAAGGCTTGGTTGAAGCTCGTCATGGGCAAGGGCAACACCGGAGGCACCTGCGCCCGGCCGACGCCCGCGACGAAGAAGAGGGCGATGGCGACCCCGAAGGCGATTCGACGCGCTCCGCGGGCGATCCACTCCGCTCCGTTCGTCATCGCAGGAAGGACGTCCTAGACCCCTTCACTTCGGCGGATCGCTTCCGCCGCGATGAGGCCTGTGAGGGCGGAGTAGACGATCCCGCGGCAGTGGCCGGAGGCGTCTCCCGCCACGTAGAACCGGGGGATCTCGGTCTCCATCGACTGGCTCACCGGGTAGTGCGTGTCGTAGAACTTGATCTCCGGCGCGTACAGGAACGTGTTGTCCGACGTGAGCCCCGGCATGATGTTGTCCAGCTGCTCGAGCGCCTCGAGGAGGTTCACCACCACCCGATTCGGCAGGGCCATGGAGATGTCCCCGGGAGTCGCGTCGGTGAGGGTGGGAGTGATCGTCACCCGCGCCAGCCGCTCGGCGGTTGAGCGGCGTCCCTGCTTCAGATCTTTCAGGCGCTGGATGATCGGCCTCCCCCCGCCGATCGTGGTGGCGAGCTTGGCGATCGCTCGCCCGTACTCGGTCGTGTCCTCCACCGGGTCGGTCAGCTCGATGTGAGACAAAAGCGCGAAGTTCGTGTTCTCGGTCTTCTCGACGTTCTCGGCGTGGCCGTTCACCAAGCAGAACTCCTCGTAGGACTCCTTCACCACGAAGCCTCGCGGGTTGGTGCAGAACGTGCGCACCAGGTCGTCGTAGGTCGCGGTGCGGACCCGCAGCTTGGCGTCGTACATGGCGCGCTCGATCGGGGCGTACAGCTCCGCCGGAAACTCCACCCGCGCCCCGACGTCGATCGGGCCGTACTCGGTCGAGATCCCCAGCCGGGCCGCCTCTTCGCGCAGCCAGTAGGCCCCGGCTCGCCCGGGCGCCGCGATCACGTACCGTGCCTCGATCGGCTCCTCGCCCTCCAGAAGGAAACGATCGCCCTTCCGTTCGATCCGCTGCACGCGGTTCTCGAGCGACGTCCGTGTTCCCTCGCCAAGCAAGTGCTGGTAGAACCGATCGATGACCTGGCGCAGGGAGGCCGTGCCGATGTGCCGCTGCCGGCCGCTGATGAACTCGATCCCGTACCGTCCCGCGTTCTTGTGCAGCTCGGCGAGCGCGTCCTTGTCCTCTCCGGAGTACTGCTCCGGCGCGCCGAAGCGCGTGAACGTCGCATCCACGCGATCGATGTAGGGCTGGACCTCAGCACCGCTCCGGCCGATGCTCTCCGGGTCTCCGCCGATCTGCGGGATCAGGTTCAGCTTCCCGTCGGAGAAGGCCCCGGCTCCGCCGACCCCGAAGCTGATGTGGGATCGCCTGCTCGGCTCTTGCCCCCGGTCGACCAGGATCGTCTCGAGCCCGCTCCCCAGGAACCCCTCCGCCGCGAAGAGTCCGGCCGGACCGGCTCCCAGGATGGCCACGTCCACTCGCTTCACAGGAGGACCTCCCGCAGCTCGTCGACCCGGCCAATCGAGACGTCAGGCGCGGTCGCCGGGTCTCCCTCGCCATTCCTTCGCACCCAGGCCGACCGCATCCCGGCGGACTTCGCGCCGGCCACGTCCATCTCCTGCGAATCGCCCACGTAGAGCGTCCGATGGGCCTCCATGCCAAGCCTCGCCAAGAGCACCTCGAAGATGCGCCGGTCGGGCTTATAGATCCCGACCTCCCCCGAGACCACGATCGCATCGAAGAGCCCCTCGATCCCCAGCGTCTTGATCTTCGGCCATTGCATGTCCGGCTGGCCGTTGGTCAGGAGGCCGAGCCGGTAGGCTCCCTTGAGGTCGAGGAGAAGCTCCTTCACTCCGTCGAACAGACAGACCGACGGCATGCGGATCGCCGCGTACTCCTCGGCGAGGCTTGCGGCAAGGTCGGGGTCGTCGGCTCCCTGTTCCTCGAGGAGCCGCACCCAGGTCCGCTCGCGCACCCGCTTCGCCGGAGCGCGCGCCGCCTCTTCCTCGGCCCAAACGACCTCGTAGCGCGCCGCCGCCTCGTCCAGGTCTCCCAACAGGTCGCCGCGGCACCCCAGGCGCTCGAGCGCGCGGCGAATGCCGTCGCGAACGCTCACGGAGTAGAAGCAGAGCGTCCAATCCAGGTCAAAGGCGACCGCACTCACCCCGGCGAGGTTCATCGGTTGAATGGCTCCTTTGGGTAGGTTACCCTCATGGCTAACCCGCTTACCATGCGGACGACCGCAGATCATAGGAGGGGCGTTCCCCGAAGTCAAGGAGCGTTCGATGCGAATCATCGCCGGGGAGAAGCGGGGGCGGAAGCTCGTCCCTTGGGAAGAGACCGGGATCCGGCCGATGCGCGATTTCGTCCGCACGGCCCTGTTCAACATCCTCGCCGATCTCGTCCCGGGCGCTCGGTTCCTCGATCTCTTCTCCGGAACCGGAAGCGTCGGCCTCGAGGCTCTTTCGCGCGGCGCCGCGCAGGCAGTCTTCGTGGACTCCTCTCCCGAGGCGTGCGCGATCGCCCGGCGAAACCTGGACGCCCTGGGGCTCCTCGACCGCGGGGAGGTGATCGAGACCGACTTCGCCGAGGGCGTCGATCACCTGGAGCGGCGCGGACGCAAGTTCGACCTCGTGTTCGTCGGCCCGCCGTACGGAGAGGGCCTCGCCGAGAAGGCTCTCCAACTCCTCGGGAACGGAGGTCCTCTTGCCTCCGGCGCGGTCGTCGTGACCGAGGTGTTCAAGAAGGAGTCCCTCCCCGACGCCTACGGTCGCCTTCGGATCGCGGATCGGCGTCTCTACGGAGACAACGCCCTGCACTTCTACCGCCTCGATGAGGAGGATCCCTTGGCGATCCCCGCGGACGCCAGTACGATGGAAGAACGCTCTGGAGGCGCCCCTTGACCGATCGGTTGATCCTTATTACGAACGACGACGGAGTGAACGCCCCCGGCCTGATGGCGCTCAAGGAACGCCTGGCCCGCGTCGCGCACGTGGAGGTGTTCGCCCCGGACCGCAACTGGTCGGCCGCCGGAAGGACGAGGACGTTCCACAAGCCCCTGCGCCTCGATCGGGTGCGGCTGCTCGACGGGACGGTCGGCCACGTGACGAACGGCAGCCCGTCGGACTGCGTCTCTCTCGCCCTGCTCGGCCTGCTCAAGACCCCGCCCGATCTGATCGTCTCGGGGATCAATCCGGGCCTCAACACGGGCCAGGACATCACCTACTCGGGGACCGTCGCCGCGGCCATGGAAGGCGTCCGCGGCGGGATCCCCGCGGTCGCCGTCTCCGCCGACGTGGGCAGCGATCCTGCCGAGTCCCCGGACTACACGGTCGGCGCCGAGTTTGCGGCGAGCCTAGCCGCGTTCCTGCTCGAAGAGAGGCCTCTGCCGCCCGGGACGCTCTTGAACGTCAACGTCCCTCTCCTGCCGGCGGCGCGGATCCCCCCGGTCCGGCTCACGCGCCTGGGAGGGCTCGCCTATTCGAACTACGTCGTCAAGGGAGAGGACCCGCACGGGAGGAGCTACTACTGGATCAGCGGGGATCCCCTGACGCAGACCTCGGACGCGCAGACGGGGACGGACATCTGGGCGATCGCCAACGGCTTCATCTCCGTGACGCCGATCCACCTCGACATGACGGAGTACTCCCTTCTGGAGCGGTTCCAAGGATGGGAGACCCGCTGCTGGCTGAACGAAGCCTAGGCCTTCCAGATGGTCCAGATCCCGACGAGCACGAAGAGCCCTCCGGCCGCGAGGCGCACCCCCTTGGTCCAGGTCTCCGGAAGCGACCGCTCAACGAGGCTCGCGAGAAGAACGGCGAGAGCGGAGGAGAGGAGGAGCGCCGCCCCGGCGCCAAGGAAGACGGCCCACGGCGAGCGGGACTCCGTCGCGAGGGAGAAGACAGCGAGCTGGGTCTTGTCACCCAACTCGGCGAGGAAGATCATCACGAAGCTCGACAGAGCGACTCTCAGCACGGAACCTCCTTCGTCGCGATTCTAGCGTCTGGCCGCGCGACGGCCAATCGGCGCCACAGCGAATCCCCTTGCCTCGGGGCGCCCGCTCACCGTACACTCGCCCCAAGGAGAGAGGCGATGCTGACGAGGACGTACTACCAGTACTACACGAACGTGACCTACCTCACCTGTCCGGAGTGCCTTTCCTGGCACGGCAAGATCGCCCGGCGCCCACAGGGCCTCCCCGACCGCAAGGACGGATGCGAGCGCCGGCTCCTCGCCTTCAGCCCGCGGGAACTCGACTACCACCGCGAGCAGGAGCGCCGCATGCGCGCCGCGGCGGAGGCGGAACTCGTCCGGCGTGACCTCCTCGCACAGGCGAGCGACGCCCTGGGCAGTGACAACGACGTCGCTTTCTCCCTCTTCCGCCAGGTAGTCGCGGTCGACCTCCACGTCCCGGAGGTCGAGGCGCTGTGCGAGAAGAGACGCGAGCCTCTCGAAGCCGACCCGGCTCTACGCAGGAGCCTGCGAGCGCTCTTCGCCAAGGCCTACTCCGACAAGTTCGGGCACCCCCGCTACGAGCGGCTCCCCGAGGAGATGCGCCTGGCTCGCGAGCGGGCCGGGATCGCAAGGATCAACGAGCTCCTGGCATGATTCCGCGCCCCCTCGGCAGCCAGGAACGCGGACTGATCGCTCTGGTCGGCCTCGGGCTCCTGGCGACGGGAATCGCGCTTCTCGTCCCGGCGATCCGTCCCCACGCCCTTCCTCCTTCTGTGCCGATCGTGCTCGCCGACGTGCGCGTGCTCCTCCCGACGTTCGCCGACCCCGTCCCGAAGGGGCCGCTCGACCTGAACCAGGCGACGGTCGACCGGCTCGTCCTTCTCCCAGGCATCGGACCCGTCCTCGCGGCGCGGATCGTCGCCTGGCGCGAGAGCCACGGCCCGTTCGCGAAGGTCGAAGACCTGAAGCAGGTCAATGGGATTGGGGAGAAGACGCTTGAGACGCTCCGCGGCTTGGTGACGGTGGGAGAGGACTCCAAGAATCCGCCGGAGCCCTAGAAGGTCCTCCGCCGGGGCCTACTTCTCGGTCGTGATCGTGTAGACGAGGGTCAGCCCGTACTCGCCCGGCTTGTAGGACTGCCGGTCCGTGAGCACCTTGTAGTCGACGACGAGCGACTGCACGCCGAACGCTCCCGACGCGAGGGTCCGGTCAAACGAGCTGATCGAGAAGTAGGGGCCGCCGTTCGCCCGAAGGAGGAAGTCGGACAGCGGCTTCACGGTCGTCCCGTCTCTACTGCGCCCCATGTTCGTCTCCACGGCGCGCACCTTCACCGACCAGGACCAGGCCACGTTGCTCGACGCGACGAGCGTCATGGCGCCGCGCTCTTCGATGTAGCCAAGCAGAAGATCGCTCTCGGTCGGCTCGCGCAGGGTGAAGCGACTCGTGGTCGAGGTCCCCGCGGACCCGCCCCCCGAGAGCGTGAGAGATTGGAAGGGAAGGACCTTCCACGCGAGATCCGCGCGCACCGTCGCCGAGGAGTCCGCGAGCACGGAGACCGCGAAGAGAAGGCTAGAGAAAGCGACGAGAAGGGGAAGAAGCTTCCTTGCGCATCGGCTCATCTTCGTCCTTCGGCAACCCGGCTACCATCGCAGGCCCGTGGCTTTGCGTCCCCCGCTTCGTCTTCGCGAGGTTTGCCTTTTCGACTCCGAAGCTTCACCTCCTCCTCGCCCGCCGGAGCGGGAGCTAGCTCGATTATGCCTGAAGACGAGAGAGGTTAGACGCTCCGCCTTCGCCGCCCTCTCCTCCCAGAGCGAAGCCCAGGTTCATTCGCGCCCCCGCCTGTTTGTCGCCACGGAGCGCGTGCCGTATAGTGCGAAACGTGAAGGAAGGAACGCGGAGGGGGAATCCCGCGAAGGAGGATGGACATGCGGTTTCTGGGAATCCTGACGGGTGGGGGAGTAGGCGCCTTCTTCTTCTTCAGCTGGGTGATCCAGATGCTCTGGAACTCGATCGTCGTCCGGCACCTCGGCCTCCTGAAGCCTCTGAACTACTGGCAGGCGGCAGGGCTGTGGTTCCTCATCACCCTGTTCCTCGCCTGGACCGGGATCGGCGCCGCTGCAAGGCTCTGGCAGAGAAGGCGGTCGCACGAGTAGTCGCGCCTCGCCCGAGTCCGGCGGGGTTGACCGCGGAGCCGCGAGAGCTCGTCGCGAGAAGCGGGTAGAGGCAAGGGCTGCCCGTCTCCGAGGGCAGGGCGGGCTGGCGTGACCCGACCGAGGGCAGGATCTGGGCGAGGGCCGGCCGGCGAGTCGCCCAAACCGCGCGAGACAGACGTGCCCCTTCGCCTGTCTTCCACCTGAGCGAGCGTGCCCGTGCGGTCAGCGCCTCCGTCCTCCGGGAGGCCCGCTCGGGGCAGGCGGTGGCGTGCGATCCCGCCCCTCGGGGAGAATCCCTCATCCGGGGCCTGTGTCCACGCAGAGACTGGGCGCTCTGACGTGTTGTTCTTCGCGAGAGGGTGGTGACGGACAGAGTGAAAGCCAGCAAGGAGAGCCTCGCCTTCCTCGACGACCTCAACCCCGAACAGCGCCAGGCGGTCACCCACGGAGACGGCCCCCTCCTCGTGGTCGCCGGCGCCGGGAGCGGGAAGACGAAGACGCTCGCCTACCGCGTCGCCTACCTCCTCGCGCAAGGCGCGAACCCCGGCCGGATCCTCCTCCTCACCTTCACCCGTCGGGCCGCGCAGGAGATGCTCTCCCGCGCCGCGGCGACGAGCGAGCGATCGAGCCACGCCGCCGGCCGCGTGTGGGGAGGGACCTTCCACGCGACGGCGAACCGCCTCCTGCGGGTCTACGCCAAAGCCGCCGGGATCCACAAGGACTTCACCGTCATGGACCAGGGCGACGCCGAGGACCTCCTCGACCTCGTGCGCCGCGGCCTCGGGCTCCCCAGCCGCGACAAGCGCTTCCCCCGCAAGGCGACGTGTCTTTCGATCTACTCCCGCGCGGTGAACGGCGCGGAGGATCTGAAGGAGATCCTCACCGAGCACTTCCCCTGGTGCGCGGCGTGGGAGAAGGAGCTGCGCGAGCTCTTCTCCGGCTACGTCGCGCGCAAGCAGAAGCGGCGCGTCCTCGACTACGACGACCTCCTCCTCTACTGGGCCCAACTCGTCTCCGATCCAAAGCTCGCCGACGAGATCGGCGGCCGCTTCGACCACATCCTCGTCGACGAATACCAAGACACGAACCGCGTCCAGGCCCAGATCCTTCGCGGCATGCGACGGAAGAACAAGAACATCCTCGTCGTGGGCGACGACGCCCAGAGCATCTACAGCTTCCGCGCCGCGACCGTCCGCAACATGCTCGACTTCCCCCAGGAGTTCCCCGGGACGACGATCGTCACCCTGGAGCGGAACTACCGCTCGGTCAACCCAATCCTTGAGACGACGAACCGCGTGATCGCCGGGGCCTCGGAGCGCTACACGAAGGACCTCTGGTCGGTGCGCGGGGACGGCGAGCGGCCCAAGCTCGTCACGTGCAAGGACGAGGCTGAGCAGGACGAGTACGTGATCGAGCGGATCCTCGGCCACTACGAGGAGGGGATCCCGCTCCGCCAGCAGGCCGTCCTCTTTCGCGCCTCGCACCTCTCGGCGTCGCTCGAGCTCGAGCTCGGCCGGCGCAACATCCCCTACCACAAGTACGGCGGGCTTCGCTTCCTCGAGGCCTCGCACGTCAAGGACCTCGTCGCCTTCCTGCGGATCGCACAGAACCCGCACGACGAGCTCGCCTGGATGAGGACGCTCGAGCTCCTCGACGGGATCGGACCCGCGACCACCAGCCGCGCCCTGGAGCACGTCGCGAGCCACCGCTTCGACCCGCGCTCGATCGGGACCTTCCCCGCCCCTCCCGCGGCCCGCCCCGGGATCGCGGGCTTCGGCTCGCTGATGGAGGACCTGTCGACAGCCGGAGAGGCCGAGCCCGGCTCGCAGGTCGAGCGGATTCGCGTCTTCTACGACCCGCTCCTCGAGCGCCGGTACGACAACCCGGTCGTGCGGTCGCGCGACCTCGAGAGCCTCGAACAGATCGCCTCCGGCTACCGATCGCGCCGCGACTTCCTCGTCGACCTCGAGCTCGACCCGCCCACCTCGACCTCCGACCTCGCCGGCGCGCCGTACCTCGACGAGGACTTCCTCGTCCTCTCGACCATCCACTCCGCCAAGGGATGCGAGTGGAAGGCCGTCTACCTTATCCACGCGGCCGACGGGTTCCTCCCCTCGGACCTCGCGACCGGCTCGAGCGAGGAGATCGAGGAAGAGCTGCGCCTGACCTACGTCGCCCTCACGCGGGCGAAGGACTTCTTGTACGTCGTCTGGCCGCTGCGCTACTACCACCGCTGGTACGCCACCGGCGACGCGCACAGCTACGCCCAGCTCTGCCGCTTCTTCACCGACGACGTGCGGAAGACGATGGAGGAGATCTTCCTCGCCCAGCCGGTCGAGGAGGAGGAGGCCCCCTCGGA
>JAPLGE010000125.1 GCA_026390315.1 Candidatus Bipolaricaulota bacterium
GCAGGAGAGCCGTGACCGGGGACGGAGCCACGCCAGCGTCGGGAAGCCACGTCTGGAACGGGAGCGTCGCCGACTTGGAGAGCATCCCCACAAGGAGGAGCGCCGAGACCGTCCACGGAAGGGAGAACCCCTTCATCGCGCCGAGGTCGAACGTCCCGGTCAGCCCGTAGACGGCGAGGATTCCCACGAGCATCACGAGCGCGCCGAGCGCCGTGATCAGGAAGGCCTTGTCCGCCTTGAGCACGTCCGTTTTCCCGCGGTAGAAGCCGATGAGTCGCCAGCTCGCGATCCCCGTGATCTCCCAGAACACGAACAGGAACACCAGGTTCGTCGAGAAGACGAGGCCCATCATCGCGCCCAGGAAGACGACGGCCATGAGGTAGTACTCGTTCTGGTTCTCGTAGTGGCTGATGTAGTCGATCGAGAAGAGGATGATGATCGCCCCGACGAGCGACGAGACGATCGCCATGAAGATCGCCAGGGCGTCGGCTCCGAAGCTGAGCGAGAGTCCCAGGGGGCCGGCGATGCTGAGGGAGGCCACGTGGCCATCGAGCGCGTTGGGAACGAGGGCGAGCGAGCAGCCCAGAGACGTCAGCACGAACACCAAGGCCGCGTAGTTCCGGACGAGCTTCGAGAATCGACCGAGTAGAGGAAGGAGGAACGCCCCCGCCAGGGGGGCGAACACCGCCACGAGCAGCAGGACTCCTTCTCCCATTCCCCCTCCGAGCCCCTTCACCGCGCGGTTCGACGTCCGCGAGTCATCCTTCTGTCGGCCGGGCCACCATCGCGGTCACCGAGGGCCGATCTTACCTCCGACTCTCACAAAAGGCAAAGGGCCCGCCGAAGCGCGGGAAGGGGAGAGGACTCGGCGAGCGACGTCTGTCTCGAGTTCCTCCGACCGCGTGAACGCCCTTCGCCCGCACGGGGTCTCTCTCACCCGGAAGGAACCCTGAGCGACGGACGAACCGGACGCGTCCTGTGCGAGCGAGGGCTCTCGCGAGACGGCGTCGCGCCGCGCCTCCCCGACCTTCAGCCCGTGCGTCCGAGCTCGGCCTCCAGGGCCGCTCGCTCCCGCCGGGTAAGCGACGCGACGACGAGGGCGTACGAGTCATCCATCCAGTCGCGGACCTCCTCGTCAGGGACGCTCCCGTCGAGGATGACGGTGATCCAGTGCCTCTTGTTCATGGGGTAGCCCGGCCGGACCGCGGCGTGCGTCTCGCGCAGGAGCTCGCTGTGGAAGGGATCGCACTTGACCACAAGCCACGGGGGAGTGCGGCTCGGGATCGTGGTGGCGAACATCCTTCCCCCAACCTTGAACACCGGGAGGTCGGGGTCAAACGGGCGTACCTCGACGGCTCCGCGACGGGAGAGAAGATGGCGCTGCACGTCATCGAGCCTCAAGGTCTGCTCCCAAGAGCGCTGTCTCCGACATAAGTGAGGATTCTATGCGGACAGGCCCCATCCTGCACAACCGCTTAGGCCGCGCCGCCTTGGCCTCTTTCTCCCCAAGCATCGGCATCGCGGACCGCGGTCGGGCACGCTCGGCCGTCGCGAGGCAGGCCCCGGCCTCCTCATCCCAAGGGAGGAGGAGTCGACTTCCGGCGATGGCGCTCACGAGGACCTTCTACGCCAAAGACCGGGCCGAGTGGCAGGCGTGGCTCGAGACGAACCACACCCTCGAGACGGAGATCTGGCTCCTCTTCTACAAGCGGCACACGGGAAAGCCGCGCGTCGCGTACTCCGACGCCGTGGAGGAGGCGCTCTGCTTCGGATGGATCGACAGCACGATCCGCCGCGTGGACGACGCAACCCACGCCCAGCGCTTCACGCCGCGCAAGCCTGGAAGCTCCTGGTCCGAGCTGGACAAGCGCCGCGTCGCGAGGCTCGTGCAAGAGGGCCGAATGACGAAGACGGGCCTCGCTAAGGCCGATTTCGCCCTGCCCGACCCCGACTCCCCCCGCCCCCCTCGGAAGGAGCTGGAGTTCCCGAATTGGCTCGAGGCGGCGCTCCGGGCGTCTCCGCAGGCGTGGGCGAGCTTCGGCCGGCTTCCGCCCTCCCAGAGGCGCAACGTAATCGGCTGGATCTGCGCCGCCAAGAAGGACGAGACGCGCGAGCGGCGCATCCGCGAGGCGCTCGACCACCTCGAGCGCGGCGAGCCGCTCG
Organism: Candidatus Bipolaricaulota bacterium; assembly: GCA_026390315.1. Lineage (GTDB taxonomy): Bacteria > Bipolaricaulota > Bipolaricaulia > UBA7950 > UBA9294 > JAPLGE01. The sequence continues at coordinate 2,164 of JAPLGE010000125.1, forward strand.
GGATGAAGTAGACCCCTCTCCGTGGCCGGGCGATTGCCACGCGGCGTATACCGTTTGCATACTGCGGGTATGAAGTCGGACGTCTTCTCGGAGCTCAAGCGGCGTATCCTCCTCGCCACGTATCGCCCCGGGCAGGCACTCCAGGAACAGGAACTGGCGCTCGAGTTCGGCGTGAGCCGGACGCCAAGCGGTTCCTGCCGCGCATGCCGCAGGAGCACTTCCCCGCGCAGAGCCTCGCCGCCGCCCTGTATGCCGACAGCGGCGTGCGCAGCATGGAACGCGGCATCGTCAGCGCCGGCCGCGACCCGAAGACCGGCGACCATCGCCGGCCCAAGCTCGAGCTCGTCCGGCTGACGATCCCGCGGCGCGTCTATACGAACCTCCACATGGACGTGGTCGCCGAGAGCGGCCAGGCGCTGTTCGAAGGGCGGGACCGAATCCGCGGCCTCAAGATGGTCTACGAGCCCGAAAGCCTGCGGTTCTTCCACGCCCGGTTCGAGCCGCTTCGCCGGTCGTAGCTCTTCGGGGCTCCCAGTCGTCCAAGACCGCTTCTGGAATCCTCCGACAGCTTCGCCATCGACTGCGGCGGCGCGACGCCACGCGCCTCGCTCACGGCCACGTCGTCTCCATGCGGCCAGAGCAGATAAGATTCGGCTGCGCTCTGGTCCGCGCATGACCGCCGTAGCCAGCGGCACGAGCCAAGAGAGGGACTCACAATGACGACCGTCCGTCCGTATCGACACGAGGAAGACACCGAGCGAGTGGACGCCTTTCTCGTCCGCATGACCTCCGCCGAGGCGCCGCACCGCAACTGGCTCCAGGCTCGTTGGGAGACCATGCACTTCCACCCTATGCTCGACCGAGACCATCGCAACCGGTTCTGCGTATGGAAGGTCATCGAGCCCGCGTTCGGTGCGGAGCCCGGCACGCAGCCTCCGTTGGAGGAGTCGTAGCGATGGCCCTTCTGGCAGTGCGCGATCTCGGAAAGACGTACGCATCCCACACCCTGTTTGACCGCCTCTCGCTCGCCTTCCAGGCCGACGAGCGCGTCGGGCTGATCGGCCCGAACGGTGCGGGGAAGTCGACGCTCTTGCGGATCCTGGCCGGAATCGACACGGCCGATTCGGGCGCGGTGGAACGCTCGAAGGGCGCGCGCATCGCCTACCTGCCCCAGGTCGACGTGTTCCCGGCCGAGGCCACCGTGGAGGGCTCGCTCCTCGCCGCGCTCGCCGACCTTCCCATGGAGGAGTACGAGCGCACGGTGCGGGCGAAGAAGATGCTGCGCCGCCTCGGCTTCGAGGAAGGCGCGACACCTGTTGCCCTTCTCTCCGGTGGATGGAAGAAGCGCCTGGCCATCGGGTGTCAGCTCGTGCAGGAGCCGCACCTCCTCCTGATGGACGAGCCAACGAACCATCTCGATCTCGAGGGGATCGATTGGCTGGAGCGCTTTCTCGAACGGCAGAACCTCGCCTTCGTCGTCACCACCCACGACCGCTACTTCCTGGAACGGACAGCCGATCGGATTGTGGAGCTCAACTCCCGCTACAAGGACGGCTTCTTCTCGAGCAACGGCCACTACAGCGACTTCCTGGAGAAGCGGGAGGCGTTCCTGGAGGCGGAGGACGCCGAACGCCGCGCCCTCGCAACCAAAGTCCGCCGCGAGATCGAGTGGCTGCGACGAGGACCGAAGGCACGCCAGACCAAGGCCTCCTCCCGCATCGATGGGGCACAGGACAAGATCGAACGGCTCTCCGCGGCCAAGCGCCGTCACCGCGCCGATCGCGAGCTCGAAATCGACTTCGCCGCGAGTGGCCGGCGGACGCACGATCTGATCACGGCGGAAGGGATCTCAAAGACGCTCGGGGGGAGGCTCCTCTTCCGAGAACTCGACGTTCACCTCCGGCGCGGCGGACGACTCGGAATCGTCGGCAACAACGCGAGTGGAAAGACGACGCTCCTGCGAACGCTCGCCGGAGCCGTCCCTCCGGATGCCGGACGCGTGAAGCACGCCACCGATCTGCGCATCGCCCTGTTCGATCAGCAGCGGGACCAGCTGGACAAGACGGAGCGGCTGCGCCGCGCGCTCTCTCCAAGCGGCGACACGGTCTCCTACCTCGGCCGCGAGGCCCACATCATCGCCTGGGCGAAGCGGTTCGGGTTCCGCGCTGATCAGCTCGAGACTCCGGTGGGAGACCTCTCCGGCGGGGAGCAGGCGCGCGTGCTGATGGCGCTCATGATCCGGGAGCCCTCCGACGTCCTGATGCTCGACGAACCGACAAACGACCTCGACATCTCCTCGATCGAGGTCCTCGAGCGAGCGCTCGAGGAGTTCCCCGGAGCTGTCGTCCTGATCACGCACGATCGGCACATGCTCGACCGGATCTGCACGGACCTCATCGGCCTCCATGGCGACGGCTACTGGGCGAACTACGGGAGCGTCGCTCAGTGGCAGGAGGCCGACGCCCGCCGCGCCGAGGCGAGCGAAGCTAGAGCGTCCACGAAACCGGAACCGAAGCGCAAGCCCGAGGCTCGGCCGAAGCGCTCGGGACTCACGCTCCCCGAGAAACGGGAGTGGGAAGGGATGGAAGGCCGGATCTCTGCGGCCGAAGAAGAGGTCGCGCGGCTGCAGGCGGGGCTGGACGACCCGGCCGTCGCCTCCGATCATGAGAAGCTGCAAGCCGCCTTCGAGGCGCATCGCGCCGCGCAAGAGAAGGTCGATCAGCTCTACGCGCGGTGGGAGGAGCTGGAGCGAAAGACAGCCAAATAGGGGCTCGCCCTGGCTCGTGTCCAAGACGGGCCTCCGCTGGGCGGCCGTGCTTCAGGCTTCTCTTGCCCGCGCAGCCGAGACTGAGAGGGCGTCCCCAAGCTCGTGGAACGTGCCGAACACCGTGCAGCCGACGGCGCGAAGCCTTTCCGCGGTCTGATGCCCCTGCGCGACGAGCGCCACGGAGGTCCCGAGGGCGTCCCCGACCTCAGCGTCGTGGTCCGTGTCGCCGATGAGGAGCGTGCGCTCGACCGAGATCCCGAAGTGCTCGACGAGCTCCCTGCCGCGCGCCACTTTGGAGTCCGCGAGCCGGTCTCCCCGCCCGTAGACGCCCCGGAAGTACCGATCGATCCCCAGTCGCCGCACGGCCGCCTTCAGAGTAACCTCCTCCATCGCCGAAAGGACAAACTGCGGGACGCCCGCTTCCCGCATCCGCTCCAGGATCTCGGCCACCCCTTCGTGCAAGGGGCAGTCGGGAAGCCCGGGCAGGTAGTCCGCGTGAAACTCATCGGCCAGGCCCTCCATCGTCTCGACTTCGAGGTCGAAGCCGAGCTTTCGGTAGTACGCGGCCATGGGGAAGCCGAAGAGCTCCCGGTAGGCGCCGACCGCGAGCGGCGGAAGCCCTCTACGCTCGAGCTCCACGTTGATCGAACGCACGGCCAGGGCGACGTCGTCGACCAGGGTCCCGTTGAAGTCCCATATGACGGCGTGCAGTCCTCGTGGGTTCACCGGTCCATTGCCCCCTCGCCCGTGCTTGATGCGGCGCCGCAATGATCGTCGAAGGATCCGCGCGCCGCACGGGCGCAGGCTCGAAACGAAGGAGGACTGATCATCTACGAGGACGGCGGGAAGACGGATGTGTCGGCCACCGAGCCGACCGAAGTGCTGACCATCATGGGGAACGCAGAGTCCGACGAGATTGCACGAGAAGTCAAAGCCGAGCTGAAGCGCGCCCTTAGTCAGCTCCAACAGAAAGGGGCGAGGCCGATGATCCCCCGCCCCAAGGGTCCCCCGGGTTCCATTCCGCGTCGCTCGGTTCTCCGACCTCAGATCGACGCGCGATGACACGAGGCCGCGTCCGCGGGACTACAGGCTCCGCTCATCATCCCGCCCATCATCCGAGCAGTCCCGCTTGTCCGGCTCCCGGGGCACGGGGAAGACCCCCCTGTCGATTCCATGGCGCAGGACCCTTTGGAATCCAGATCAGGGCACTTGTAGCTCCCGCCGTCGTCGGCGTTTCCTCCGCCCGTGCACCTGTCCATGCAGACTCCTCCTTCCGTGCACTGGACATTGCCAGTTCTGCACCCAGGCCCCGCGGGCGTCTGGGTTCCAGCTCGGTCCTGAGACCCCATCATCCCAGACACACCCCGGCTCATCATCCCACCGGTACCCTGCGCCAAAGCGAACATCACCATCCCGGAGACGGTGAGGGCGAGCGCCACCACCGCGAGTGCAACCTTCCTTCGTGTTTCCACAACGACCCCTCCTTTCGTGCTTCGAGTTGCGACAAGGGTACGAATCGATCGTGCGGTTAGTGTGGAATCGCGGTGTGCAAGCTGTGGGGATCGAGACGGCCTCCTGGAGCCGACGCGCCTGATGTGAGAACCGTCGTGTTGAGTCGTGCGTGGCGCTAGTAGGTGCTTCTAGGATCCGTCCGCCTAGGACCTGCCAGCGTCCGCCCTGGGGAGCCGCCGTGACTGATGCGAGAGCCTTCACTCGGATCTCGAAGAGAACGGCGCCTCGGTTCAGCTCTCCCGGGCACAAGGGAAAGAGGCGCACACCAGTTGTCTTCGACGGCCCTTTCTGCTACTATGCCCCTAGCCCGAAAAGGCAACCCCGGCGAAAGCCGGGGGCGCAAAGTCACGGACCTAACGGAAGGGATTCCCACGGTGGCCGGACCGCCGAAGGCAAAGACCCAGCTATGCGCCTTCCCGACCCATCTCCCTTCGATGTCGTTCCTTTGCGCCGCCGCTTCTCGGCGTGGCTCGCTGCCCGCCGACCGCGTCTCCGGGTGCGGTCGGCGGGCCGGCCGGGCCCGGGACGAGGCGGCAGTAGCGTGGAGTGAGGATGAGTCCGGACACACCGGCCCTCCTGTGAGTACCTCTGGCTGCGGGCCCCCACCGGGGCCCGCGGTCCTTCTCCAGGCCTATCGTGGGGGAGACGCCGACGTGAGTTCGGCGTGCCGACCAAGGTCTTGCCTGTCTTCAAGGCGGGCAAGAACCTGAAAGAGCTCGCGGCGAGCCAAACAAGGCGGCCCGTTCGAGCCACCTCGTTCTGGGATCACGACGGGGAAAGGCGTCTTCTCTCCCCGTCGTGCTTCTTTGGAGCTCTGGGACCTAGCCTAGCGTTCCTTCTCGTGCCGTTCGAGGTACTCGGCAATGGCCTCGACGGTGACGTAGTTGAGCGAGCGATCCTTCTTCTCGGCAAACTTGATCAGTCTCTCGACAAGCTTCTGAGCCTGTCTCTTCTCCGGGATGTAGATGGACATCTTGTCCAGGACCACCTTGTTCGGCATAAAACCCCCTTCTCGAAATGCGGTGATTGTACCCACACTGGAACAAACTGGAAGTTGCACCGGCGAGCGCAAGCCATGGAGTTGGCATCAGCAGGTCTCTTCCTCGCAACCTCCCCGTGGCATCCGATCGTTCCTAGATGGGTGCTTGGCGTTGACTACAACTGTTTGTATCCTGCGTGGCTTCAGTGCCATAGGTGACTGAGGCGGATGGGAGTCAAAACCCGCAGGCAGCCGACTGCCACCTCTGCTCGGAGATCCTCAGCGTTGCAGGATTCGAGGGACATAGCCCCCGTTGTTGTCTGCAGCCAAGGCTCGCCGGGCACTCGGGACCGGCGCCGAAATGCTAACTGCGCCTCTCGATTCTCGAACCTCAGCCGCATGGTGATGACCCTGCGCTGACCCAGTGAGAGCGAAGAGGTCTGCCCTCCTGCGGGATTCCACCCACACGGCGCCGATTGTCCCACTCCGGAGTCATCCGGCGTCCGCCGGCAGCTTGACCCGCGTGTGGTGACAGGTCAAACAGTGCATCAAGACTGCCCTTTACCT
>JAPLGE010000028.1 GCA_026390315.1 Candidatus Bipolaricaulota bacterium
AGGAACCTGGGACGCGGCTGGGCAGGCGGAAGGCTTCGAAGGAGAAGTGCGAGTCGGCGAGGAACTGATCGGTCAGGACGAGGACCGGGATCTGGTAGCGGTCGGCGAGGGAGAAGGCGCGCACGGTCTTCTCGAACGCCTCCTCTGGGTCTGAGGGTGCCAACACGAGCTTAGGGAACTCCCCGTGCCCCGCGTGGATGGCGAAGAGGAGGTCTCCCTGCTCCGTCCGCGTCGGAAGCCCGGTCGCCGGGCCGGGCCGTTGCGCGAGGACGATGACGAGCGGCGTCTCCGTCATCCCGGCGAGGCTCACGGCCTCGACCATCAGGGCGAAGCCGCCCCCGGAGGTGGCGGTCATCGCCCGCGCCCCGGCGTAGCTCGCGCCGATCGCCATGTTGATCGCCGCGATCTCGTCCTCGGCCTGCTCGGCGAACACGCCGAGCTCCTCGTCGCGGGCCAGGGTGGTGATGATCTCGGTCGAGGGGGACATCGGATAGGCGGCGATGAACCGGCACCCCGCGTACGCCGCGGCGAGGGGAATGGCCTCGTTTGAGGAGAGGAGCGTGAAGGTCCGGTCCTTTCTCGGAAGGCGGCCGAGTCGGGCCTTGCCCAACCTCTCGCTCGCGAGGCCGAAGCCGGCGCGAGCCGCTTCCACGTTCGCGAGAACGACCCCTTCCCCCTTTCGTGCGAAGGCCTCACGCAGGAGCGCTTCGAGGGGCGCGATCTCCACGCCCAACGCGGCGACCAGCGCGCCCGCGGCGACGGAGTTCGAGTAGAGCTTCGTCCCGAACCGCTCGCTCGCCGTGCGGGCGAACGGAAACGAGGCCGCTCGTCCCGGGCCCTCATCCGGCTTCGCAGCGTCTCCCTCCTCCGCGAGCAGGATCCCTCCCGGCCGTAGGAGCGGGCGGTAGTGGGAGAGGGCCCGGCCGTTCAGAGCAAGGAGGAGGTCCGCGTCAGGCCGCGGCGCGTTCTGCACGCTCTCGGTGATCCGCACGCGGTAGCTCGACTGGCCGCCGCGGATGCGCGACTCGTACTCCTGGGTCGTGAAGACCGGGTAGCCCTGCCTCAGGACGGCCCGCGCGAACGCCTCCCCGATCGTCTGCACCCCTTCTCCCGCGGATCCGGCGATGACGACGGAGAGGTCCAACATGGCGCTACAACCCCTCGTGCTTTTGGCGGACCGCGTCGGCCAGGCGGTCGAGCGCGGCGAACGTCTCGGGCTTTGGGGCGCCGCGCACGAAGACCGGGTCGAGCCACTCGAGCTTCAACGTGCCGAGAAGGCCGATCACCTGCTCGGCCGCCTTCCCTCCCCATCCGTAGGAGCCGACCACCGCTCCGAACTGGAGCTTCGGCCGGAGGGCGTTGATGAGGTAGGCCGCGGTCACGATGTGCGGATGCGCGCCGACGAGCACGGTGGGCGTGGCGAAGAGAACGGTCGCCGCCTCGACTAACGCCATGGCCAGGCTCCCCAGGTCGGCCCCCGCCATGTCGAAGGCCTCCACCTGGACGCCCCGATCGACGAGGGCGCCGACCAGGTGCTCGACCATGCGCGCCGTGCTGCCGTGCATCGACACGTAGGGAAGGACCACCACGTTCTTCGGACGGTCGAGGACCCAGCTTCGATAGGCGTCCAGGATGAAGCGCGGATCGTCGGTGATCGGCCCGTGGCTCGGGCAGACGAGGGAGAACTCGTAGCGCGCGAGCCGCTCGAGGTGCCCCTTGATCGCAGTCCGGAAGGGCATCATGATCTCGGCGTAGTAGCGCTTGGCGGCGGCGTACACGCGCCCTCGGTCGGTCGCGTAGAGGTCGGTCGTCGCGAGGTGAGCCCCGAGGAAGTCGCCGCTGAACAGGACCTTATCCTCGCGGAGGTAGGTGAACATCGTCTCGGGCCAATGCACCCAGGGGGCGTGCACGAACTCCAGGGTCCGGTCTCCTAGAGGAAGGGTCTCTCCATCCTCGACCGTCTTGATGCGATCCTCCGCGACCCCAAGGTGGTCGACGATCATCGCCTTTGCCTTCGGCGTGGCGAGGACTTGGACCGCTGGGAAGCGCTCGATCACCGCCGGGACGGAGCCGGAGTGGTCCTGCTCCACGTGTTGGACGACGAGGTAGTCGACCTGGGGGACCGATTCGAGCTTCTCAAGGAGGAGGCCAGTCTTCGTCGGGTCGACCGTGTCGATTAGGGCGACCTTCTTCTTCCCGCGCACGAGGTAGGCGTTGTAACTCGTCCCGTCGGGAAGCGGGATGAGCGAATCGAAGAGACGCCGGTCTGCGTGCAGAGCGCCGACCCAGCCCACCCCAGGTCTGATCTCTCTTTCTTTCAACGTCCTCTCCTTCACGACCTCTTGCGCATGGTCCGGCGGTACTCGTTGTAGGTCAGGGGCTCCCCGCCCTCTCGCGTCCCGGCCTGCTCGACGAGACCGATGAAGAGGGTGTGCGTGCCGAGGTCGAGCGTCGCCTCGGGAAGGACGAGGCACTCGTAGAACGCCGTCGCGCTTGCGAGGAGCGGAACTCTGCTTCGGCCGAGAAGGTGCGGAAACCCGGCGAACTTGTCGACCGTGCGTCCGGACTGGAAGCCGAAGCGCTGGATGAGGTTCATGCACTCTGAGTCGAGGCGATCGAGGACGTTCACCCCGAAGCGGCCGCTCGCGGCGATCATCTCGTGGGTAAGCGTGCGTTTTCCAACTCCGATCGCGACGCGGGGAGGCACGTTCGTCACCTGCATCAGCGCGTCGAGGCACTGGCCGTTCAGGCGCCCGGCGGCGGTCGCCGTGAGCACGTACAGGCCGTGCGTCACCTGGTACAGCGC
>JAPLGE010000051.1 GCA_026390315.1 Candidatus Bipolaricaulota bacterium
CAGCATCCCCATGACGCTCTGCGCGGAGCCAACCGTGGGCTCGATCGTCTGGCAGCGCGCGAGGATCCTGCGGTCGGCGTCGACCGAGTCGAGCTCGGTCACGCCGTCGTCGAAGACGAAGAGGAAGCGCGCGCCGACGACCTCGTTCCAGTTCCCGGGACGGAGGGCGCTCTGGAGGAGGGCCACATAGCGGTCGATCTCCTCCTTCCCGCTCAAGGTGACGAACAGGGCGTCGCCTCGTCCGGCGAAGGGACCCTTGGTGAACGGGATCCGGCTCTCGGCGAGGACCCGGTCGAACCCCTCCCGGACCGATTGCGGGAAGACGAAGCTCTTCGCCCGACCGTCCGGCCGCTCGATCACTGGGATGATCGGCAGGCCGTAGCGAATGGCGAACGCGAAGTCCCTCTCGTCGTGGGCGGGGACGGCCATGATCGCCCCAGTGCCGTACGCCATGAGCACGTAGTCGGCGATGAAGACGGGGATCCTCTCCCCGTTGACCGGGTTCACGGCGTAGCCGCCGGTGAACACGCCCGTCTTCTCGCCTTCGGTCGACAGGCGGTCGATCTCGGTCGCGCGGATCGCCCGGTCGCGGTACGCGGCGACGACGTCCCGTTGCGCCGTCGTGGTCAGACGATCGACGAGCGGGTGCTCGGGGGCGAGGACCATGAACGTCGCCCCCCACAGGGTGTCGGGGCGGGTCGTGAAGACAACGAGGTCGTCGCCGGTCTCGGCGGTGAACGTCACCTCGGCGCCGACGCTCTTCCCGATCCAGTTCTCCTGCATCTTGACGACGTTCTCGGGCCAGTGCTTGAGCTGGTCGAGGTCGCCGAGCAGACGCTCGGCGTAGTCGGTGGTCTTGAAGAACCACTGCTCGAGGGTCTTTGGCTCGGGAGGTGTCCCGCAGCGATCGCAGGCGCCGCCGCCGACCTGTTCGTTCGCGAGCACGGTCTTGCAGCTTGGGCAGTAGTTGACCGTCGCCCGCTTCTTGTAGGCGAGGCCGTTCTGGTAGAGCTTGAGAAACAGCCACTGCGTCCAGCGGTAGTACTCGGGGAGGCAGGTCGTGACTTCACGCTCCCAATCGAACTGGACCCCCCAGGCGCGGAACTGCTCGCGCGACTTCGCGATGTTGCGCAGCGTCCAGTCGCGCGGATGAATCCCCTGGTCGATCGCCTCGTTCTCGGCGGGGAGGCCGAAGGCGTCCCAACCCATCGGGTTCAGCACTCGATAGCCGCGCATGATCTTCATGCGGGTGAGCACGTCGCCGATGATGTAGTTCCGCCCGTGGCCGACGTGCAGGTACCCCGAGGGGTACGGGAACATGTTCAGGTAGTAGAACTTGCGCGCCGTGTCGGCCGTCGCGGCGCGGAAGAACCCGCGCTCGCGCCAGAAGTCGCGCCAGCGCGCCTCGATCTCCTTGAAGTCGTAGCTTGCTACCATAGCGTGAGGTCCCCCCGGGCGAGCCGTTCGGCCTCCTCGAGCATTCGCCAGACGTCCTCTTCCTTCTGCATCTCGCAGTACAGGCGCAGGATCGGCTCCGTCCCGGACGCGCGGAAGAGGAGCCAGCCGTCGTCGAAGCGGAGCTTGAGGCCGTCGAGCGTCTCCACCGCGCTCACGCGGCGGCCGCCGAACTGGCCCGGGGGATTGTCCATCAAGCGGGAGACGACCTTCAACCGGCCCTCCACCACGAGGTCGCGGCGGTGGTAGACCTGGGGGCCGAAGTCGTCGTGCATCTTCGAAACGACCTGGCTCAACGGCCGGCCGGCCGACGCGGCGATCTCGACCAGGAGGAGGGAACAGAGGATGCCGTCCCGTTCTGGGATGTGGCCGCGCACGGCGATGCTCCCGCTCTCTTCGGCGGCGATGAGGACGTCCCTCTTCAGGATCTGCTCGCAGGCGTACTTGAACCCGATGGGGACTTCGACCACCTCGAGGCCGTAGTGGGCCGCAATCCGCCGCGCGAGGTCCGTGAGGGCGAACGACTTGACGACGAGGCCCCTCAAGCCGCGCTCGGCGGCAAGGTAGCGCAGGATCAGGGCGAAGGTCCGGTGGGCGTCGATGAACCCGCCCTTCTCGTCCATCGCCGAGACGCGGTCTCCGTCGCCGTCGGTGACGACTCCCATCAGGGGAAGGCGCTTCGGGCGGAGAGAGGCGATCACGGCGCGGAGGGGGACGAGGTTCTCCTCCAGGGGCTCCGGCTTCTTCCCTCCGAAGAGGACGTCGCGGGTCGAGCGGATGGGGAGGTGCGGGATCCCGTGCTCGGCGAGGACCTCGGCGACGTACCCTTGGCCGGAGCCGTACATCGAGTCGACGACGACGTGCACCGGCGACGCGGTGAGGCGGACGGGGTCGAGAAGGCTCCTGATCTTGTCGAGAAGAGGCTTTCTCAGGTCTATCTCCGCGATGGCCGCCTCCGGCGAACGGGGCGCGGGAGCCGTCTCAGGCAGCGCCTCCTCGATCGCCGTCGTGACCTCCGCGGGCGCGGAGCCCCCGTACTCGGCCTTCACCTTGATCCCGTGGTCGGTGGGAGGGTTGTGGCTCGCGGTGAACATGATCCCGGCGGCGGCGCGGCGGTCGACGACCGCGTAGGAGAGGGCCGGCGTGGGGACGGGCTCCCGCGAGAGGAAGACCGGGATGCCGCTGTCGTGGAGGACGCGGGCGAAGTGCATCGCGAACTCGCGCGACAGGAAGCGCAGGTCGTAGCCCACGACGACCCCGTTCGCGGCGGGGCGGTACGGGGAGCCCCAGTCGCGGTAGATGGCGAGGTCCTTGCGGGAGGGCGAGAGGAGGTACGACGCGGTCGCCTGGGCGACGCGGGCGACGTTGTCGAACGTGAAGTCGCGGGCGATTCCTCCTCGCCAGCCGTCAGTCCCGAACCTTATCGCCGCGGGGGCCCTTCGTGCGTCTCTGCTTTCCACTCTTCTCTCCTGCGTGCGACTTCGTGTTGACTCGCTCGACGTTCTCCGGAAGGACGAGGTCGTCGCGCGAGAGGATCTCCTGCAAGAGGTCGTAGGGGATCGAGGTCTCCACCCAGATCGAGTCGATGTCGACGACCCCGTTCTTCACGGGGACGCGGCGCATCGCCTTCTCGACCGCGCGGCGGTAGCGGAGGAGCATCTCCTCGCGGGAGACCCGATCAGTAGCTGTATTCAACGGTGTAGGTCACTTCCTCGGCCCCGCCCGCCGGCACGGCCACGGTGAAGCGGACGGTCGCGGAGTCGACCGACTCGTAGTCCGGTGACGAGGAAAGGATCCTCCAGGAGTTGCCGGGCAGGTGCTCGAGGACCGAGACGTCGACCGCCTCGGCCTTCTGGTTCCGGAGGGTGATGCGATAGGCGTCTCGATAGGTCGAGGGGCTCACCTGTTCGGTCGAGACGCGGACGCGCTCGCCGACGAGGTCGAACGCCTTGCCGATCTCGAGGGCGACCTTCTCTCCTCGCGGCGTGTGTCCGATCGTGTCCTCTCCGAGGAAGAGGGTTCCCATTTCGTCCTTCTGGAAGAGGCGCACCGTCCCGGCAGGAAGGGGAATCCCGAGGCCGTTCTCCGCGGTGTTCGCGAAGTGGAGGGCCACCGTGACTCCGCTCTCCCTCGCGCCGTCGTAGGTGTAGTCCCTCTCTACCGCCACGGACAGAGAGGCGGAGTAGGGGACGAGGAAGGACGTTCCGCTGCGAAGGTCGATCGGGCCCGCGAGGTCGTAGACGTGGTACTCGAACGCCACGTGCTCGCTGATAGGCGCCGCCCACGCGGCGAGCGGGGCGGCGCGGATGAGGGGCGGGGGCGTCGGAGCCAGGTTGACGTCGCCGGCCACGAGCCGGACAGCGGCGCCGAGGAAGTCGGTCCCGCTTTGGTTAGAAAGAGAGACCGCCCCGGTGAGGGCGAGGGCTTTCCCGCTTGAGTCGAGGATCCCGGTGTAGCTTGCCTGCCAAGCGAAGCCGCTCGCGAGATAGACGAGGGAGAGCGGGACGGTTCCGGCCGTCTCGCGCTGGACGGTGACGGCAAGCGTCGGCGAGAGGGGCAGAAGGGTGTTCTCCATCGTGATCTGCGCCGGATCCTTCACGAGATGGATCCGTCCGGTTGCCTCGCGGAGGGTGATCCAGTCGTCCGCGGCGAGGAGCGCCCCGCGGTAGACGTGGCCGTCCTGACTGACAACTTCCACCGGCTGTCCGATCGACGCCTCGAGCAGGCCGGTCGGGGCGACGTACCGGAACGACTGTGAGAGGATCGTCCCGTCGACGTCGAGCACCACCGATTCGGGAATGAGTCCGGAAGGAACGGGGAAGGAAAGCTCCGTCACGCCGGCCCGAAGAACGACGGCCTGCGTCGATTCGACGGCGGCGATTCCCTGGTTGTAGATCGCGAGCCTCTCCGCGGCGAGGGGCGCAGCCGCTGGGAGAAGAAGGGAGAGGACGACCGCGGCAAACCGTGCTGCTTTCTGGTTCATGGCCTACCTCCTTGGCGCTCGGCCCTTTGGCGCTCACAGAGATAACCCTGATGATACCACAGTTTCTCTCACGCTGTAAGGGCAGCTTCCCCAGAGGCGGCCTCGGCGGGGACGCCCAGAGATCGGCGACATCGCGCTTTGCCTCCTCCCGAGGCCCATGCTAAAATCGGTCAGTTTCCGAGGGGGGGGTTCGCTTGAGAAAGGGATGGCTGCTGCTTCTCTTCTTCGTCGTCGCGTTGGCCGGTGTCCTCCTTCCGGCCGCGGGCGCGGACCTCGATCGGCTTCATCCGTACCTGCGCGCGGTCCTTTCGTGGGCGGAGCGCGATGCGACCTTCGGCTTGGAGCGACTTGCAGAGTCGGTCCAAGTCTCGAATTCCCAGGGCATCGTGCTTCCTCCCTCTTTCGGTATTGACGTGGGAGGGACCGTCGCACCCGTCGGAGAGCGGATCGGGGTCCTCGTCAAGACCCGGCGCGCCGAGTGGGGGAACACCTTCCTCGGCCTTCCGGTGAGCGTGACCACGGGGACGGTCCTCGGCCTGCGGGTCTCGTTGGATGAGCTACGGCTTCTCGCCGGCTCCGCCAACGTCGTCTACATCGAGCCAGCGTGGCGGACTGAGCCGAAGCTCGATCGGAGCCTTCCCGCGATTGGGGTCGACCTGGTCCACGATCGGGTCCCGGCCGTCCTCGGCGACGGGGTGATCGTGGGGGCGGTCGACACGGGGATTGACACCACGCATCTTGACTTCCGTTCCGACAGGGACGGAGACGGATTCGAGGAATCCTCGCGGATCCTCTACCTCTGGGACCAGACGGCGGGGTTCCTCGGGACCTACTACACCAGGGAAGAGATCGAAAGCGATCTCGCCCGCGGGGGGGCGCCGGGCACGGGGCTGGTGCGGGAAACAGACGTGGACGGTCACGGGACGCACGTGATGAGCGTGGCCGCCGGAGATGGGTCTTCCTCGGCCGCGGGGCTCGTCGGCGTGGCGCCGGGCGCCCGGCTGATCGTGGTGAAGACTCCGTTCTACACCTCGGACATCCTGTCGGGGGTCTCCTACATCTTCGACCGGGCGGAGGCGTTGGGCCTGCCCGCAGTCGTCAACCTTAGCTTGGGTGGGCAGTCCGGGCCGCACGACGGGACGAGTCTCTTCGAGCAGGGACTCGATGAGCTCGCTCAAGGGCCTGGGAGGGCGATCGTTGTCTCGGCCGGCAACGAAGGCGATCAGGCGATCCACGCCTCCCAGACGCTGGCCGGAGGATCGTCCTCCTTCTCCGTGCAGCCGCGCTCGGACTCCTTCGACTTGGAGCTCTGGTACCCGGGCGGCTCCCGCTTCACCCTGACCGTCCTTCCTCCGGGCGGGTCGCCCGTCGTCGTGCTGGCCGGGACCTGGACTTCGGTACCCACCTCGAGCGGAAGCGTCACCGTCGACAACGCCGCGGCCGGGCCGAACCCGATGAACGGAGACCGGCAGATCCTCGTGTCCGTGACGGGTTCTGTCGCCTGGGGCGTCTGGACGTTCACCGTGGCCGACGCCGGCGGGGGAGGCCGCTTCGACGGGTGGATCACGACGTCGAACGGAGGCGAGATCGTGGGCGGCGACACGTCGCACACGATCGACGAGCCGGGGAACGCGCGGCGGGTGATCACGGTGGCCGCGTTCAACACGAAGGCGCACTGGTCGTCCGTCTCCGGTGAGCAGGACTTCTCGAGCCTGTACCCGATCGGCGGTCTGTCGTACTTCTCAAGTCAGGGCCCGACGCGCGACGGGCGGCAGAAGCCGGACCTCGCCGCCCCGGGGGCGTGGGTGGCGGCCGCCTTGTCGGCGTCGAGCCTCCCCGACGACTACCTCATCCTTCCCGACCGGAAGCACACGGTGCTCCTCGGGACGAGCGTCTCCGCTCCACACGTCACGGGAGTGGCCGCGCTCCTTCTCTCGGTCAACCCCGACCTCACGGGTGAGGAGGTCAAGGCGAGGCTCGTCGAGACGGCCCGGAGCGACGCCGCGACCGGCGCGGTGCCGAACACCCTCTGGGGCTGGGGCAAGGTGGCCGCCGACCAAGCTGTCCAGGCCGTTGAGCCGCCGCCAGACGGGAACGGGGAAGGCCCGAAGGTCACGCTCGCCGAGAACCCGGTGGAGAGTCGGGCGCTCTTCGTGTACCAGCTCCCCTCGGGCACCCTGAGTGCGGCCTTGCGGGTCTACGACATCGTGGGGAGGCTCGTGTTCGAGGCGGCGCTCGACATCGGCGCGGGGGAGTACGCGTGGGGTCTCGAGGATCGCCTGGGTGAGCCGCTCGCGAGTGGTCTCTACCTCTACGTGGTCGTGGCAGACGCGGAGCGTTCCGCGATCGGAAGGCTGGTGATCGACCGGTGAGACGACGGGGGTTCGCTTGGGCCGCGGCGCTCGTCCTTCTTCTCCTCGCGCAGAGAGGATGGGGGTTCTCGGACGTGGGAGCGCTCTTCGAGCTCGGGATGGGGGCGCGCCCGTTGGGGATGGGCGGGGCCTTCGTCGCTCTCGCGGACGACGAGAACGCCTCCGTCGCCAACCCAGCGGGCTTGGGGTGGCAGAAGCGGTTGGGGGTCGGGTCGCTGTTCGTCCAAGGATACGGAGGGACGACCTACGGGGCGCTCGGCATCGCCCTGCCTTGGTTTGGCGCCGCGGTGATGCAGATCGATTCAGGGCTCATCGCGTCCGGAGAGACGAGCTTCCGCTACGTTAGCCAGGCCGCGGTTCTCTCTTGCGGTGTGTCTGTGGGCGGGCTGGGCCTCGGCGGGCGTGTGAAGCTCCTGGGGGTGAGCGAGCCGTTCCAGGCAAAGGGGATGGCGTTTGACCCAGCGATCCTCCTTGTAGGAGAGGGGATTCGGGTTGGACTTCTGTTCGAGAACCTCGTGTCGAGTCCGGTCGTCGAGAGTGGAGGGCAGGGCGAGGACTGGACCCCGGCGCTCCGGGTGGGCGCCGCGATCACAGGCGAGCTCGAGGGGATCCGCTGGACCCTCTTGGCTGAGGCGCTCGACCTCCTCTCCCCTCGCGTTGAGGTCAGGGCCGGTTTCGAGGCGTGGGTCGAGGGTCTCGCTGCGCGCGCGGGCTACGACGGCGCCGCGCCGTCGATCGGGCTCTCGGCGAGATTCGACTCGTTCCAAATCGATTGGGCGTACTGTCTCTCGACGGACCTTGGCGGAAGCCATCGGGTGTCGATCGTCTATCGTTTCTAGGAGGACGGGTGGCTCACGACGTGGGAAAGCGCTCGCAGTTAGGGACTCGGCTGGGCAGGGCGAGCTTGGTCCTTCTTGTTCTCGTCCTTGTCTCCAGACTCCTCGTTTGCGGCCAGGAGAACGAAGCTGTCCGTCTGAACATGCATGGACAGAAGACGTGGACGATCAGCTACGGGATCGGGGACTACGAGGGGCTCGCCTCGGCCGGGCTGGCGCCCTACCAGATCGGCCTTGAGCAGTCTCTCGCCGTCGATATCAGCGGGACGGCCCTCTCCGTCTTCACGGTCAAGGCGCACTTCAACGATCAGGAGTCGGCGTCGATGCAGTCCCTGACCGTCACGCTCGACGCCGATGAGCTGCAGGGCGTCTTCGGGGATTTCTCGCTCAGCGGCAGCGAGGGGTTCGCCGTGTACAACCGGAAGTTCAGGGGGGTGCGGCTCGACTACCGGATCGGCGAAGCGACCCTCTCCGGCATCCTGTCTCAGATCGAGGGGATTCCGGAATCGAAGACCTTCGTGGGGAAGACGGCGCACGAGCAGATCCTCTTCTCACGAACGGTCACCGATCAGCCGTGGCTGGAGACACCCTACCTCCACAACATCGAGGGGCTCTACCACTACGGCTTGGAGAGGCCGTACGTCGAGGGCTTCTCCGAGGCGGCCGTGGCGTTCGCCCCGTCGGAAGGTTTGCGCGGGCTCCTGGGTACCTACGGCCTGGACTACCTCTTCGACGGCATCGCGAAGGCGCCGTCGGAGGACCTCCGGGCCGCCAGCTTCGCGGTGGTGACGAGCGACGTAGACTTCCTTCTTCTGAAGAGCGAGCCGGCGACCATCGTGCGAAATCGTCTGAGGGCCTACATCCTCGAGTACAACAAGGAGAACGATCTGACCGGGGACGCACGGAGGAAGTACCCGTTCAACGTGGGGACGGACTACGAACGGGTCTTCCTCGACCGTGTCGCCGTCTTCGTGAGCGTGGCCGTTGACGCGGACGCCTACCCTCTCCTAAGCGGCGAACAACGGCGCTTCTACGACCTGCGGCACACCGGCGTGAAAGAGGACTCGGTCGTCGTCGAGGTGAGCGTGCAAGGGGGGACCTTCCGGCCGACGAGCGAGCCGGACCTGGGGGACTATCGGGTGACGGCCCACCTCGAGGAGGGGATCGTGGAGTTCTCTTTTCCGACGAGCTTCTTCGAGGACAAACGGAACCAGGCTCGCGTGTCGTACGACTACGCCATCTCCGGGGCCCTCTTTCAGCTCGGCCTTTCCCTGGTCCCGGGGAGCGAGCAGGTCACCCTGAACGACAAGCTTCTCGTTCGGGACGTCGACTACACGATCGACTACGAGGTTGGCGCGCTCGCGCTCCTCGCGAAAGTGAGCGACACCGACACGATCCGGGTGAACTACGAGCGCTACCGCGGCGGCCTGGGAAGCTCGGCCGAGTATTCGAGCAACTTCTATGGGGCGCGCCTGAAGCTTCCTGTGTCCGAAGCGATCAGTCTTGATCTCAGCGCTATGGAATCTGCGGACGATCCGACGCCGCTCGTCGAGGCGGACCAGGCGCGCACCATGCCCAACCGGCACACGGTCGCGGGCCTTGTCGGAACGGTCAGGATGGACGGGTTCTCGGCCGACGTCGCCGTGGGGTTGAGTCACAACGTGTTTCCGTTCGACAGCAACGAGCGGACGAACCTCCCGAACGAGGTGAGCTCCCTCCTCGCCCTTCCCGAGTACGTCTTTGCCAGTGATTTCGGGGGAATCAGCGTGTACACCGACGGGGCGTGGACCCACTACGACACCTCGGAGGGCCTCTCGGGAAGTCGCGTCTACGACATAGCAAGCGACGGCGAGCGCGTGTTCTTCGCGACCGCCTCTGGTTTGACCGTCCTCTCGCTGGAGGGAGAGGAGCCTTTGGCACAGGTTGGGAACTGGCGTCGCTACTACCTGGCCGACGGCCTTCCCGACCAGGTGGTGCGGGCGGTCCTGCTCGTCGGCGGGACCCTGTGGGTAGGGACGGAGAACGGCTTGGCGTCCGTCGCGGTTGCCGAGATCAATGATCCTTCAAGCTGGAGGATCTACCTCGACGAACCGTTCACGGCGATGGGCAAGATCTTCGCCCTCGCTGGGGACGCCGCGATGCTCTACGTCGCCGCCGCGCAGGGGCTCTTCCGGCTTGACGTTGCGAGCGGGGCGCTAGACGAGCTCCCCGCAGCCGGGCTCGTGGCGGAGGACCTTCTCCTTGACAGAGGGACGCTCTACGCGGCCGGCGCCCTCGGAGTCCGCTCCTTCCGCGATGGGGCGGGGACGGGCTGGACCGTCTTCGGGGAAGCCGTGCACACTCTGGCTCTGGTCGAGGGAGAGCTGTGGTACGGGGCCGACGACGGGCTGCACCGCGTCTCGGGCGGGGCGTCGCCCATCACCGACTGGGCGATCACGGCGCTTGCCGTGGACGAGGACGGAGCGGTCTGGGTCGGAAGCAGGGCCGACGCGGACTACCGAATCGTCGTCTGGAGAGAGAACAAGGCCCTGCTGCGCTTCGAGAGCGCGGAGACGGGGATCGACGGCCGCGACCTCTCTCGCTTCGCCGACATCCCTGCGGAAGGTCACACCGATCAGGGGTTCCTCAGTCAGATCAGCTTCCGCCGCGACCTGGGGAACTTCTCTATCTCGGGGAGCTTCGAGAACGCCTCCCCCCAGTTCACCTCGATCGGGCAGCTGGACCGGCGCGATTCGACCGGCTGGGAGGTGGTGGCCTCGGCGCGGCCGGCGGAGGGGCTCGCCTTCGACTTGTCCCACAGATACCACATCATCGACGCCCAAGGCGGCCTGCCAAAGGGCACGTTGGAGGATCGGTTTTCGTTCGGCTGGGACTTCGGCCCTCGCCTCGACGTTTCCCTCGTGTCGGGGCTTGCGGACGACGATCTAGTTCACGTAGGCTTCGACAGCTCTAGCCTTTCTTACACAGTCAGTCTGGCGGACGCTCTCTTCGGCGAGGCCGTGAGTGCCGTCCTCCGCTGGAGCGACTCCCTGAGTGCAAGCGCGGTCGAGAAGACGTCGCGGCGCGACAACAACCTGTCTTTGTCCGGGACGTGGAAGGTCTCGCCCGGACTGACGATGGCCGCCAGCTGGGGACGGCCGATCGGCTCCTCGAACGGAGGGGCGGCGAGCGGCAGCGAGACCTTAGGACTCACGGCGGAGTGGACACAGGCGTTCGCCCCGCTCCAGCTCACCGGGCACTACGCCGGTTCCGCGAGCCGGGCGATTCCGGGGACCGATTGGCAGATGGATCAGGCGACGCGTCTTGGTCTTTCCGTGCAAGAACTCGACGCGGTTGGGTGGCGGCTCGCTCCGAGTCTGGAGATCACGGCTCAGGAAGAGGGGGGGATCCTCTCCGCGACCGGGTACGGGACCCTGCGAGGGACCCTCAAGGGGCTCACGGCGCGGGCGACGTACAGTCTCGGGCTCTCCGGGATCGGAGAAGCACGCCAGCAGCGGACCGATCGCCTCAGCGTGAGCTTGAACTACTCGGGCTGGCCGAACGTCACGCCAAGCCTCTCCTACGTCGAGAATTCCACAGCCGTGGTCTACGAAGGAGAGGCGCGGCCGAGCGTCACCCGCATGCTGACCGGGCGCATGGTCTGGACGCCGGAAAAGGGATCTCGCGACGACCTCTCCCTTACGCTGCGGGGTGTGAGCCAGGGCGAAGAAGGGAGTCTCTCTGCGAGTGTGCGCAACTCCTTTGCCCACACGTTCTCGGACGTTCTCTCCGGCCGGATCGACGTCAACGGAGAGTACGGGGCGAGCGACGAACGAAACGACCTCGACGTAAGCCTCCAGGGGAGCGCGGACCTCACCCTCTCCGAGACGTGGCGAGCGTCCGTCTCGGCCTCCTATCTTCTGGGAACGAAGTCGGACGGAACACTCTTCAATAGCGTCCTCTTCGAGCTCTTCGTTGCGGCGAGTTTCTAGTGGACGAGAGAAGAAGGGTTGGCCAAAGTGAGTGACCGACGGCTGACGGCGAGGGGCGGGTCGGAGAAGGACGACCGCTACGCGCGGCAGCGCGCCCTTCCAGTGATCGGCGTGTCCGGCCAGAAACGACTGGAGGACGCGAGCGTTCTCGTCGCAGGGTGCGGCGCGCTCGGCACGAACGCCGCCGAGCTCCTCGCCCGGGCGGGCGTGGGCCGGATCGCGCTCGTCGACTCCGACACGCTCGAGGCGACGAACCTGCAGCGCCAAGCCTTGGTGGGAGAGAATGACCTCGGGCGGCTGAAAGCGAGCGCGACCGCGGAGGCTCTGCGTCGGATCAACTCGACGATTACCGTGACTCACGAGGTCGTGCGCGTGGACAGAGGGAACGTCGAGCGGCTGATCGCCGGGGCCGACCTCATCCTCGACGGCTTCGACAACCTCCCATCCCGCTACCTGCTCAACGACGCCTGCGTCAAGCATCGGGTTCCTTGGGTCTTCGCCGCGGTCGCGGCGACGTGTGGGATGGTCCTGCCGATCCTCCCTGACGAGGGGCCCTGTCTGCGCTGCCTCTTCCCCGATCCCGCGCCGGAGGAGCGCGTGCTCACGGCGGAGAACGCCGGGCTGATCAACACGATTCCGCGGGCGATCGTCGCGATGCAGGTGACGCTCGGGATCCGTGTCCTGCTGGGTCTTGCTCCCCAACCGGCGAGCCTCGTCGTCTTCGACATCTGGGAAGGAACCTACACCGCGCAGGCGGCCTCGAGAGGCGAACGCTGTCCCTGCTGCGGCGAAGGGCGCTACGAATTCCTCGAGGGAGGGGATGCCTAGAAGGCGTGTCGCCTGAGGGGAGGGAGGGCCTAGCCGCCTCCGAGCGGCGGGACGAACGCCACCGACGACTCCTCAGAGAGCAGGGGGTCCTCTCCCGAAAGGAACGCGACGTCGCGGCCGTCGACCAGAACGTGGACGTACCCCTGAGAAAGGCCGGTGCGGAGCTTCTCTGCGGCTCCAGGGAGCAGGCCATCCAGGCGCGCGAGGAGCTCGCTCAGGCGACTGCCTCCTGGGATGGCGACGAACGCGCTTCCAGACCCAGCAAGCTCGCGCAGCCCGCCGAAGAACTTCACCGTCACGCCGATTGGCCCCTCGGGACTCATGGTCGGTCGTTTCCTTTCGATGTGGGGCCGTCGCGCCGAGCGCGCCCCTCCGAGGGGATCTCGAGCCTCGGGATCTGGACTCCCCGCTCGCGGGCGGTTTCGACCGCGCGCTCGTAGCCCGCGTCGGCGTGGCGCGCCACACCGGTCCCCGGGTCGCATGTGAGGACGCGTTCCAGCCGCCGATCGGCGGCCGGCGTCCCGTCGGCCACGATCACCATCCCGGCGTGGATGCTCTTCCCGATTCCCACGCCGCCCCCGTGATGGACGGAGACCCAGGTCGCTCCGGCGGACGCGTTGAGGAGCGCGTTGAGAATCGGCCAGTCGGCGATCGCGTCCGAGCCGTCCTTCATCCCCTCGGTCTCCCGGTAGGGGGAGGCCACCGACCCCGAGTCGAGGTGATCGCGGCCGATCACAATCGGTGCCTTCACCTCGCCCGACCGGACGAGCGCGTTGAAGGCGAGGCCCGCCTTAGCTCGCTCGCCATAGCCGAGCCAGCAGATGCGTGCGGGGAGTCCCTGGAAAGTCACCGTCTCCTCGGCCGCGCGGATCCAACGCGCGAGCGGCTCGTCGTCCGGGAACAGCTCGAGGACCGCTCGGTCGGTGCGGCGGATGTCCTCCGGGTCTCCGGAAAGGGCGACCCAACGGAAGGGTCCCTTGCCCTCGCAGAACATGGGACGGATGTAGGCGGGAACGAAGCCGGGGAAACGAAACGCCTCCTCGAGGCCGGCGGTCTTGGCCTGCCCGCGCAGGTTGTTCCCGTAGTCGAAGACGATCGCCCCGCGATCGAAGAGTCCGTTCATGGCTTCGACGTGCCGCGCCATCGACCGGTAGGAGAGCTCGATGTAGCGGGCCGGATCCCGCTCGCGCAGGGCGAGGGCTTCCTCGTAGCTGACGCCAGCCGGAACGTAGCCATTCAGCTCGTCGTGAGCGGAGGTCTGGTCGGTCACGATGTCGGGGACGACGCCCCGTCTCAGAAGCTCCGGGAGGACGTCGGCGGCGTTTCCGAGAAGCCCGACGGAGAGGGGCTTGCGTCCCGCCTTCGCCGTGAGGGCGAGGTCGAGCGCCCGATCGAGCGAGTCGGTCCAGGTGTCGAGCTGGCTGAGCTTCAGGCGCCGCTCGATCTTGGCGCGGTTCACCTCAGCGACGATCCCCACTCCCTCGTTCAGGGTAATGGCGAGGGGCTGGGCCCCGCCCATCTCCCCGAGGCCGGCGGTGACGACGAGACGCCCCGAGAGCGAGCCGCCGAAGTGCTGTCGGCTACACTCGGCGAGGGTCTCGTAGGTCCCTTGGAGGATTCCCTGCGTTCCAATGTAGATCCAGGAGCCTGCGGTCATCTGGCCGTACATGGTGAGCCCCTGTCGCTCGAGCTCGCGGAACGTCTCCCAGGTTGCCCAGTCTGGGACAAGGAGGGCGTTCGCGATCAGCACTCGCGGGGCGTCCGAGTGCGTCTTGAAGACACCAGCCGCCCGCCCGGATTGGACGAGAAGGGTCTCATCTCCCTCAAGCTTCTCCAAGGAACGGAGGATGAGGTCGAAGTCATCCCAGCTTCGCGCCGCCTTCCCGGTGCCGCCGTAGACGATCAGGTGGGCGGGATCCCCGGCAACCTCGGGGTCGAGGTTGTTCTGGATCATGCGCCAAGCGGCCTCTTGCGGCCAACCCTTGCAGTGAAGCGCCGTCCCGCGTGGGGCGCGCACCGTCCTCTCGAGATTGCCCGTCGTCATAGGCCCCCTCGTCTAGGGTAGCCGATCGCGGCGGCCGCGTCGAACGTCGCGCGCTTGGGCGATCGCGGCGCCGGAGACGATGAGGACGAGGCCAACGATCTGGAGCGATCCGAGGCGCTCTCCCAGCACGGCGAAGGCGAGGAGGCTCGCCAAGCCCGGCTCGCGCGTGGAGAGGATGCTCGCGGTCCCCAGGTCGATCCTCTTGAGGGCGGCGGCGAACCGGGAGTAGCCCAGGAGCGTCGGGCCCAGGGCAAGAAGAGCGATGACTCCCCACGCTCGAATCGGATGGGGGGTAAAGAGCGACCGGGAGCCGGGCGGCTGCACGAGGAGGAGGAGGAGACCGGTGAAGGCGAGGGAGCAGGCGAGGACCCGCGCGGGCGGATGCCCGCGCACGCTGACCTTCATGAGGAGGACGTAGGCCGCCGCGTAGCTCGTGGCGGCGAGGAGGCATCAGGCGATCCCCGCCAAGGACAGGGAACCTGTTCCTTGTCCGAGCCCCGAGACGAGAAGAGCGCTAGCCGCCGCGGAGGCGAGGGCGAGGCCTCTTCGGAGCGAAAAGGGCTCTCGCAGCGCGGCCCAGGCGAGGACCGTGGCGAGGACGGGGTAGACGTAGAAGAGGGAGACGGCCACCCCCACTTCGAGGCGGGCGACCGCCTGGAAGAAGGCGACGAAGTTGACCGCCTGGCAGAGGCCAAGGAGGGCGAAGAGCGGGACAGA
>JAPLGE010000025.1 GCA_026390315.1 Candidatus Bipolaricaulota bacterium
GCCACGAACTGGGAGATTGCGCCCGACGGGAAGTCGGCCATCTTCACTCTTCGCCAGGGCGTGAAGTTCCACGACGGGACGCCGTTCAACGCCGACGCGGTGAAGTACTCGATCGAGAGAACCCAGGCGATGAACCAGGCCCCCGCCACGTACTTGGCTCCGATCACGAAGATCGAGGTCTTCGATCCGTACAAGATCAAGCTCTCCACCGACACGACGTGGGCGTTCTGGGAGGACGCTCTGGCGACGCGCAAGGCGCTCGGCATCGTCTCCCCGACCTACGTCAAGGCGCACATCACGGCGAGCGATCCGTGGGCAGCGGAGTGGATGGGCCAGCACACCTGCGGGACGGGCCCATACGTGCTTGAGGACTGGCAGATCGGCCAGTACGTCAAGCTGGTCAAGAACGCCAACTACTGGGGTGGCTGGAAGCCAGAGCAGTTCTCGACGGTGTTCATCAAGACCGTTCGCGAGCCGGCGGTCGAGGAGCTGATGATCAAGTCCGGCGAGGCGGACATCGCCTTCGACGTCCCGGAGACTGACCTCGCTACCCTCGACAAGGATCCGAACATCTACGCCAAGTCACTGCCGGGCATGGCCCAGCTCTTCTTCCCCATGAAGTGCAGCAAGGGCCCGTTCCAGGACATCCGGATCCGCAAGGCCGTCACGTACGCGCTGGACCTGGACGAGATCGCGACGGTCTACCCGGGTGCGGAGAAGGCTCAGGGCGCGATCCCGCGCAGCATGCTGGGCGCCGATCCGACGGCCCCGATCTACCCGCACGACCCGGAGGCGGCTCGCCTTCTCCTCGCGGAAGCCGGGTACAAGCCGGGGGCGCTGACCTTGACGCTGACTTACGTGGCGGGCGCGGAGTGGGAGCGTCGGGCTGCCCTCATCGCCCAACAGAATCTCGCCGATGTCGGAATCAACCTGAAGGTTGAGTCCATGCCTTGGTCGGTCATCTTCCCGCTCCTGGCCGATCCGGCGGTGTCGCCGGACTGGTACATCTTCTACTCGGCCGCCCGGTTCGCTGACCCGCACGGAATCATGTGGGAGACCTTCTCCACGGTCGCCCTCGGCCCGTCCGGCTTCAACAACGGGTACTCGAACACCGCCTTCGACACACTGCTCGACGAAGCGACGAGGACCCCTGACCGCGAGGCCCGCGCGGCGCTCTACCGCCAGGCCAACCGGATCTTGATCCAGGACATGCCGGCGATCTTCGTGTGGGAGATGCCGTACAGCTTCGTCCACCGCGAGAGCGTCAAGGGGATGGTCCCTGAGCTGATCGACCGCACTTACCACTTCTACGACCTGTATCGCGGGTAGCTGATCTATTCCGATGGGAGGGGGGTCCACTGAACCCCCTCCCTTTGTTCGCCATGGATGAGCCATTGATCCGTGTGAGAGGATTGACCAAGCACTTCCCCATCCGGGGAAAGCGGCTCTTTTCCCGCTCGGACCCGCGCCGCACGGCGCGGGCACTGACCGACGTCTCCTTTGACGTCCAGCGCGGCGAGACTTTTGCCTTGATGGGCGAAAGCGGCTGTGGAAAGACCACCTGCGCCCTGACGATGATCCGGCTCATCGAGCCGACCGCCGGACAGGTCCACTTCGACGGTGTGGATCTCGTCGGCCTCAAGCCGGGCGAGTTGCGTTCCCGCCGCCGACACTTCCAGATGGTCTTCCAGAACCCTCAGGAGGTCATGGATTCCCTCTTGTCAGTACGCAAGACGATCGAGGAGCCTCTTCTGATCCACTCGCCGGAGATGTCGCGGCGGAAGCGGAAGGAAGTTGCGCGCACCATGGCGAACGCCGTGGGCCTCCGCGACGATCTCCTGAAGCGCTACCCACGCGAGCTCTCAGGCGGTGAACAACAGAGAGTCTGCATCTGTCGCGCCCTCATCCTGCGTCCTCAGTTCATCATCCTCGACGAGCCGACCTCGGCGCTCGACGTGTCCGTCCAAGCGCGGGCCCTCAATCTCTTGGTGCAGTTGAAGGAGGAGTTTGGGCTCACCTATGCGTTCATCTCGCACGACGCGGCGGTCGTTCGCTGGATGGCGAGCCGGGTCGCCGTCCTCTACCTCGGGCGAATCGTGGAGCTGGGCCCAACGGAGACGGTCTTTGCCCAGCCAGAACACCCCTATACCCGTGCGCTCATCCGTTCGGTGCTGACGGTGGGAACCCGGCTCGAGGACAAGGAGGTCGTCCTCAAGGGGGCTCCCCCCAGCCCGACAGCGGTTCCCGACGGGTGCGTCTTCCAAGACCGGTGCACCGAGCGAGGAGAGAGATGCCTGAAGGAGGTCCCGGTGCTCGCGGAGGTGGAGAAGGACCATTGGGTCGCCTGCAGTGGGAGGTGCTCGGACCCTTGAACCTCTCATGTCTTGCGCGCGCCGCGTATGCAGAGTCCCGCAGATCCGGCCGGCCTACCAGGGGACGTGGGTCAAGGAAGGAACAACGTTGATGCCAGGGGACGTCGAAGCGAGGACTTTCCCGAAGGGCGTGTACGTCATTACGTCCCAGTGGGGAGATCGCCGGGCAGGCATGACAGCAGCCTGGGTCACTCGGGTCTCGGCCGCACCGGCGATGATGGCCGTCGCGTTCCATCGTGGGAGCTACACTTTGGAGGTCATCGGAGAGAGCGGCTGGTTTGTGATCCATGCCCTGCCGGAGTCGGAGCTGGAGCTCGCGAGATGCTTCGGCCGAGGCTCCAGCCGCAGCCGCGACAAGTTCGCTGGGTTCGACGTCGCGGCCACGTCGCACGGTCAGCCCGTGCTCGCCAAGGCCATGGCCTTCCTCGAGTGCCAGGTGGTCCGCAGCGAGGACGTCGGCGATCACCAACTGATCGTCGGCGAGGTCGTAGACGAGGCGGAACTGCGCGCAGGCGAGCCGCTCCGATATCGAGAGGATTGGTTCAGCCCGTAAGGAGGGAGCGTTGACGAGGATCGTGGGGATCGCCGCGAGCCCGCGGCACGGCAACACAGAGATCTTGGTGAAGGAGGCGCTTCGCGCTGCTCAAGAACTCTCTGAGACCATCGCGGTCGAGCTTGTGACGTTCGCGGGAAAGCGGATCGAGCCGTGCACGGATTGCGGGGCCTGTGTGCGAAACAAGACCTATTGCTGGAAGCAGGACGACTGGTGGGAGCTCATCAAGCCGCTCGTCGAGCCCGTGCCGGCGGGCGTCATCATCGGGACCCCAGTCTACTTCTTCAGCACCCCGTCCTTGCTCCGCGCCTACTTCGAACGCTGCACGTGTCTCTTCAAGCAGTTGTGGCATGCGGACTTCCCCTTTTCCCCGCCGGACTGGACGCGGACGGCCGCCGGAACGGTCGCCGTCGGCTTTCACCGCCACGGAGGAGTCGAGCACGCGTTGTCCAGCGTGCATCACGTCCTACTCACCAACGGCTTCGTCTGCGTCGGCGGAGACTACATCGGTGGAGGAGCCTGGCAGCTTGAGGAGGACAGCCTGGACGCGGTCCTCAAGGACCGCATTGGGATTGCCGCGGCGAGGCTCGTGGGCGAGCGCGTGGGGACGACCGCGCTCCTGCTTCAAGGCGGGCGGCCTTCCGCCAAGGGTTGATCGACGGTCGGAACGTGACCGATGAGGAGGGAACGATCGTGAGGACTCTCAGCAGCAAGGACGAGATCGCGTGGATGCTCGACGGCTTGGGGATCATGGGGACGGGCGGCGGAGGCGACCCCCAGGCGTGGGGAGCGAGTTTGATCAAGGCTGACCTGGCGCGGAGGCGCACCTACCAGCTCGTCGACCCGGAGGAACTTCCTGACGGCGCCCTGGTCGTCAGTGGAGGGTACCTCGGGTCGGTCGCCGAGGACCGGACACTCGACCGAGTCGTGGACGAGTGGGAGACGACGTTCGAGCTCGAAGGAGCGATCCGGGAGATGGAGGGGCTCCTCGGCCGACACGTGGACTACCTCGTGCCGTTCGAGGTGGGAGGGGGAAACACGCCGGTCATCCTCTCGGCCGGAGCCCGGCTGGGGATCCCCGTGGTCGATGGGGACGCCGTCGGACGCTCCGCACCGGAGACCCACATGACGAGCTTCATCGGACACGGGATCTCCCTTTGCCCGATGCCGCTCGTCGATTCGAACGGGACCGTGGTCATTGTGAAGAAGAGCGAGAGTATCTTCCTCCCCGACGAGGTCGGCCGATTCCTCGTCTCGACGCGCCGCGGCCTCATGGCCAACTCGCACTACCCCATGAGCGGCGCCGACCTGAAGCGCAGTGTAATCCCGAACATGATCACGAAGTCCATCGAGCTCGGGCGCTTCATGTCCACTCTGGCGGGCGATCCGGAGGCGAAGCTCGCTCGGCTCGCGCAGTTCGTGAAGGGGTTCCCGCTCCTGTGGGGCGCAGTGGCGGACGTGAAAGGAGAGAACTCCGGAGGGTTCTATCACGCCAAGGTGCGCGTCGAAGGGCGCGGGAAGCACCAAGGGGAGACCGTGGAGCTGACGATCAAGAACGAGGCGATGCTCGCTCGCCTAAACGGGGAGCCAGCGGTGGTCTTCCCGGATCCGATCTATTTGGTCGACCCCAAGACGAACCAGGGGGTCCTTACTCCGGACATCAAGAAGGGCCGAGAACTTCTCCTGGTCGGGATCCCGAGTCACGCTCGCCTTCGCGAGGCGCTCCGGACCGAGGTGGGAGCCCGCGCCTTCTCCTCAGAGCGCTACGGAGAGAAAGTGCCGTACCGGCCCGTCGAGGAGTTGCTGAAGGGGAAAAGATGACCGGCCTGTGCGGCCTCACTGGGTGCGCAAACACCGCCGCCCTCAAGTGCCACTGGTGTTCGCTCCCGCTGTGCGCGGAGCACGCCGTGGCGTTCGAGACGAAGGACGGCCAAACGGTGTGCTGCCGAGGCTGCGCTGCGTACCTGAGGGCGAAGTCGTGTGACGGCGAGAAGAAAGAGACTGGAGGTGGACATGCCGACTGACCCCCGCGGGATGACGCTCAGCGTCGACTCGGACCGGTGCACGGGTTGCTGCACGTGCGCCCTCGTCTGCTCGTTCGTCCACGATCGCATCTTCGGCTACGAGCGGTCGCGCGTGCGAGTGTGGCGGGATGACAACCGCGGTCTGTTCGCCCCCATCCTGTGCGAGCAATGCGAGGACGCGCCCTGCGTCGTTGTCTGCCCTACAGGTGCCCTGGGCCGCGACGGCCAGGGGATCGTGGTCCGGAACGTGGTGCGCTGTATCGGGTGCAACGAATGCATGAATACGTGCCCCCTGGGCGCGATCAGCTTTGGCCCTGGGGGATGGATGAAGTGCGACCGTTGCGCGAGCTTGGGAAGGTCTCCCTACTGCGCGGAGTACTGCACGGCCGGGGCGCTTCGCTGGGAGCCAGCCCGCCTCGTGGCCCGCGCGAGGGCGCGCGAGGTGGCGCTCCGCCGGGTGGAGTCTCAACAACCTGGACAGGGAGCGTGACGAAATGGCAGGACAGATGCTCTTTGTCGACCTCACGGATGGCGGGATCGAGCGTCGGCCGGTCGACCGCGAACTCCTGCGGGAGTACCTCGGCGGACGGGGGATCAACGCCCGGCTTCTCTGGGACCTGACCCAGAAGGGACTGGATCCTCTGAGCCCGGCTGCGCCCCTCCTGTTCGGGACGGGGGCGCTCGCTGGCACGTTCGCCCCCAACTCCGGCCGAATGACGGTCACCTGTAAGTCGCCGGCCACAGGGCTCTACCTCAAGACGAATGTCGGCTCCCACGCGGCCCCCGAACTGCGCTTTGCCGGGTACGAGTACCTCGTCTTCCAAGGGAAGGCGCCCCACCCGGTCTACCTGTGGATCGACGACGGAGAGGTCACGCTGCGCGACGCGCGCGGCCTGTGGGGACTCGATACACGGGCCGCAGACCGTCGGATCAAGGAGGAGCTCGGAGATGACCAGATCCGGACCATCCTCATCGGGCCGGCAGGCGAGAACCTCGTCGCCTTCGCCAGCATCATGGCTTCCATCTACCGGGCGGCCGGTCGCGGGGGCTCGGGCGCCGTCATGGGGTCGAAGAACTTGAAAGCGATCGCTGTTCGAGGGACTGGCGAAGTGACCGTCGCTGATCCAGAAGGGTTCACGGAGGTCGCCCTCGCGGCGCGCCGCGCCTTGCGAGCGGACGAGTACTGCTGGACGCGTTCGTACGAGTTTGGGACGGCCCAGGGGATCATCGGGGCGAACGAGGGTGGAACCCTCCCGCACCGCAACTTCCAGGACGGCCGCGTCGCCGATGCCTACAAGCTCTCTGGGGAGTACGTGTCGGAGAAGTTCGCCCACCCCGAGGCCTGTTCCGCGTGCGTCTTTCACTGCGGGCGGTTCGCTCGCATCAGGTCGGGGCCCTACGCCGGGACGTACACCGCTGGCCCCGAGTACGAGACCCTCGCTTCTCTGGGCTCCAAGTGCGGGACGACCGACACGGCAGGGGTCATCAAGGCGGGTGAGCTGTGCAACATCCTCGGGATGGACACGATCTCGGCCGGCTCCCTTGTCTCCTTTGCCATGGAGTGCTACGAGTACGGGCTTCTGAGTCAGAAAGATGCCAACGGCCTCGACCTCTCGTGGGGCAATGTCGAGTCGATCCTGGTCCTCCTCGAGCGAATGGCCCGGCGCGAGGGGCTCGGCGACCTCCTGGCAAACGGGAGCCGCGCCGCCGCCAGGACGATCGGGCGCGGTGCGGAGGCGTTCGCCGTCCAGGCGAAGGGTCTAGAGCAGTCGACGGTCGACGTGCGAGGATCGATGTCGTACGCCCTTGCCTTCGCCCTCAATCCGCGAGGCCCCGACCACTTGATGACCGAGTGCCTCGCCGAGGTCGGCTACACCCCAGAGGTGCGGCGGCTGGCGGAGGATATCACCGGGACGCCCAAGGCGACGGACTCCCTCTCGCCGGAGGGAAAACCTCGAATGGTCGCCTGGCACGAGGAGATCTACGCCGTCACGGACTGCCTGGGCATCTGCGCGTTCACGGACACCTGGTCGTACACGCGCGTCAACTTCGAGAACATGGCAGCGATGTTCGCCGCGGCGACGGGGATCGCGCTCTCCGGGGACGAAGCCCGGAGGATCGGGGAGCGCATCATCACTCTGGAACGGCTGTTCAACCTGCGCGAGGGGCTGACGCGGGAGGAGCTGGACGTCCTCCCGCAGCGGATGGTGTCCGAGCCTTCGCCCACGCTCCACCGCGGGGCGCGAACGCTCACCAAGGAGAAGTTGGACGGCATGCTGCGAGAGTACTACGTCTTGCGAGAATGGGATTCGGAGAGCGGAGTCCCCTCCCGGGAGACGCTTGCACGACTCGGGCTCGACTTCGCGGCAGAGGATGTGATGGGGGCACGATGAAGGTCGACGTGCGGCTCCTGGTGACGCGAGAGCAGATCCTCCGCGGGACGACGCTGTGCCTCGAGCTGCCCTCGCCGGCCTCCGTCGGGGACGTACTGCGCCGCCTAGCCGACCAAGACCGGAGCCTTGTCGAACTCGCCCTGGTCAGAGAGCCGACTCTGACTCTCAGGCCGGGGCTTGCTCTGCTGTTGAATGGGGCCAACGTCTTGCTCGCCCCCCAGGCTCTGGAGACGCCCGTCTCCGAGGGCGACCGTCTCTCCCTCATCCATGGGATCAGCGGTGGGTGACGCATGGCGAAGGCGGTGAAGGTGAGGGTGGTGAACCTAGGGTCCTGCAACGGATGTGAGCTGGAGATGCTTGACCTTCTCCACCTCGAGCCAGGACTGCGCCTGTGCGAGCGGGACGAGGAGGCGGACGTGATCATCCTGACCGGAGTGCTGACTGAGGCGAACCGCGCCCGCGCGGAGCGCGTACGGCCTCGCTCCGGTGTGCCGGTCCTCCGCGTCGGGTCGTGCGGGATCTCACAGGGTCTCTTTCTGCCACCGGACGGCGCCCTCGACCGCGTCGCGGCCCTCGGTGGGTGTGTGTCCGGCCTCGTCTTGGGATGCCCTCCGCCTTCGACCGAGATCGCCGAGACGCTACGTGCCCTCGAAAAGGAGCGCAAGAGTGCCTATACGTGAGGTGACGCTTCGCTTCGAGGTGCCGGAGGTCTACCGCCTTGTCCTCAGGACGGAGAGAGATGGGACGATCCGTGAAGCCCGCGCCGAAGGGGAGTTCGTGTCGCGCCAAGTCGGCCGTCTAGTGAGCGATCGGTACCGGGACCCCCACAAGGCCCTGTATGTCGTGGAGCGATTGTGCGGCGCCTGCTCCCACGCCCACACGCTGGCCTTCGCTTCCGCAGTCGAGAGGGCCCTGTCCCTGGACATCCCCCCGCGCGCTGGGGCGATCCGCACGCTTACGGCTGAGCTCGAGCGGATCCAAAGCCACCTGTTCAGCCTGAGCGAGACCGCGACGATCGCTGGCGGCCACGACCTGGCGCGGCCTGTGTGGGCGGCCTGGCAGCAGGTGACGGCCCTTCTGGCGGAGATCACCGGGAATCGCATCCACTACGGGATCAACTGCATCGGCGGCCTGGCGCGGGACCTCTCCCCGACTGCCCCGCGCATGGCGCAGGAGATACTGGCTTCACTCGGCGAGTCGCTTCGGCCTCTCCGCGGCGAGTTCGAACGGGCGGCCGGGAGGCGCCTGGCGGGGCTGGGTGTCTGGAGGTCGCCCGGTCAAGAGCTTCCGGGCACCGGGCCCAACCAGCGCGCGTCAGGCTCGGCCCGGGACGTTCGAAGGGAGCGGCCCTACCTTCTCTACCGAGAGCTGCCCCTTGCCGTCCCCGTTCGGGACGAGGGGGACAGCCTCGCGCGAGTCTCCGTACGGCTCGAGGAGCTTCTCGTCTCGTACGCCCTGATCGATGAGCTCCTCGCATCGCTGCCCGAGGGAGCGATTCGAGCGGAGGGCAGCGAGACGGCAACTGTATCTACCGTCGCAACCTCGATGAGCGTCGAAGCGCCTCGGGGCGAGGACCGCCACGAGGTGACCCTCGCCTCCGACGGCGAGATCTCCTCCCTGGCGATTCGGGTGCCGACCGAGGACAGCATCGTCGGCTTGGCCGCGGCCCTCGTTGGCGTTCGGGAGGCCGACGCGCGGCTCGTCGTCGCCTCGTTCGACCTGTGCATGAGCTGCCTCGGAGGGACATGAGCGCGCTGGGGGTGACGATCGACAGGGAACGCTGTGACGGGTGCTGGGCCTGCGTCCGAAGCTGCCCCTCGGCCGCCCTGGAGGCGCACGCCTCAGCGAGTGCCGCGGAGATCATGTGGAACGCTGGGCGCTGCCTCTTCTGTGGCCGCTGTGAGACGGTTTGCCCGAAACAGGCGGTTCGCCGAACCATCCCCCTGGAGAGGGTGAGCCAAACCGTCGAGCCCGAGGTTCTCGTGCAGCTCCCCGCCTGGGCTTGTCCACGTTGCGGGACTCAGTTCGGCGCAGGCCCCCGACGGTCCGACCCGGAGACCGTCGCCCAAGCCCTCGAGGGCGGGCGCCTCCTCCTCTGCCCCCGCTGTCGCCAGAGGGAGGCCTTTCGGACTGAGCTCGCCGGAAGAGGAGAAGGAGACCGATGCTGAAGTACGTCCTCAAGAGACTCCTGTGGATGCCGGTCGTGCTCTGGCTCGTCGTGACCCTTGTCTTCTTCCTGACGCATATGGTTCCGGGAAGCGCCGTCCGCGTCCTCCTAGGACCTCACGCTGGGGAGGCGCAGCTCGAGAAGGCGACCGAGGAGTATGGGCTAGACAAGCCGCTGCTCACTCAGTACTTCCTCTACATGGGACACCTCCTGCACGGGGACCTCGGCCGATCGATCGCCACGCGGCGGACGGTCGTGAGCGACCTTTCGACCTTCCTGCCGGCAACCCTTGAGCTGACGCTCTTCAGTCTCATCCTGATCGTGGTCGTGGGAATCGCGCTCGGAGTCGTCGCCGCGGTTCACCGGAATAGCGTCTTCGACGTCATGGCCCGAGGGATCGCGGTTGGGGGGGTCGCCTTGCCGCAATTCTGGCTCGGTCTGATGTTCATCCTGCTGTTTTCCTACTACTTGCGCTGGTTCCCGATCGGGGGCCGCCTAGAAATGACGCTCGTTCCTCCGCCGCGCGTGACCGGCATGTATACCATCGACAGTCTCCTGGCTGGCAACTTGAGGACCTTCTGGGATGCCCTCCGCCACTTGGCTCTTCCCGTCCTCGTCATGGCTCTGACCAACCTCTCCACGACGACGGCCATGGTCCGCTCCTCTATGCTTCGCACCCTGAACGAGGATTTCACGCTCATGGCCAAGGCCTACGGACATCGTCCGTTCCGGGTCCACTACGTCTACGCGCTCAAGAACTCCCTCATCTCCGCCGTATCCGTGATCGGACTAACCACTGGATACCTCTTGGGAGGGGCCGTATTGGTGGAGACCGTCTTCGACTGGCCCGGGATTGGACTGTTCGCGGCGCGATCGATCCTTCATGTCGACTACGCGCCCGTGGTTGGCGTCGCACTGGTGATCGCCGCGGTCTACGCCGTGGTCAACCTAGTCACGGATCTGCTCTACGGAGCGCTGGATCCGAGAATCCGCTACTAGGGGAGGAGATCCGTGAAGAAGAACCCACAGCCGAAGCGCGATACCCTCGCAAGACGCGTCTTGTACATCGTCCGGCGCTCCCCCCTCGCCATCTTCGGGCTCGCTCTCGTCC
>JAPLGE010000100.1 GCA_026390315.1 Candidatus Bipolaricaulota bacterium
TGATGGACAGGCGCAGGACGAGGGATACGTTCGCCGGATCGTTCGACTGCACCGTGACGGTCCGTTCCACCGTTCCGGCGAACCCCGTGGTATTGACCACGGCTTCGAGCCCGACCGAATCGCCCGGCGTGAGCTCTGTCTTGGCGAGAGTCGTCGTCGACCATCCGCACGACGTGCGGACGCCAGTGATCTTCAGGATCTGGTCGCCCGCGTTCTTGAGCAGGAACGTGTGGGTGACGAGCGAGCCCGATTGGACGGACGCGGCGTAGAGGGGGTTGTCCACGCTGATGACCGGCGCGGCGACGGCCGCGCCTCCCAGGAGGCCGAGCAACAGAAGTGAGACGATCCAGAACCCTTTCATGGTATTCCTCCTCGCTTTTCGTGTTCGACGAGTTCTCTTCTTGTACACGCAGGATGGTCAGCAGTCTGAAGCTTACCTGTGAAGGTTCGGTGAAGGCAGTGTGGGTTACCTCTGTGCGTGGCGCCCGAGACACGTTCCCTGGGGACTTCTGTGGGCTTGGCGCTTGGCTGGTGGTATCTCCATGCGTTTGGGCGTTGGTTTGTGTGGGTGACGGGCGTATGCTCGAGAGGCTCGCTCGAGGATGACGCGCCAACGGGTGACCGGACAGGGCTTGTGCGAACAGCGGTCCTGTGGAAGGTGCGGCTCCTCGTAGTGGAGAAGACCAGACGTCGGACGCTGGGGGAGGACAAGGGAGATGCCGCGTGCTTCGCCTAGTCACGCCGGGCAAGGCGTGCGGCGGCGTTCCTATCCTCCCCCGCTTCATTCTGGCGGTTGATCGGGTCGGAACGATCGTGTGTCCGTTTTGAGTCCCCATTTGTCTGGGCAACGGGGCTTGCGAGGCGACTCGCCCGTCTAAGCCCGTCGCTTCGCTGTGCCGGATTCTGACGGCTGCCTTGCTTTCTCCTGCGCGAAGTACTCCTCCTGCAGGATCGACATGACGTGCTCGTCGTGGTAGTGGCCATCTCGGAAGATGGCCTCGCGGCGCGTCCCTTCTCGCGTGAAGCCGGCCTTCTCGTAGCAGCGCTGCGCCCGCGGGTTGAACGCGAAGACTTCGAGCTCGACCCGATGCAGGTTCAGCTCAGTGAAGGCGAAGCGGAGGATGGTGCGGGCGGCCTTGGTCCCGAAGCCCTTGTTCCAGTGGCTCTTCTCACCGAGGACGATCCCGAAGACGGCGCTCCGGTTCTTCCAGTCGATGCGGTGGAGCCCGAGGTTCCCAACGTGCACCCAGTCGGCTCCGATCTGGGCCTCGATCGCGAAGAGGAAGTCGTCGCGGCGCTGCTGCATCGTCTCGAACCAGTCCTCTTCCTTGGCGCGCGACATCGGGCCGTACATGAGGAGGTACTGTCGCACCTCCGGGTCGTTGAACCAGCGCACATGAGGATCCTCCTTTGTGGCCCGGCTCCGCACGTCGCGGAAGAGAGAGCCAACGTCGGCCGAAGTTTACCCGATCGGCTGGGGGAGGGCGTGAGGGCCTCCTCCAGACGCCCGCGGAGCGCCCGCCCCACGAGGGACGCGGCTTGGCCCGCGTCAACGAACCCGCGCGAGAAGCTGGCTTGGCGGCGTCCCGAGGCGCGACGCGATCTCCTCTTCGAGCGTGAGGACGAGGGGGAGGCACGAAGCGAGCTTGAGAGCGGCGCCCGGGTAGCGTTGTATGAGAGCCGCGATGCGCTCTCTCACTCCGACCACCGTTTCCCCTTCCACGACCTTGTCGGCGTAGAAGACGATCCGCTCCTCCCACGTGACGGGCCGCGTCCTGGGGTCGAGGATGGTGAAGACGACGTGCCGCCGCGCGATCGCCGCGAGTTGCGGGAAGCCGCGCTCGCGCAGGATCGTCCCGGACCACTCCCCGTGTGGCCTCGTTGGCTCGTTCGCGCTCACCTTGTCTAGGTCGTGCAGGAGACCGCCGCGGTGGGCGAGGAGCGGATCGACCGCCTCGCCTCGATCGCGGAGTCGAGCCGCGAGGCGAAAGGCGACCTCCGCCACCGCCTGAGAGTGAGAGACGAGTTGGGGCGGCGCCCCCTGCTCTGCAAGCAGGGCCAGGCACGCGGCGACGTCCGGCAGGAAGGGAGCGGCGAGAAGAGTGGGAAGGGAGGACATCCTCAGGAGTTCGGCGTCGTAGAGGGGGTGAGGGTCCGGGCAGGACGCGCCCCGCTCGTTCCACCAAAGGGCGAAGAGGCCGGCTCTTTTCGCGCCGCCGATGTCCTCGGCGTAGCTGTCCCCAACCATCGCGGCCTCGCGCGGGTCGACTGAGAGGCGACGGAGTGCCGCAAGGAAGAAGGCCGGATCCGGCTTACGGGCGCCGAGGTCGGCGGCGGTGAAGACCTCGTGGAGGCAGTCGTCCAGACCGACGCGCGCCAGGGCCGCGCGCACGAGCGGCGCTCCCGCGGCCCCGCCGTTCGTGGCGAGGGCGATGAGATAGGTCTCGTGAAGGGCTCGCAGGGCCTCCCTCGCCCCAGGGATCGCCTCCACGCGCGACCACCCAGCCATCGGGCCAGTCTCTTCCGGGAAGACCCGCATCAGGGTGTCTCCCCAGTCCACAAGGAGCGCGCGGATCACTCGGCGGCCCTCTCCCTCGGGAGAGGCGCGCAGAAGGGCCCATCGGGCGGGAGGGAC
>JAPLGE010000130.1 GCA_026390315.1 Candidatus Bipolaricaulota bacterium
CCGCCGGATGAAGCCGTTCACGGTCTCCCCGACCATGCCGCGGAAGAGCCGGTGGAAGTGATACGGCGAGAAGTTCGCCACCCGCGCAAGGGTGCGGAGCGACAGGTCGCCGGCGAGGTTCCTCGCGATGTAGTCCATCACCCGGTTGATGCGCCCCGTGTACTCCTTCCTTCTCTCGTCGCGCGCGTCGATCATCCGCCTCCTCCCGTGACAAGTCTAGCCGACCGACAGGCGACTCGGGTAGACCTCGCCTCGCCCTTGTCGGCTCCCTTGACAACCGGAGCGACGTCCGCTATCCTCCATATCAGATTCTTCTGAATCTTCTGAGTTGGCGGACGGAGGTGCGGCCGTGGAGAAGAAGCAGGCGGCACGAAAGAAGCCTCAACTCTGCAGCGACGAGGCGAGTTGCTGCCGAATCGTCGCCATCGTGAGCGTGGATGCGCGTGGGCAGATGGTCCTTCCCAAGGCGCTTCGGCAGCAGCTCGGGATCGTGCCGGGCGACAAGCTGGCCGTGACGACGTGGGGCAGAGCGGACGACGCGGTCTGCCTGATCCTCTCCAAGGCGAACGACCTGGCTCCCAAGATCGAGGAGCTGCTGCGGCCACTTCTTGAGAACACACCAAGATCCACGACGAAAGAGGAGGACGGTCATGAGCGATGACGACGTGAGAAAGGCGGTGCGACGCTCGTATGGACGCGTGGCGCGGGAAGAGCGGTCCTGCTGCGACTCCGGATGCTCGCAAGAGGTTCCAGCTGAGGTCGCGAAGACGCTCCTCGGCTACACCGACGAGCAACTCGCCGCGATCCCAGACGGAGCCAACTTGGGCTTGGGCTGCGGAAACCCGACGGCTCTCGCCTCGCTTCGCGAAGGCGACGTCGTCCTGGACCTCGGCGCTGGCGCGGGGATCGACTGCTTCCTCGCCGCGGAGCGCGTCGGGAAGCGGGGCCGCGTCATCGGGGTCGACATGACGCCCGAGATGATCGATCGAGCGCGGGAGAACACCGAGAGGTCGGGAGTCGGAAACGTCGAGTTCCGCCTGGGCGAGATCGAGCACCTCCCGGTCGCCGATGCGTCCGTCGACCGGGTCATCTCGAACTGCGTGATCAACCTCTCGCCGGACAAGCCTCAGGTCTTCCGCGAGGCGTATCGCGCCCTCCGCCCGGGCGGGGAGATGCTCGTCTCGGACATCGTCCTCATCGCCGACCTTCCGCCTGAGGTTCGCGCCGACGCCGACTCCGTGGCCGGATGCATCACCGGAGCGATGAGGAAGGAGGAGTACCTCGCCGCGATCGAGGCCGCCGGCTTCGAGAGGGTGGAGATCCTCACGGAGCGCCCTGCGGGAGGGATCGCCAAGCAGGAGTCCGGGGCCTGCGATTCCGCCAAGCGTTCGCCCCGGGTTCGACAGCCAGAACCCCCCGAGGACGTCCGACAGGCCGCCCGGCTCATCGACTCCGGGAAGGTGGACGTCTTCGCGACAAGCATCCACGTGCGAGCCGTGAAAAGCGTGGCGGTCTCCTCGATACGCGCTTGACTCGAGAGACGGGCTGGATCGGCGCCACGCGTCCGCCGGCGGACGACGCGGTTCGCTCTGCCGCGAGAGGCTGCCTCGGAAAGAGGAGAGACCCAACGTGCGAATCCTTGCGATTCAGAACTGCCCGAGCGAGGGGTTCGGATCGTATGCCGACCGGCTCTTGGCCGAGGGAGCCGTCGCGGAGACGATCCATCCCCACCGCGGCGATCCCCTTCCGGCGGCCGACTGCTGGGACGCCATCCTGGTCGGCGGCACCCCAATCTCCGTCTACGAGGCCGATCAGCACCTCTTCCTCCGCGAGGAATCGGCTTTCCTCGCGGAGGCCGTCGCACGCCGCGTGGCGTGCCTCGGGATCTGCGGCGGGGCGCAGCTTCTGGCGCAGCTCCTCGGGGCGCGCGTCGGCCCCAATCCAGGGAAGGAGATCGGCGGCCACGACGTCCGCCTGACTCACGCGGGAGCGACCGACCCTCTCTTCCGAGGATTCCCCGCCACCTTCCCCGTGTTTCACTGGCACGGCGACACCTTCGAGATCCCGGCCGGAGGCGCCCTGCTCGCCCAAGGCGAGGCGTGCCGGAATCAGGCCTTCCGCGTCGGGCGAGTCGTCGGACTCCAGTTTCACCTGGAGACGAGGCACACCGAGGCGCAGGACTGGGCGCGGGAATACGCACAGGAACTCGCGCGCTTTGGGAAGAGCCCAGGGTCGGTCGTGGACGAGTGCGCGGCGTCCGAGCCAGAACGCGAGCGTCTCGCGACGGCCCTCATCCGCAACTTCCTCGAGACGCTCGC
>JAPLGE010000068.1 GCA_026390315.1 Candidatus Bipolaricaulota bacterium
AGCTTGCGCGCCTTCTCCCTCAAGCCCTTGGGAAGGCAATTCCGGCCGCAGGCTTTGAGGACTCTCGCCCTTTTCTCCTCGTCCACCTCGGCGTCGAGGCCGTCCA
This sequence comes from Candidatus Bipolaricaulota bacterium, assembly GCA_026390315.1. Taxonomy (GTDB): domain Bacteria; phylum Bipolaricaulota; class Bipolaricaulia; order UBA7950; family UBA9294; genus JAPLGE01. Next base: position 107 of record JAPLGE010000068.1, read on the forward strand.
AGAGGGTCACGATCCGGCGTTGCGATGCGCTCAAGGAGACCTCCCTCCTCTTTCGGCCGTTCTCAGCCCGTGCCGCAGAAGAGGATTTCGAGTCTTCTCGGGGGAAAAGCGGCCCGGGCGAGCCCCGCCGAAACTTCCCCATCGTACGTCCACAGGTGGGGCGAAGGAAGAGGGCTCGCCTCGGCTGTCACCGCGGCCGGCCTTGCCCCCCACAAGTGCCCCAAGGGAGAGACTCGAGCGACGGAGTAGCGCCCTCCCTGCCTCGACGGGTCCCCTCGTGAAGGAAGCCGCCGGGGAGGAAGGGCCAACCATGTCGGCCAAAGCGGAAACGGCTCTGGGATAGGCCGCTCCTTTGCGCGGCGACTCCCCTCGAATCAACTTGGCTGGCCCTTGGTCGGCGATGGTTGGCCCTGGACAGGCCGGCGCGGATGCGATAACCTGAAACGCCTCGGACTGTCCAACAGGAGGAGAACCGATGTTGGTCGAGATCGACCGGACAGCGAATGCACCGCTGTACCTTCAGATCCACCAGCAGCTCCGCGAGATGATCCTGATCGGGAGCCTGCCCGAGCAGACTCGCCTTCCGCCCACGCGGGACTTAGCCAAGGCCCTGGACGTCAACCGAACGACCGTTGTCAACGCCTATCGGCGCCTGTGGGGAGAGGGGTTGATCGAGGGACGATCCGGAGGCGGAACGATCGTCGCGCCGTATCACCCAGTCAAGCCGGCTGCACTGGAGGGACGCCCCCTCGCCTGGGACAACCTCTACACGGAGTGCGTCTCCGCGGCCAAGAGCGGCCTCGCCAGCGAGCGGGCGCTCCCTGAAGAAGGAGAGAACCTTATTACGTTCGCGCTCGGGGTCGCCTCCGGGGACGTCACCGCCCGACACGGGGTCCTGCAAGCGCTCGCCGAGCCTCTGCTCCACGAGAAGGGGATCCTAGAGCGTCCCGTCCCTCAGGGCTCGCCGCGGCTGCGGAAGCTCATCGTGGAGTACCTCGAACTGGACGGGATCCGCGCGACCCCGTCGCAAGTCCTCGTCCTGTCGGGTGCAGAACAGGGGATCTTCATCGTGGGACAGGCGCTCCTGGGACGAGGGGACGGCGTCGCCGTCGCGTCTCCGACCTTTCCCGGCGCGCTCCGCGCCTTCAGCACGATCGGAGCGCGCGTCCATTCCATCCCGATGGATAGCGAAGGGATCCGCCTCGACGTAGCGGACGGGATCCTGAGACATCTCCATCCGAAGCTCCTCTTCGTCGAGCCGACCTTCCACAATCCAACCGGGATCACGATGTCGCTTGAGCGAAGGCAGGGACTCCTTGAGCTCGCTTATCGTTATCAGACACCGATTCTGGAGCTCGACGCGCGCAGCATGCTTCGCTACGACGGGCTGCGGGTCCCGTCCCTGAAGACGCTCGACCGGCAGAACCACGTCCTGTATCTCTCGACCTTCTCCGAGATCGTGCCCGGCCTGCGGGTGGGCTGGCTCGTCGGCCCGCAGCGGGTCTCTCAGCAGCTCCACGCGGTCAAGAACTCGATCGAGTCCTACACGTCGGGGCTCGGGCAGTCGCTCGCGTGCGCCCTCTTCCCGTGGCTCGACGAACACCTCACCGAGATCATCACCGCGTATCGAGCGCGGCGGGACGCGATGTGCGACGGGCTCGCGGAAAACTGCAAGAGCCTCTTGCGCTGGACGCGGCCGGACGGCGGCCTCTTCATCTGGGGAGAGCTCCAACACGACCTCCTCGCGAAACCGGTCCTGGAAGAGGCCCTCCGGACCGGCGTGAGCTACGTCCCGGGATCGCACTTCTTCGCGGATGGCCGCGGGGGAAAGCAGAGCCTTCGCCTGAACTTCGCGGGGGAAACGGAGGAACGAATCACCGAGGGCGTCGAACGCCTCGGCCGAGCGCTTCGCGCCGCGAAGGAAGCGAAGAAGGAGGCGAGGTCGCCCGCCCGCAAGGAGAAGAGCCGCGTTCTCCTTGACCGGCCACGCCTGACCCAGGAGATTCCCACGGCGACCCTCGCGTGGGAGGTGAACCGGAGGCTGCCGCCCTGAAGGGCGGAGGGCCGAACACCTCCGCCTCGTTGCGACCCGTTGTGACGAACCTGATCCGGCGTGCCCCGTTCGGGTCTCTGTCTCGAACCGAGCGGCCCAAAGAGCCGTGGCCTTCTCCTGCACCCAATCCCGCGCTTGGATGCCCAGCCTGGCTCACGGGTTCGACGCGACGGCCCTCGCACGACCGCGCGGTCCTCGCGCCAGCGGCGGTCGGCTACTTACCCCGCCCCGAAGTAAGGAAGCGGCCCCTCGCCAAAGGCAACCCTTGACGTCGCGCCGGGCAAAGCGGTAGCTTCTCATTCCAGGAGAGGAGACCATTCGTGAGCGAGCTCAAGCAGAGAAGGAGCAGTCCCAGAGGCCAAGGACGGGCGGAGCCTGGCCGCGCGAGTGCCTCTCCGCCCGAGGGCTGGTACCGCGAGGTCGTGAACGGCTCGCCGTATGCCACCCTCATCACCCGTGCCGATTCCTCGCTCGCCGCGGCGAGCGAGGGGGCGTGCCGCCTAACCGGGTATCCCAAGGAAGAGCTGCTGGGAATGACCCTGGGCGAGGTGTGTGAGAAGGCGGCCGCCTCCGCGGCTCGCTCGTCCGGGAAGCGCGGAGGCAACGCGGGACCGGATGGCGAGGCAACGGTTCTCCGCAAAGACGGCACGGCCGTCGATGTCGAGTTCACCTGCTGGAGCATCGAGGCGGCCGGAGTGCCGTACGTGAGCACCGTCCTCCGCGACATCACGGCCTGCAAGGCAAGAGAACGAACCCTCCTCGAGAGGGACGCGGCCTACCGCTACGTGGTCGAGCGAGCGAACGACGGAATCGCCATCATCCAGGATTCGCTCGTGCAGTACGTGAACCCTCGCCTGCTCGAGTTGTGGGGGGGTACGGCCGAGGAAGTCATCCACACGGCGTTCTCGAGGTACGTCGCTCCGGACGAGCTCCCGAAGGTCCTCGAGCACTACCGCCAGCGCATGGCCGGAGCCCCGGTCCGTTCGACTTACGAGACCGTACTTCTGCACAAGGATGAGACGAGACTCTCCGCGGAACTGGACGCAGGGATCATCCCTTTCCACGGGCGGCCCGCCGACTTCGTGTTCGTGCGCGACATCACCGAGCGGAAGCGCGCCGAGGAGGCCCTTCGCGAGAGCGAGCGCCGCTACGCGGCGCTCTTCGATCACTCGAACGACGGCGTGTTCATCATGGACTTCGACCTGGTACACCGAGCCGTGAACCGGCGTGGCGCGGAGATCATCGGGTACGAGGCGGACGAACTCGTCGGGATGACCGTGGCCGAGACCATCGATCCCCGCGAGTACCCCGAAGCCGTGAAGAAGCGCGACGCGCTCCTGTCTGGGGAGGCCATCGGCATCTACCAGCGTACGTTCCTTGCCAAGGACGGATCCCCGGTGCCCGTCGAGATCAACCTCACGCTGGTCCGCGACTCGGCCGGCCAGCCGCTGCACATCCAGAGCATCGTTCGCGACATCCGAGAACGGAAGCAGTCGCAGGAGGCGCTCGAACGATCGGCGGAGCGCCTGCGCTCCTTGACCGCGCGACTGGCGCAGGTTGAGACAGCCGAGCGACGGCGGCTGGCGCGGGAGCTGCACGACCAAGTAGGACCCAACCTGACCGCCCTGGGTATCAACCTGAACCTGATCTCCTCGCAGCTTCCCGAAGCGGCCTCGGCCGCCCTCCGCCCGCGCCTGACGGATTCGCTCGCCTTGCTCGAGGAGACGGCCGAGCGCCTCCGCGACGTCATGGCGGATCTGCGCCCGCCGGTCCTCGAGGACTACGGCCTCCTGACGGCCCTCCGTTGGTACGGGAAGCAGTTCGCGGCAAGGACCGGCATCCCCGTCTCGGTGCTTGGCGACGACCTGTCCCCTCGCCTTCCCCTTCATGTCGAAAGCGGCCTCTTCCGCATCGCTCAGGAGGCCCTGACCAACGTCAGCAAGCACGCCCAAGCGAAACGGGTCACGGTCGCGGTGAACCACGACGCGAGTCGTGTTCGGCTCGAGGTCGCGGACGACGGGATCGGGTTCGAGGAGACCCCGCCCTCGCTCCAAGACGGGCGCCGCGGCTGGGGGATCGTCACGATGGCCGAGCGGGCGGAGTCCGTCGGAGGCACCTGTCAGGTCGCATCCATCTCCGGCCAAGGCACGCGGGTCATCGTGGAGGTCGCCCGATGAACATCACCGTCTTCCTGGCCGACGATCACGCCGTCGTCCGCGACGGCCTCCGGTCGCTCCTGGAGGCGCAAGGGGACATCAAGGTGGTCGGCGAGGCCGCCACGGGAGAGGAGACGCTTCGACGACTCAAAGTCCTCTCGGCGAGCGTCGTCATCGACGTCGCGATCGTCGATATCGCCATGCCTGAGCCCAACGGAATCGAGGTGACCCGCCTAATCAGCAAGGCGCACCCCTCCATGGCGGTCGTGATCCTCTCCATGTACTCGACGGCGGAGCACGTCGTCCGAGCTCTCGAGGCCGGGGCGCGCGCGTTCCTCGTGAAGGAATCCGCGGGGATGGAAGTCGTCAACGCGGTCCGCGCGGTCCACGCCGGCAAGCGCTACCTGAGCGAGAGAATCTCCGATCGCGTGGTCGACAGCTACCTCTCCCCGCGCGGAGGCACGGAAGCAGGCCCGTTCGCGTGCCTGACGGACCGCGAGCGCAAGATTCTGCGGCTTCTCGCACAAGGCCGTTCGGCCGCCGAGATCGCGAAAGCGCTCCGAACCTCGACAAAGAACGTGGAAACGACCTGCCTTGCCCTGATGCAGCAGTTCGCTCAAGGGGATCTCAAGAGCCTATCGGAGTTCGCGGCGGCGCGCCGCTTTGCCTCGTCCGAGTAGACCAACGCCCTGCGCCGACCAGGAAGAGCGCCGCGAGGGCAGCCTAGAGATAGACGAAGTAGCAGACGTGCCAGGCGGTTCCGATTGCCCACGACCCCACGAGGGAGATGTTGACGAGACCAGCGATCTTCCTTCCTCGAATGGCGATGTAGGCCGGACCAACGAGAGCGAGCGTCCGGAGGAGCGTCAGGAAGGCGAGCCGAAGGTCGAAGACCCGAAGCCAGGGGAGGTAGTACAGGATCTGCACGGTCACGCCCAGCGCGGAGAGCCCGATGAAGACCTTGGGGTTCAATCCGTGTGCTTGGGGGACGCCGTAGAGGCGACGAAGGAGGGCGATCATCGCGCTGGGGATTCGCTTCATGAGAAGTGGTACCTACCCTGGAACCGTGAGTCTGGTCGAATCGTATCCGCCCCCGCGTCCCTCGTCCAGCTCGGCCGTCCCTCTGCGGCGCCGCCGCTGTCCGCCCCGAGACGAGGCTCGCCAAGAGGCTACGTCGTTCTCCGGGCCATCCATCGGGAACCCGCGGGCTTCCCGAAGAGGGTCGCGGCCCGGCGTGACGAGAAGACTTAGGGGAATATCCCGCGTTCCTTGTAGACCCGTTCCAGGCGGGACAGCGCAATCATGTAGGCGGCCGTGCGCCAGTCCGTTCCGACGCGTCTCGCGGTGTCCCGCACTCGCCCATACGCGACGAGGAGGCGTCTCTGCAGCTTGCCATCGACCTCCTCGAGCTCCCAGAACTCGCTTCGCTTGTTCTGCAGCCATTCGTAGTAGCTGACGATCACCCCGCCGGCGTTGCACAAGACATCGGGGAGCAGGTCGATCCCCTTTTCCTCGAGAATCAAGTCGCCGTCTGGATCCGTCGGGCCGTTCGCCCCTTCCGCAACGAGCTTCACGTCGAGCAGGGAAGCCGTCTCGGCGGTGATCTGGTTCTCGAGCGCGGCCGGAATGAACAGGTCGGCCGACGTGCTCAGGAAGGTCTCGTGATCGATGAGGTCCATCCGCGCGTAGCCCCGCACGCCACGATGGACCTTCACGTGCTCGGCAAGCTTGTCTGGATCGATCCCCTCCGGATTGGCGATCGCCCCGGTGGCGTCCTCCACGGCGACCAGTCTCGCGCCGTGCGGCTTGAGGAGTCGCGCGGCCCAGCCACCCACGTTGCCGAAACCCTGCACCGTGTAGGTCGCCCCGTGCAGATCGAAGTCTGAGTCTTTCGCCCATTGCTCAATGAGGTACACGATCCCTTGCCCCGTCGCCTTGTCCCTCCCAAGGCTGCCGCCCAGCCCGACCGGTTTCCCGGTCACGACGTGGACGGAGCGGTTCCGCTCCTGGGGAGGCATCATGGAGAGGTACGTGTCCAGGATCCAGGCCATGATCTGAGGGTTGGTGTTGACGTCCGGGGCGGGGATGTCGTATTCCGGGCCGATGCTGCACCCCAGGGAGAAGGCGAACCGCCGCGTGATCCGCTCAAGCTCCCGGGGAGAATACTCCGCCGGCTCGAACTGAATCCCGCCCTTGGCCCCTCCAAAGGGGATGTCCACGAGGGCGGACTTCCAGGTCATCCAGGTGGCGAGCGCTCGCACCTCGTCGAGGTCGACGGAAGGATGGAAGCGCAGGCCTCCTTTGTACGGCCCGAGCACGTCGTTGTGCTGCACGCGATACCCTGAGAACATCTCGATCGTACCGTCGTCCATCTTCACCGGAAAATGAACGATGATCTCGTTCTTGGTCGTGGCGAGTATCTTTCGGATGTCTGGGTCGAGCTTCATGAGGTCGGCCGCCTTGTCGAACTGCCGCATCACGTTGTCGTAGACACTCGGCCTCTGCGCTCCTCCCTGACCCATTACACCCTCCTTGTCTTTCCCATGATCGGCTCGCTTCTCGATCATAGCCGAAGACCCAGCGCGCACGAAGGGTGAGCCAGAGATGCTCTTCTGCGTCTCCCCTCCCCACGACCCGTCGCCGGCCGCCCCACGGCCCCGTCTCGTCACGCCATTGGCGCCAGTCCCCTGCCAACTGGCATCGGCCGTCGCCGATCCTATGGCTCTTTTGCTCTGCCACTTGACAAAGTGAAGCGTCATGCTACTCTGAAGGGCCATGATGCAGGCGGTCGCAGTGAGTGACCTTCACGGGAACGTGCTCTTGTACGAGCTTCTCCTCCGCATCGCCGAAGCCTGGAAGATCAGCTCTGTCTTCATCGCCGGCGACCTCGCACCGAGCCCGGCGCAAGCTTCGCCCAGAGAGCCGTTGGCCGAAGAGACCGGCGTCGCCACGCAACGCGCCTTCTTCGAGAGCGAGCTCATCCCCTTGTTCGGGAGCTTCCTGCTCGAGCACCGGCACGTCGATATCTACGCGATCATGGGAAACGACGACCGCCGGGCGAACGAGCCGTTGCTCGCTGCCTTCTCCCGAGAGACCCCGAACTTCCACCTCGTAAACGACCGGCTTATCCCGCTCCGAGAGTCGCGGCAGAGGCGAGCGTTCTTCCCCGACGAGGTCCCCCTCCTGTTCGTCGCGGGCTACCCGTACGTGCCTCCCGGGGGCGGGCTCCTCATGGATTGGGTCAAGTACGAGAATCGAGTGAAGCTGCGCCCCGAGACGATGGACCCCTGCGCCGACATCTACGATCTGGGCGTCACCACGAGTGCCAACGGCGAGCGCACGACGATCGCCGATGACCTCAAGGATCCCGGTGGTTACTTCGCGAGCCACGAGCGTGAAGGCTCCAACAGGGTCGCGTACGAGCCGGGGCAGACGATCCACCTCTTCCACGCACCCCCCTACGGGACGCCGCTCGACTGGTGCGCGCCCCGCGGACGATACGATTTCCTGAAGCTCTCCGATCACGTGGGCAGCGTGGAGATCAGGCGGTTCATCGCGAAGGCTCAACCCTACTTGGCGTTGTCAGGGCACTGCCACGAGTCCCTCGTCATGGGGGACTACAAGGCCGACTTGGGGGAGACTCGCTGCGTCAACCCGGGGAGTCAGACCCAGATCGATGTGTTGAGTCTGGTTCAGTTCGACGTGTATGCGCCGCGCGACATGAAGCAGTTCTTCATTCACGCGCGGTGAGAGGGTAGAACGCGCGGGGGCCCCCGGCCAAGGGAGCCCCCGAGACTCTAGGTGTGTCACGCCATAGGCACACGGGGCTCGTTTCCGTTGAGCAGAGGATGGCCCCGTAGCCTTGACGCTTCTCTTCTTCCTCGGCATCCACGAAGTGGACGTCCAGCAGGGACGTTAGGCCTGCCTCGCCGCCGAGCAGGGCTCGGTACGACGTCACGAGGGCCAGGTCCAAGCGCCGCAGGAGCGTCTGGGCTTGATCGAGCTTCCGATCCACCACAACAATGAGATCGATGTCCGAACAGGCCCTCGCGTCGCCGTTCATGGCGCTTCCGTACAGATAGACGGCCCGGATCGCCCGACCGAGCCGGCCGAGGTGCTCGCTTAGTCCCTTGGCGATCGAGTATCGGAGCGTGCTGTGGGCCTCTGGATCTTCCCCTGCGAGGTCTCGCAGCACGTCCCTCTCGCTCTTTCCTAGGCGCCTCGCGCAGAAACGAACCGCGAGGTCGAGCAGTGGGGCTGTCTCCATCTCGGGCCCCAGCAGCATGCTCGGGATGTATGGCCCCACGGCTCGATCCCTCCCCACCGCCCCTTCTACGGGAAGATCCCGCGAAGCCGGATCGCCTGAGCGACGCGCTCCACCGCAAGGATGAAGGCGGCGAGCCTCAGAGAGACGTTCCTCTCCTTGGCGAGCTTCCACACTTCGTCGACCGATCGCTGCATGACCCGTCCGAGGCGCTGATTCGTCTCCTCTTCTTCCCACGGGAAGCACTGGACGTTCTGGACCCACTCGAAGTACGAGCAGACCACTCCGCCAGCGTTCGCCAGGATGTCCGGGACGACCACAACGTCTTTCTCCGCGAGGATGAGGTCCGCCTCGGGCGTGGTCGGGCCGTTGGCCCCCTCGATGACGACCTTCGCTCGGACGTCCTTCGCGTTCTCCGTCACGATCTGCGCCTCCAGGGCAGCGGGGACCAGGACGTCGACGTCGAGAGTGAGGAGTTCGTCGTTGGTGATCTCCTCGACGCCGCGCGCGCTGTAGCCTGCGAGCAGGTGCCCCGGAGAGGTCGCGGTGTAGCGGAGGACCTCGTCGACCGGGAACCCCGTCGGGCAGTAGTAGGCGCCCGAGACGTCGCTCAGGCCGACGATCTTAGCGCCCTGCTTGGCCAGGAGCTCCGCGGCGATCGACCCGACGTTCCCGAACCCTTGGACGGCGATCCGCGCCTTGGTGATGTCGATCCCGAGGCGCTGGAGGACGCCGAGAGTCACGACCATGACCCCGCGCCCCGTCGCCTCCCTTCTTCCCAGAGCGCCGCCCAGCTCAATCGACTTGCCCGTGACAATCCCGGGCACTGGCTCACCGTGGAGCAGTCCAGCGGTGTCCACGATCCAGTTCATCACCGCCGAGTTGGTGTTCACGTCTGGCGCGGGAATGTCGCGCATCGTCCCGATGAGGGGGAAGATCATCGCCGTGTAGCGCCGGGTCAGTCGCTCCAGCTCGCGCTCGGAAAGCCGCGTTGGATCACAGATGATTCCGCCCTTGCCGCCTCCGTACGGGATGTTCACGACCGCGCACTTCCACGTCATCCAGCCCGCCAAGGCCTTGACCTCGTCGAGGGTCACCGCCGGGTGGTAGCGGATCCCTCCCTTGCACGGACCGCGTGCGCTGCTGTACTGCACCCGGTACCCCGTGAAGACTTCCACTTCGCCATCATCCCGCGTGATGGGGAGGCTGACTTCGAGGGCTCGTTCGGCGCGCCGGAGGATCTCCCACGTCCCCGCGGGGATGTCCGTCTGCTCTCGAACGAGGTCGAGCTGCTGAAGCAGCATCTCATACGGGTTGATCTTCGTTCGTACGGACCGCTTCGTCCCGGTCCCGGACACTTGCTGACTCGCCATGAGGCGTTCACCTCCGTCAAACAGGTTAGCGGTGCGCGCTCTCGAAACGTAGGTTGAACGACGCCGCAGGTATGTCCTTTTTGCAGCTTGTCTCCTGTCCCTCCGCCCCGTCGTCGCGTGCCAACCTGCGAGCGCGGGCCGTGCGCACGACAGCCGACTTCGAAGGCCTCCGGCCATCTTGAGGCGGCCCCTGCAAGGCCATCGCCTGTCACTTGACATTCGTAGACGCACGCGACGCAAGAGTTGCCCGTGCAAGACGGCCCCTCCACGTCCCGTCGACTTACATTGGCGAGCCGTCCTCAATCCACTACGCTGCTCGAGGAACCATGGAGAAGACTTCGACAAGCGCAGAGACTCCTCGGGTCGACTGGAAGCGGGCCGTAGAGACCTACAAACCTCTTCACGTCCGCTACCCCCACGGGGAGCTCGTCTTCCAGATCGGAACGTACGCGGCAGGAACGTATCTCGTCTCTGCCGGCCTTGTGAGCGACCGATGCGCGGCGCAGGGGGAAAGACACCGCACGCCTCCCATAGAGATCCTCGGCCCGGGGGACCTGATCGGGCTCGAGGTGCTGCTCGACCGTCACCGCGACCTTCACCTCAGCTGCGCCCGCGCCGTCACGGATGCCGAGCTCTTCTTCTTCGAGCGCGAGCTCTTCCTGCAGGTCCTGGAGCAGGAAGCCGGCATCGAGCGGTACTGTCTGGCCTACCTCGCCCGCCGCTTCTACTCCATGAAACAGCGTACCGGCCTCTTGTTTACGTCTCGGGTCGAGGAGCGCCTCGCACAACTCCTCCTCGATCTCGCCGAGAGGTGTGGAGAGCGACTCGATGGGGAGAACGTCACTCTCCCGTGTGAGATCACGTTGCCGATCCTCGCCCAACTCCTCGGAAGGTCGGCCGCACGGGTGGGCCGCGCCACGGAGTCACTGCCAGGCATCTCTCAACAGGGGGAGCGACTGGTCGTTTCGTCGGACGCTCTGCGGGCGCATCTGGCTGAGACCGCCGACCTGCGAAGCAGGGCTAGAGGGTCTCCTCGATGATCGAGAGATAGAACGAGCTCGTGCGCGCCCTTTCCTTGAGGCTTTCGAGATCGATGATGGTGATCTGACTCTGCGCGGTCGTGATCAGGTTCCGCTCGCGGAATCGCTTCAGGGCTCGCATCAATGTCTCGATGGAGATTCCGAGCATCTCTGCCATTGTTTGACGGGAAATCGGCAAGTCGAGGAGAATCCCTTCTGACGTCTTCTCGCCGTACTTGTTGGCGAGAGCCATCAAGAGAAGGGCGAGGTTTCGGTCCATCGATTCGACGGCCTCACGCGTCAGTTTGAACTCGAGCATGATCACTTCGCGGGACAGCCAGCGACACAGATCGGCAAACAAGTACGGGTGCTTCTTGCTGAACGCCAGGATGTTCGACCGTTCGAAGAAGACGAGGCTCGATTCGACGATCGCTTTGGCGAACTCCGCGTTGATCGGTTCGCGCTCCAGGAAGACCGCCTCGGCGCCGAAGATCTCCCCTACGGCGAGAAAGCGCAGAACGCGCTTCTCCCAGCCCTTGCTCGCGTACTTGCCGATGGAGACAAGTCCGGACTTGACGACGTACACCCCGGAGGCGTAGGAGCCCTCCTGCGCGATCAACTCGTCCTCGTCGTAGTGGACCTGAAGAGAAATGCCGTGAAGTTCCTCGATCTCTTCCGGCGCGAGCGACGGGAAGACCCCCGCCAAGAACTCCTTCGCATCCCCGGGAGCAGAACTGGTGCCGGACATGGTACCCATTCTAGGCAAAGCTGACCTCACCATACAACGTGCCGCCAGAGAGGCAGGAGGTCCCTCGGCGCCTCACCAAGGGACCTCCTCCCCTGTCCTCCGTGTGCAGAAAGAACGTCCTAGACCCAACCGCGAAGCTTCATCGCCTCTGCGACCCGCTGCACCGAGACCATATACGCGGCCGTCCGATTGTCCACTCTGTGCTCCTCCGCCATCCGCTGTACGTCGTGGAACGCCCGTGTTATCTTGTCCTTCAGCCGCGCGTGGACGTCCTCCAGGCTCCAGTAGTACCCACCGACGTTCTGCACCCACTCGAAGTAGGAAACCGTCACGCCGCCCGAGTTACACAGGAAGTCCGGGATGAGGTACTTCTTGTTCTTGTAGAGGATTTCGTCCGCCTCCGGAGTCGTGGGGCCGTTGGCCGCCTCCGCAATGATCTTCGCCTTGATGGATCCGGCGTTCTTCGCGGTGATCACGTTCTCGATCGCGGCCGGAATCAGCACGTCGACCTCAAGCTCCAGGATCTCCTGGTTGGTGATCGCCTTGCCACCGGCGAGCCCGGAGAGCGACCCGGTCTTCTCCTTGTGGGCCAGAGCGACCTCCGGATCGATCCCTGCCGGAGCGTACACGCCCCCCCGCGAATCCGTGACGGCCACGACCTTGCTCCCCGCCAGCTCGCCCATCAGCTTCGCGGCGTGGTACCCAGCGTTCCCGTAGCCCTGCACGGCGACGGTCGCCCCCTTTAGGTTCAGTTTCAGGACCTTGGCGGCCTCCAGGATGGTGTACAGGGCCCCGCGCGCGGTGGCGTCTCCTCGTCCGAGCGATCCCCCAAGCGGAATCGGCTTCCCGGTGATCACGCCCGGCACGTTGTACCCCGTCAGCTTGGAGTACTCGTCCATCATCCACGCCATGATCTGAGGCGTCGTGTAGACGTCCGGGGCGGGAATGTCCTTCTCCGGCCCGATGAAGCGCCCGACCGCGCGGATGTACCCGCGAGCGACGCGCTCGAGCTCGGCAACGGAGAGCTCCTTCGGGTTGCAGATGACGCCACCCTTTCCACCCCCGTAGGGGATGTCCACCACGGCGCACTTCCACGTCATCCAGGCCGCGAGAGCCTTCACGGTGTCCAGGGTCTCGTCGGGGGCGAAGCGAAGCCCGCCCTTCGTGGGGCCGCGGGCGTCGTTGTACTGGACCCGAAAACCTGTGAAGGCCTTCGTCGTGCCGTCGTCCATGCGCACGGGAAAGTGAACCTCGAGGACCCGCATCGGCTCGCGTAGGAGCGCGTGCACCTGAGGATCGAGGTTGAGCTTCTCCGCCGACTTGTCGAGCTGCTGTTGCGAGATCTCGAACGGGTTGAGCGTTGAGCCGTTGGCCATTCTTGGAACCTCCTAGAGTCTGTGCGCGTTTCCCCGTGCCGAGAAGGAGCGAGAGAACCTTCCCGATCCTCCTCGACGCAGGGGCAAGATTATAGCCACGCTCACGGAGGGTGCAATTCGGGCCTGTTGCAGCCCTATCCAGACCTACAGCCGCCGAATGATCGCGAGGAGGAGCTTCCGCATCTCCGGTCCCTTCTTGCGGAGGGCCTCCACCACCTCGTCGTGGGAGAGGGTCGCCTCCGGGTTCACGCCGGCCGCCAGGTTCGTCGCGCACGAGATCCCGAGGACCTCGAGCCCGGCGTGCGCCGCCGCGATCACCTCAGGCACGGTCGACATCCCCACGAGGTCGGCTCCCAAGGTGCGGTAGACGCGAATCTCGGCCGGGGTCTCGTAGGACGGTCCACACGTCATCCAGTAGACCCCCTCCTTGAGCGCGATCCCTTCGTCCTTCGCGATGTCCTTGGCGAGGGCGCGGAGCCTCTTCGAGTACGTCGCGGACATGTCCGGAAACCGCGGGCCGAGTCGTTCGAGGTTCGGTCCGCGCAGGGGGTTGATCCCGAGCGTGTTGATGTGATCGGTGATGAGCACGAGGTCTCCTGCCGAAAACGTGGGGTTGATCGCGCCGGAGGCGTTGGTGACGATGAGCGTTCTCACCCCGAGGAGGGCGAACAGGCGGACACCGAAGGTCACGTCGTCGAGAGAACACCCCTCGTAGTAGTGCGTGCGGCCTCGCTGGACGAGAACGCCGTTCTTCCCGATCTTCCCCGCCCAGAACTCCCCGGCGTGCCCCACGACCGTCGGGAGGGGGAAGCCGGGGATCTCCGCCCACGGGATCCGGACGCCCTCGCCCGGATACCCGAACGCCTCGGAGAACCCGGATCCGAGCACCAGAGCGACTGTCGGACGCTCGGCCAGCCGCCCCTCGAGGACTCGGGCCGCTTTCTCCAGTCTCTCCCAGCGGGGATCAGTCATCCCTCCTCCTTCTCTAGCGAAGCCTCAAGACGTCCATCGCGTCCTCGATCGTCGCCACGGGGACCACCTGGATCTTCCCGCGGGCGGGCAGCTTGGGGGTCCCTGGGACGACCGCTTGAGTGTAGCCGAGCTTCTCGGCCTCGGCGATCCGCTCGCGCAGCTTCTTCACCGCCCGAACCTCGCCGGAGAGGCCCACCTCTCCGATGAGCACGGTCCCCGCGGGAAGGGGACGGTCGCGGAGGCTCGAGACGACCGCCGCGATCACCCCCAGGTCGACCGCGCGCTCGCGGATCTCGAGTCCCCCGGCGACGCTCAGGTACACGTCCGACGTGCCCGTGTGGATCCCCAAGCTCCTCTCGATCACCGCAAGCAGAAGCAGGATCCGGTTGAAGTCGAGTCCGCTCGCGCGGCGTTGCGGAACGCCGTAGCCTCCGGTCGGCGAGACGAGGGCCTGCAGCTCAACAAGAAGCGGCCGCGTCCCTTCTACCGTAGAGACCACCACCGTCCCCGGACGGGGAGAGCCTGGCTCCTGGTCAAGGAAGAAGCGGGAGGGGTCCGTAATCTCTTTCAGGCCGGAGGGGAGCATCTGGAAGAGGGCGACCTCATTCGTCGCCCCAAAGCGGTTCTTCACGGAGCGCAGGATCCGCACGTCCTCCCCCCGGCTCCCTTCCAGGTAGATCGCCACGTCGACGAGGTGTTCAACGGTCTTCGGCCCCGCGAAAGACCCCTCCTTGGTGATGTGCCCGACGAGGAAGGTCGACATCTTGCGTGCCTTGGTGAGCCGCGTCAGCTCGGCGCTCGTCTCGCGCAACTGGCGCAGACTCCCCGCCTCGCCGGGAACCGCGTCTGACACCGTCGTCTGAATCGAGTCGACGATGAGAACGCAGGGGGAGACCCGTTCCACCGCCTCGATGATGCGGGAGAGCGATTGTTCGGGAAGGACATACAGCCGGCCGCTCTCGACGCCCAGCCGGCTAGCGCGTAGCTTGATCTGCGCCGCAGACTCCTCACCCGAGACGTACAGGACATTCCCGTGCCGCACAGCAATACTCTGCGCGAGCTCGAGGAGCAGGGTCGACTTCCCCACGCCCGGCTCTCCTCCGAACAGGACGACCGCGCCCGGGACCAGGCCGCCGCCCAACAGGCGATCGAACTCTCCGATTCCGGATTCGAGACGCTTGAGCTCCCCCGAGTCGATCGCGGTGATTGGGCGGAGGTCCTCGCCGATCCAGGAGGAGGCAACCCGTTTAGCCGCAGCGCCGCCTTCCTCGGCGAAGGTATCCCATTCGCCGCAGTTCGGACAGCGGCCGAGCCACTTCACGGACTGGTACCCGCAGCCGCTGCAGCAGAAGGGCATATCAGCCCGCCTGGGTGAACGCAATCTCCTCCCCGCCGGACCGGGCGACCACGGAGGACCCGTTGCCGAACGTTCCCTCGAGGATCAGCTCCGAGATCGGGTTCTCGATCAGGCGTTCGATCGTCCGCCGCAGCGGCCGCGCCCCGTACTCGGGGTCGTACCCTTTCTCGATCAGAAGAGCGATCGCCGATTCCTCGAGGACGAGCGAGATCGCGTGCTCCTCCTTCAGGCGCTCCTTAAGCTCGCTAAGCATGAGATCGGCGATCTGCCGCACCTGCTCCCTCGAGAGCTGGTGGAAGACGATGATGTCGTCCAGCCGGTTCAAGAACTCCGGCCGGAACACCTTGCGCAGCTCGCTGATGACTCGGTCTTTCATCTCCTGATACGACTCGAGCGAGCCTTCTTCCTGGTCGCTGAACCCAAGGGTCCCGCGGTCGGCGATCGTCTCGCTCCCAGCGTTCGAGGTCATGATCAGGACGGCGTTGCGAAAATCGACCCGCCGCCCGTGCGAGTCGGTCAGGATCCCGTCCTCCATCACCTGGAGGAGGATGTTGAACACGTCGTGGTGCGCCTTCTCGATCTCGTCGAACAGGATCACCGAGTAGGGCCGATGGCGGATCTTCTCCGTCAGCTCCCCGGCCTCCTCGTACCCGACGTAGCCGGGCGGGGCCCCGGTGAGGCGGGAGATGGAGAAACGCTCCATGTACTCGGACATGTCCACGCGGACCAGGGCCTCTTCGTCGCCGAAGAGGAACTCCGCCAGGGTTTTCGAGAGCTCCGTCTTCCCGACCCCGGTCGGGCCGAGAAACATGAAGACGCCGACCGGCCGGCGCGGGTTCTTCACGCCGGCGTAGGCGCGGCGGATCGAGCGGGAGACCGCCTTGACCGCCTCCTCCTGGCCGATCAGGCGATCGTGGATCTTCTCCTCCATGCTCACCAGGCGAGCCGTCTCCTCCTCCTGCACGTGTCCGATCGGCACGCCGGTCCACACGGAGACCATCTGGGCAATCTCCTTGCCCGTGGCGACCAGCCCCGCCTCCCCGAAGGAACTGCCGCTCATGTCGTCGATCCTCTGCCCGAGCTCCTTCTTCTGGTCGCGCAGGCGGGCCGCGGTCTCGTAGTCCTGTCCGGCCACGGCCTCGCGCTCCTCTTCGTCGAGCTCGTCCACCTTGCCGACGAGCTCGCGCACGCTCTCGGGGAGCCGCGAGCTGTGGAGCTTGATACGGGCCGCGGTCTCGTCGATCAGGTCGATCGCCTTGTCCGGCAGGAACTGGTCGGTGACGTAGCGATCGGAGAGCCGCGCGGCTTGATAGAGAGCGTCGTCGGTGATCTTCACCCCGTGGTGCTTCTCGTAGTGCGGGCGAAGCCCCTTCAGAATCTGGACCGTCTCCTCCACGGTCGGCTCCTCGACGAGGATCGTCTTGAAGCGCCGCTTGAGGGCGGGGTCCTTCTCCACCGACTTGCGGTACTCGTCCGGCGTCGCCGTGCCGATGCACTGGATCGCCCCGGAGGCTAGAGGAGGCTTCAGGATCGACGAGGCGTCAATCGCCCCCTCCGCGCCTCCCGCCCCGACCACCGTCTGCAGTTCGTCGATGAACAAGATGATGTTGTCGGACTCGGTGACCTGGTTGATCAGGTTCTTCAGACGCTGCTCGAACTCGCCTCGATACTTCGTGCCCGCGACGATCGAGGCCATGTCGAGTTCGAGGATCTCCTTGGAGGCGAGAAGAGGCGGGACGTCTCCCGACGCGATCCGCTGGGCGAGCCCCTCGACGATCGCCGTCTTCCCCACGCCGGACTCGCCGATCAAGGCGGGGTTGTTCTTCTTGCGCCGGGTGAGCGTCTGGATGACCCGCTCCATCTCCCCGTCGCGGCCGATCACCGGGTCGAGGCGGCCCGCTTCAGCCTCCTCCACCAGGTTGCGCCCGAACTCGGAGAGGTCCCCTTTCTGCTGTGGGCGTCGCGACGCACGGATCGCCATCCCAATCCCCGCGGAAGGGAGGAAGTAGGCGCGGCTCTTGGCGAGGTCGATTCCCAGGTGCAGCAGAATCGCCGCCCCGGTCCCCTCCCCTTCCCGCAACAGCCCCATCAGGAGGTGCTCCGGACGGATCGTGTTCAGCCCGGCTCGCCGTGCCTCCTCGAAGCTGATCTTCATCACCCGCTTCAGGCGAGGGGTTGGCTCGAGGTCGTCGGCGGAGAGCTTCACCTCGCCGCGCCCCTTCTCCGCCTCAAGGAGCGAGACGACCTTGGCGTAGGTGACCCCTTGGGTCGTGAGGAAGCGATGGACATCGCTCCCCTTGATCTTCAGGAAGGCGAGAAGGAGGTGCTCGGTTCCCACGTAGCTGTGTCGCCACTCCTCGGCCTCCTCCTGGGAGACCGCGATGATCTCCATCGATTCGCGCGAGAACCGATCGTACATGCCTCACCTCCTCTTCCGAAAACACCCAAGCGCTAGATTATAGCGGTGTCCCCGCCTTCCGCAATTGAGGAGCCTCTTCGGTTGAAGCGGTTCATGACCGCGGTGATGTCCGATGTCGAGAAGGTCTCGATCGCCTCGACCGCGCTCTCGAGAACGGGAAGAAGCCTCTCCCACTCCGCAAGCGCGAACCGCCCGAGCACGTAGCTCGTCTCCTCGTCCGGACGCGACTCCGTCCCGATCCCGACCCGCAGCCGTGGGATCCCCTCGCTTCCCACCGCGGCGAGGACGGAGCGCATGCCGTTGTGGCTCCCCGCGCCGCCCGCGGCGAGGACTCTCATCGTCCCCAGGGGGAGGTCGAGGTCGTCGTACACGACAAGGCTATCCGCGAGCGCCACGTTGAACCGATCGAGGACCGCCCTCACCGCCTGCCCGCTCTCGTTCACGTAGGTGAGCGGCTTAACGAGAAGGATCTCCTCCGTCCGGTAGATGAGAGAGTGAGCGGCGATCGTCCCCTTTCGGCGAGGGCAATGCACCCTCCGATAGAGGTCAATCGCCTGAAAGCCAACGTTGTGCCGAGAGAGAGCGTGCTCCAGTCCGGGGTTACCCAGCCCGAAGACGGCCTTCAACTAGCCCTCTTGAGCTGGCTCCTCCGCCGCTCCCTCGGGCCCGGCCTCCTCCGCTGTCTCGGCCTCGGCCTCGGCCTCCGCTTCGGCGACCGCCGGTTCGCCGAAGGCCTTCGGCTGGACGACCGCGACCAACGTCTGGTCGGGAGAGAGAAGAGGCTGGACGCCTCCGAAATCGACGTCGCGAACCCGGATCGCCTGGCCCAACTCGAGCGCGCTCACGTCAACCGTCAAAAGAGGGGGCATGTCCGTGGGCAGACCGTGCACGGGCACCGCGCGGGCGATGATGTTCAAGACACCGCCTGACTTAACACCCGGCGACTGCCCGACGACCTTGATCGGCACCTCGAGGTTCAGTGGGTGGTCGGCCGCCGGGTGGTAGAAGTCGACGTGGATCGGCTCGTCCGTGATCGAGTTGTACTGGATCGCCTTGACGAAGACGTTGAGCGTCTTGGGCTTTCCGCGATCCCCGATGGAGAGGTCGACTCGCGAGCTACGCGTGATCTTGGAGAAGACGGCCTGGAGCTCCTTGCGGTCGATGGCGATCGCCGTGCTCTCCATGGCCGGGCCGTAGACGACGGCCGGGACGCTCCCGCTCCGGCGCAACGCGCCCGCTTTCCCTCCCGTGCGTACCTTCGCATGCAAGGTGGACATGTTAGCTCCTGAATCAGTAGTGTGGGAAGAGGTGGCTCACCGACTTATTCTCGAAGATCCTACGAATGGTCTTCGCGAGGTGCTCTCCCACCGGGATGTAGTCGACGATCGCACTCTTCTCCGCTTGTTCGTGGGAGATGGTATTGGTCACGACCACCTTTTTCAAGGGAGAGGCCGCGAGCGTTTCCAGGGCCTGCCCGGAGAAGATGCCGTGGGTGCAGTACGCGTAGACCTCGGTGGCGCCGTGGTCGAGGAGCGTCTGCGCGGCCTGTACGAGGGTTTCGCCCGAGGAGACGATGTCGTCGAGGATGATCACCCGCTTGCTCTTCACCTCACCGATGACCCGCAGGACCTTGATCCCCGTTCCCTCCGGCGGGCGCCGCTTCTCCAGGACCGCGAGCGGAAGGTCCAACTGCTCGGCGAGCATGCGGGCGCGGGCGGTTCCGCCGACGTCCGGCGAGACGATCACCGTGTCGGCGGCATCGGTCATAGCCTTGCGGTAGTGGGGGGCGAAGATCGGGTCCGCGCGAAGGTTGTCCACCGGGATGTTGAAGAAACCCTGAATCTGTCCGGCGTGCAGGTCCATGGTCAAGACGCGGTCGGCCCCCGCCGTCTCGATCAGGTTCGCCACGAGGCGCGCGGAGATCGGGACCCGGCCCATTTGTTTGCGGTCCTGGCGGGCGTAGCCGTAGTAGGGGACGACCGCGATCACCTTGCGCACCGAGGCGCGACGCAGGGCATCGATGATGATCAGAAGCTCCATCAGGTTGTCGTTGACTGGAGGGCAGGTCGGTTGGATCACGAACACGTCCGCCCCGCGGACGGTCTCCAAGATGCGAACGCGAATCTCGCCGTCGCTGAACCGGTCGACCGCCGTCTCGCACAGGTCGATGCCGAGAGCGTCCGAGATTTCGCGAGCGAGCGGCCGGTTGGCGTTCCCCGTGATCAAGGTGAGCTCCCTTCCGATCATTCCCTTGCCTCCTTCTTCTTCTTGATCACCTGGCGGGAGCGCCCGATGGCGAGGGTTCCGGCCGGAACCTCCTCCGCGATGGTTGAACCCGCTCCGACGACGGCGTCCTCACCGACGGTGACGGGAGCGATGAGAGAGGCGTTGCTTCCGATGAACGCCCGATCGCCGATCTTCGTGCGGTGCTTCGTCTTTCCGTGGTATCCGAGGTTGCACGTGATCACCCCCGCGCCGATGTTCGCTTCCTCGCCGACCTCGGCGTCGCCTAGGTAGGCCAGGTGTCCGGCCTTCGCCCCACGCCTCACCCGCGACGCCTTCACCTCGACGAAGTTCCCGATGCGGACCTCCGGGCCGACGTCCGCTCCCGGCCGGAGGTGGGCGTAGGGCCCGACCTTGCTCCGCGGCCGGACCTTCGCCGACTCGAGGACCGAGTAGCGGACTCGACACCCCTCCTCGACGGTCGAGTCCTCGACCCAGGTGTCCGGCCCGATCGTGCAGTCCTCGCCGATGCGCGTGTTCCCGACGAGGTGGGTCCCGGGCAGGAGGACGGTGTCTTGGCCGACGGCGACGGTGGGCTCGACGTACGTCCGCTCTGGGTCGAGGACCGTCACGCCGGACGCCATTAGCTCTTCCACCTTCTCCTCACGCAAAACCCGCTCGGCGCGGGCGAGCTCAGCGCGGGAGTTGATCCCGAGAACCCGCCTCGGGTCGTCGACGGCGACCGCCGCGACCTTCCTCCGAGCCGACCGAAACCGCTCGACCAGGTCGGGGAGGTAGTACTCCCGCTGCGCGTTCGCCGTCTTGAGCATGGAGAGGGTCTCCCAGAGGAAGGCATCGTTTGAGACGCAATAGATCGCGCTATTAACCTCGCAGATCACCGACTCCTCGGCCGTCGCGTCGCGCGCCTCGACGATCCGTGTCGGCGATCCTTTGGTGTCCCGCAGGACGCGACCGTAGCCGCCAGGATTGGGAAGGACCATGGAAAGGACGGAGAGGGCGGCCCTCTCGCGCGCGTGGTACGCCAAGAAGGTCTCAAGGACCGCGGCGGTGAGGAGGGGAAGGTCGCCGGGCACGATGAGAAGAGTCTCACCGGCCGCGATCCCTCTCGCCTGGAAGACCGCGTGGCCCGTCCCAAGCTGTCTTTTCTGCTCGACCGTCCTCACCGCGTCTTCCGCGAGTTCGGCGCGGACGTCATCTGCGCGGTCGCCGA
Source organism: Candidatus Bipolaricaulota bacterium (assembly GCA_026390315.1). GTDB lineage: Bacteria > Bipolaricaulota > Bipolaricaulia > UBA7950 > UBA9294 > JAPLGE01. The sequence goes on from JAPLGE010000068.1 coordinate 21,298, forward strand.
CGACCACCAGGATCTCGTTCGGGTCGACGCCGCGGACCGCATCGAGGACGTAACGCAGGATCGGCCGGCCGCCGACACGGTGGAGGACCTTCGCCCGCGTGGACTTCATGCGGGTCCCCTTCCCGGCAGCCAAGATGATCGCGGTGAGCGTGCGCCCCATCGAACACCCACCAGAATCATACGCCAAAGCGAGAAGACCGATCAACTCGACCGCAGTTGCGGCCGGAAGTCCGGCCCGCGTATACTTGCGGATAGTCTAGTCAAGAGGAGGCAGGGATGGCACAGACGGTCTTTTCCGGAGTCCAGCCGACCGGGACGC
>JAPLGE010000176.1 GCA_026390315.1 Candidatus Bipolaricaulota bacterium
GCGGACGATCTTCCCGAGCCTCTGTTTCGTGAACTCCCGGTCGAGAGGGTCGGCCCCCAACGGGTGCGGAAAGCCGTCAGAGCAGTACTCGACCGTCCCCAGGCGCCGCGGGTCGACGAAGTGAACCTTTCCGCGATCCAGATGAAGGACAAGACGTGCATACGCCTCCTCTTGCTTGGAGCAGGACCGGACGAGGCGGCCGGACAGGCGCAGGTGGACGACGAGCGACCGCCCTGACACAAGCTGGAAGACGATGTACTTCCCCTTCCGCTCGATCCCCGCGATCTCTTCGTCGACGATCTCTTCGACAGGGAGGGCGAGCCGCGGGTCGCGCACCTCCAAGCGCTCGATACGAGACGGTAAGAGACCGCGCAGTCCGCGCACGATCGTCTCCACTTCCGGCAGTTCAGGCATCTCGTCTCTCTCCTCGCGGTGGACTCGTTCCTTTTTAAGAACGAATCTTATCTTGTTTCGCCCTTTCCACACACGTTGCGCAGACACCGTACAGGTACGTGTGGACCGCCTCCACGCGGTGTCCCAGGATCCGGTCCCCCGGCCGGATCGGGCACAGCAGTTCGATGTCGAACAGAGAGTCGCACGCCCGACAGAGGAAGTGAGGATGCGGAGAGGCTGTCGCGTCATAGTGCGCCGCCTCCCGGGCGATCGTCAGTTCCTGTACCGCTCCGACGCGCTTCAGCGCCTCGAGCGCGTTGTACACCGTCGCCCGCGAGAGAGTAGGAAACCGTTCCTTCACGGCGGAGTAGACCTCTTCGGCCGTCGGATGAGATCGAACGGCCTCTACGTGGTTGAGGACAGCGAGCCTCTGCGCGGTCGGAACAAGCCCGAGTTGACGCAGCCGAGCCGAGCCATCTCCCCGGGTTCTCATATTGGAATCATTCTAATCTGCGAGGCGGCCGAAAGCAAGAGGGACTAAGCACAAATAGCCAGCGGCTTTCGGTGCCTTCTCCCCTACTCTCGGAACGCCCTCGCACGGAGGGTAGTTGCCCGAGAGATGAGATCGAAGTGCTCGTCGATGTGCCAGACCTCGAGCCCGCCGGCGAGGGCGGCCTGCGCGACGAGGAGATCGGGAAGGGGGACCGTCAGGCCTGCCTTCCTCAGGGTGAACCCCAAGCGAGACGCCTTCCCCCAGATTCCGTCGTCGATCGGAATATCCGGCAGCGCGCTCAGCCGGTCGAGGAGCTTTCCGAAGCTCCCCTCGTCCCGCGCGCCGACGAGGAGCTCCGCCTTCACCACCCAACAGGTGTAGACCCGGCCAGCGACGAGCGCTTCTTTCGCCGCCGCTTTGAGTTTTTCCCACGATCGCGGCTTGAAGTAGCCGATCCAGGCGGAGGAGTCGACGAGGACCGCGCTATCGCCGCTCACGCTTCTCCTCGCCGGGTCCGCGCCACTCCTCGAGCTCCTCAATCTCCATCTCCACTAATCCGGACCCAGCGAGGCCGGCGAGGTCTATGAGGTGCCTTCGCCGCACGAACTCTCGCAGCGCGACCTCGATCGCCTCTCTCTTCGTCTTCACCCCGGCGAGGTCGCGGGCCTCCTCGACGAGTTCCGGCTCCACCTTCACCGAGAGCCTGCTCATGGTGCACCTCCAGTGCACCGCGATGATGCACCAAAGGAGACGCCAAAGCGACAGAGGCTACGACGATGAGCTTCAATGCAACCAACAGGGTCAGATGCTTGACGTAACAGTTCTCTGGAACCCAGCCCACTCCAGCGTAGAGCCAGCGTTCAAGGAAGCGTCCCCGCAAATCTCGCGGAGGTGATTTCCGTTGGCGACTGTTCCTTTGGCGTCGAAAGAGGGACCAGGGAAAGAGGACGTTGAAAGGCCTCGCCTCTCATACGGGCTGTCCGAGTACGCTCCCCTTCATCGGAACTGCTATGTCAAGATCTGACCCCAAGCGCTCCGGCATGCGTTCGCAGATGAGATCCGGGGCGCCTCGCGCCGCCCTCACCAACTACCAACAACTAACCACCAGCTACTAACCACCAGCCACCAAATCGGGTTAGAGGTCTTCCGGCTTCAGGCCCGTCCACTTGGCGATGCGGGACAGCATGCGGGGGCCGATCTCATCACCGTCATGAAACGGAAAGACGTAGTCAGGCCAACCTGGCCGAGCAAGAATGCGGTGAGAGCCACGAGCCTCACGCTTGATTGACCAACCGATGCGAACGAGCGAGGCAAGAACCCGTCGGGCCTTCGTAGAGGACCACTGGCTCATGCGGGCACGGCGAAGAACTCGGCGAGCTCTGGGACGGTCTCCCCGTGGTCAAGGCGGTCAGCAATGATGCGCAGCGCTAGGGCTTCCACTTTTGAGATGGCCTCCTCGCGACTCTGACCGTATGCCATGACCCCTCGCAGATCGGGCACCTCCGCTATCCAACGGCCGTCTTGCTCGCGCTCGATCTCGATTCGCATCGTATCGTCCTCCAGCAAGGAAGGATACAGAACCGTGCCTGAACGAGCAAGTAGAGTCCTGGGACGGGGTGTAGATTCCGGAGCGCCGCGTCTATGTACCGACCCGGCCAAGGCGCCAGAGCAGTTCCGCTGGCATCTGCTCGCGGATGAGATTCGGGGCGCGCCTCGCGCCGCCTCACCAACCACTAACCACCAAGAACTAATCACTAACCACCAGCTGCCAACCACTGGCCACCAAGTCGAGTTAGAAAGCCGCAGGCAAGTAGGGACTCACGTCAGCAGCGAGCGTCAGGAGGCGGGAGGCTGCAGGCTCAAGCCGCCTGGGTGTCGCCATTGTCCGATGGACGGTAGGTCGGGACGAGCGCGCGGAGAAGAGAGAGGACAGCGTCCTTCGTCCCGGTCTCGGCGGCCTCACGCAGGCGTCCTAGGCCATCGTCGAGGCGCGTCCGGTCGCCGGGTGGCTCAAGCTTGGCCACAAACACGCGCTTGTGCGCGGTCATCTCCGCTCCTTCCTCCGCGGTGAGGACCTCCTCGAAGAGCTTCTCCCCCGGGCGGACGCCGGTGAAGACGATCGGGATGTCGCGGTCCGGCTCGAGGTTGTGGAAGCGGATCAGGTCCTTGGCCAGGTCTAGTATTCGGACTGGCTCCCCCATGTCGAGGAGGAACACCTCGCCGCCGCGTCCCATCGCGGCGGCCTGGAGGACGAGCAACACGGCCTCCGCGGTGGTCATGAAGTAGCGCCTCATGTCGGGGTGGGTCACCGTGACCGGCCCTCCGTGGCGGATCTGCTCTGCGAAGACGGGGAGGACGCTCCCGCGGCTTCCCAGGACGTTTCCGAACCGCACGGCCATCCCGCGGGTGGAAGTCCCCCCGAGCTCCGTCAGGACCACCAACTCGGCGAGACGCTTCGTTGCTCCCATCACCGAGGTGGGATTGACGGCCTTGTCGGTCGAGATGAAGACGAAGGCCGCGACGCCCGATTCCCTCGCGACGCTCGCGAGGACCTTCGTCCCGAAGACGTTCGTCTTCACGGCTTCGCCCGGGAAGGCCTCCATGAGCGGGACGTGCTTGTACGCCGCGGCGTGAAAGACCACCTCCGGGCTCTCCGCGCGAAAGAGCTCCACGATGCGCCCCCGGTCGCGGACGTCTCCGACCGAGATCGCGAAGTCCCGCTTCGGGAACCTCCGTCCGAGCTCGCGCTCGAGGTGAAAGAGTCCCGTCTCGTCGAAGTCGAGGGCCAAGAGCCGCCGCGGCTTGAACCGGAGAACCTGTCGGCAGAGCTCCGCTCCGATCGACCCGGCCGCTCCCGTGACGAGGACTGTCTTTCCTTTGAGGAACCGTTCTAGGGCCGACGTGTCGATCGCCACCTGCTCACGACCGAGGAGGTCCTCGGGCTCGATCTCACGCACCTCGGAGACCTTTACCTCTCCCGTGTACAGCTCAGACAGGAACGGGACGATCTTCACCTCGCGAGCCTCCCCCTGGCGGGCGAGGCTCACCGTCTCCCGGATGATGGCGGACGGGGCAGAGGGTATGGCGATGATCACGGCCTCCGCGCGGTGCGAGCGGATGAGGTCGGGAAGACGATCGCGCGGCCCGAGAACGCGCACGCCGTGGATGGCGACGCCGCGCTTGCCCGGATCGTCGTCGACAAAGCCGATCGGCCAGAAGGCGGCCTGCCTCTCGCCCTGAATCGCACGCACCAGCTGCGCCCCCGCGTCGCCGGCCCCCACGATCAGGGCGCGGCGTCTGTGACTCTGCTTTGCGCCACTTCGCCTTGCCTGCCTGAGGAGGCGCTTGGACAAACGGATCCCCACCACTCCGATAATGACGAGGGCAAAGTCGATGGCCAGGATGGAGCGCGGCACATCTGGGAGGCGGGGCCAGTCGTGCAGGGCGAAGAGGACCGCCCCCAGGGCAAGTGACCCGAAAACGCATGCTAGGAAAGCGTTTGTGCCCTCCACGACTCCCACATACGCCCATACGAAGCGGTACATCCGGAGCGCGGCGAAGATGGGAATCTTGACAGCCAGGGCGAACAGGACGATCCAACCGAAGAAGGAAATGTACCTCGCGGGGATCGTCCCGTCGAAACGCAGGACGAAGGCGAGGTAGAGCGCAAGCACGATGACCGCGGCGTCGACGAGGAGGAAAGAAAGCGCCCGCCAAAGGCGCGGCGAGCGAAACCACGAAGAAGAGAGGCCTTGGCTATGCACCGTGGGCTTCTCACTGCGCATGATAGGTTGTGAGGAAGGAGTCCCTCGGGATGCCCACCTGCGCGAGGATCGTCCGCAGGGTGCTTGACTTGTAGGTCGGATGGTTTGGCATCGTTAGGGGTGTGTAGGATCCGTCCGCATTGCGTCTCTGCATGGCGATGTGTTCCCTCTCTCGGATGATCTCGAATCCCAAGGACTC
>JAPLGE010000003.1 GCA_026390315.1 Candidatus Bipolaricaulota bacterium
GACCCGACGGCGACCGCTCCCTTCTTCGGGTAGATCCCGAGGGCTCTGGCCGGTCCCGAGCTCGTGAGGGCGGCCAAACGTTCCAGGCTGATACGTCCTTGGGCGACCCCCTCGCTGTAGAGGAGGGGAAGAAGGGTCTCGACGCCCGGAAGCCCGTAGGGGAGGTCGAGGAACGACCCGCGGAGGCGCTTCTCCTCGCGACTGAACGGGCAGTGATCGCTCGCGACGAGGTCGACCCCGCCGCGGGCGAGGCCGTCCCACAGGGCGCGGACGTCGACCGGCGTGCGCAGAGGCGGCGTGGCCGCGTACTGCGCGCCGTCCTTCGTCGCGTACACGCGCTCGTCGAGGAGGAGATACTGGGGACAGGTCTCGACGAGAACGTTCGTCCGCGCGGCGAGCGCGGCGAGCGCCGCGCGAAGCCCGAGCTCAGACGAGACGTGCGCGATCCGCAGTGGAACGCCGGTGTGCAGGGCGAGGATCCCGGCGCGGGCGATCGCCTCCGCCTCGCAGAGCGGGGGGCGCGAGCGAGGGAGGGACTCGATCCCGAGCTCTCCTTTCGCCTCGAGTTCGCCGGTCAGGGTCTGGATGATCGCGTCGTTCTCCGCGTGCACCATCGCGCGGCCGCCCAGGCGCGCCAGGGCGAGAAAGGCCCGGTAGAGGACGCCGTCGTCGCTCATCCGTCCGGAGCTCGAGTAGGTGAGGTAGAACTTGAACGTGCGGACCCCCAGCTCGATCGCCTGGGCGAACTCCGCCTCGCGTCCGGGCTGCCATCCCACGACCTCGCCCTGCAGGGTGAAGTCGATCGCGGACTTCGCGGCCGCGGCGAGGCGCGTGGCGATCGATTCCGGCAGAGACACGCCGTGAGCCCCGACCGAGAAGTCGGCGATGGTCGTGACGCCTCCACAGGCCGCCGCGACGGTTCCGGTGAGGAAGTCGTCGCTTGACGTCATACCGCGTACGGGAAGCTCCATGTGGGTGTGCGCATCGATCGCGCCGGGGAGGACGGCGAGGCCCTCCGCCTCGATCACGCGGTCGCCGGAGAGATCGGGGCCGATCGCCGCGATCCGCTCCCCTTCGATGGCCACGTCGGCGCGCTGGACCCCTGCCGGGGTGACGACCTCTCCACCCTTGATCACAAGGTCATGCATGGAGGGACTCTTCGAGGAGGCGAGCGACGAGGTCGGCCGTGACCTCGCGGCGGTAGGTGGCGCCTGCACGGACGTCGTCGATCGGCGAGACGGACTGGGCGGCGAGGGTCCGGGCCTCCGCGATCACGCTGGGGGTGAGCTTCCTGCCGGTGAGCCTCTCTTCGACCTTGCGCAGGCGGAGCGGCGTCGGGGCGACCGACCCGGCGGCGAGACGCACCTCGAGCACCCGTCCGTCCTCGACGTGCAGGAGCGCGCCCAGGGAGGCGATCGCGATCGTGAGCGCCTTGCGTCGCCCCACCTTGTGGAACGAGGCGACGAGCCGCGAATCGGGGATCGGAAGGGTCACGGAGCGGAGGAACTCGCCCCGGGTGAGGGTGGTCTTCCCGGGTCCGAGCAGGAACTCCTCGACGGCGAGGGTGCGGTCGCCGTGGGCGCTCGTGAGGGTGACGCGCGCGTCAAGGAGAAGGAGCGCAACCACGCTATCCGCCGCGGGCGACGCGTTCACCAGGTTCCCGCCCAACGTGCCGCGGCTGCGGATCTGGACCGATCCGAGCTTCGAGAGAACGAGCGCGAGGATGGGAAGGCGATCCCTCACCGTCTGGCGGCCGAGGAGGTCG
>JAPLGE010000057.1 GCA_026390315.1 Candidatus Bipolaricaulota bacterium
CGTTGGGCGCACCGCCACGTCCTCGTCGCGAGCACGATCAACCTGACCCTGAAGAGCGACGGGAGGGAGACGCTCGTCTGGGCTACAGATCTGGAGAGCGGCGCGCCCGTCTCCTTCCTTCCCTTGGGCGGCTACGACGGAGACGGGAGCCGGATCGCCACGGCGACCACGGACGGAAACGGCCTCGCTCGCTTCCCTTCCAGCGATCGCGCGCGCCCTGTCGCCGTCGCCGGCGAAGGCCCCTTCACGCTCGGGAGTCCGTTCTGGACGGACGGGATCTCTCCGTGGGAGTTCGGCTTTGACGCGGGGTACCTCGAAGACGCAAGGGCGCACATCGACACGGATCGGCCGATCTACCGGCCCGGGCAGACCGTCCACTTCCGCGGCGTCGTCCGCCTCGAGGACGACGCGCGCTACCGGCTCCCCGGCGCGGGGACGGTCGAGGTCAAGGTGTACGACGCCGCGTGGGAGCTCGTCTTCGACGCCCCTCTTCCACTCGACTCCTTCGGGACGTTCAGCGGCGACGTGACGCTCGCCGCGGGAGCCGCGCTGGGGGAGTACCGCGTCCAGGCGACGCTTGGCGACGCGACCTTCTCGGGCTCCTTCCAGGTCGCGGCCTACCGCCCGCCGGAGTTCGAGGTGACCGTCGCGCCGGAGAAGGACGAGATCGCTCGCGGCGAAGAGACGGGCGCCGCGGTCCAGGTGCGCTACTTCTTCGGCGGCCCGGTGAAAGACGCTCCGGTTGAGTGGAACGTCCTCTCTGGGGAGTACCGCTTCCAGCCGCCGCAGTTCGACCGCTACCGCTTCACCGACGAGGACGACCCGTGGGTCTGCTTCGACTGCTGGTGGCGGCGTCCCGAGCCGCCGCTCGTGATCCTGAGCGGGTCGGGGATGACGGAAGCCGATGGGGCGCTCCTCGTCGAGATTCCAGCCGAAGCGACCGCCGGCCCCTCGGCCGTGCAGACCCAAGGGAGCCGCATCCTGACCGTGGAGGCGACGGTCCGCGGCGCCGACGGCCAAACCCTCTCCGGCCGGGGCACCGTTGTCCTCCACCGCGGCGACTTCTACGTCGGCCTTTCGCCCAGGGAGTCGGTGGGACGCGCCGGCGATGAGATGAGGGTCGATCTGGTGGCCGTGGACTGGGAAGGGAGACGCCTCCCGGAGCGATCTCTCGAGTACCTCCTCTACCGCCGCGACTGGACGAACACGTTCGTCAAGGACGAGGCGGGAGGCGGCCGCTGGGAGTGGACGACGAACGACGTGGAAGTGACTCGTGGGACGCTCTCCACGGACGCGGCGGGGGAGGGCGTCCTGACCTTCATCCCGCCGGAAGGGGGATCCTATAAGGCCGTCGTGCGCGCCAACGACGCGGGCGGCCGCCGGGTCCAGTCGAGTGTCTTCGTCTGGGCGAGCGGCAAGGAGTACGTGTCGTGGCGGCGGACGAACGACGACCGGATCGCGCTCGTCTCCGACAAGCCGACTTACGTGCCAGGCGAGACGGCGAAGATCCTGATCCCGAGCCCCTTCTCTGGAGAGACCTGGGCTCTGGTCACCGTGGAGCGGGGGAGCGTCCTCTGCCACGAGGTCATCCTTCTCGAGTCGAACAGCACGGTGTACGAGCTTCCGATCACCGCGGACTACGTGCCGAACGTCTACGTCGGGGTCGTGCTCGTCGAGGGGCGCGCCAGGGCGCAAGCCGCCGCGGCGGGGGCTCCCGCGGCCGCCTCGCACAAGGTGGGCTACGTCGGCCTGACGGTCGAGCCAGTCCCGCAGAGGCTTCACGTCACCGCGGCCCCCTCGGCCGTGCAGGCTCTCCCGGGTTCCCAGGTGTCTTTCGACCTCTCTGTGACCGACTCGAGAGGGGACCCGGTCGAGGCGTCCCTCGCGGTCGACCTCGTGGACAAGTCGATCCTGACCCTGCGGCCTCGGGTTCCGGAGGCGATCGTGGAGGCCTTCTACGGTCTCCGGGGGCTCGGGGTGACGACCTCGAGCGGCCTGGCCGTGTCGATCGACCGGCTCCTTCTCGAGCAGTTGCGGCAGGCGGCTACGTTGCGCGACGCCGAAGCGCCTCCGTACGGAACGGGAGAACTGCAGCCTGCTCGGCTCCTTGCAGCGGCGCCGGAGGGCGGAGCCGAAGGGATGACGGCGGACAGGGTCGCCAAGAGCGCCGCGAGCCAGCTCCCCGCAGGCATCGCGCTCCGGGAGGAGTTCGCGGACACGGCGTACTGGAACGCTCAAGTCGTGACCGGGCTAGACGGAAAGGCGCGCGTCCAGATCGACCTCCCGGACAACCTCACGACCTGGGTCTTCCGCGCGGTCGGGACGAGCCGCGCCACGCAGGTCGGCGAGGCGACGGACGAGCTCTTGGTGACGAAGCCTCTCCTCGTCCGCCCGGTTACGCCGCGCTTCTTCGTCGTCGGGGATCGGGTGGAGCTTGCGGCCCTCGTGAACAACAACACGGCTGGAGAGCTCGTCGCTGGGGTGACGCTTGGCTCGGTCGGCCTGGCTCTGGGAAGCGGAGTCACCCAGACCGTGAGCGTCCCGGCCGCGGGCGAGGCGAAGGTGACGTGGTGGGCGACGGTCGAGGACGTACCGCAGGTCGACCTCGCGGTGAGCGCGGTCGCGGGCGACTACAGCGATGCCGCGCGGCCGCGCCTGACGACGGGACCCGAAGGGACTCTGCGCGTCTTCCGCTACACGGCTCCCGAGATCGTGGGGACCGCCGGCGAGCTCGTCGGAGAAGGGACGCGGACCGAGATCGTCGCGCTTCCGCCGCGCTACGACGACCGACGGGGAGAGCTCGCTGTGGAGCTCGATCCGTCCCTTGCGGCTGGGATGCGCGAAGGGCTCACGTATCTCGAGCACTTCGAGTACGAGTGCACTGAGCAGGTCGTCAGCCGCTTCCTCCCGAACGTTCTTACCTACCGGGCGCTCGTCGGCCTGGGGATACAGGACGCCACGCTCGAGGCGAAGCTCCCGGGTCTCGTCGAGGAAGGACTCTCCAAGCTCTACGTAGAGCAGCACGAGGACGGGGGGTGGGGCTGGTGGTGGGACGACTCGTCGAGTCCGTACCTCACCGCGTACGTTGTCTTTGCCTTGACGAAGACGCGCGAGGCGGGGTTTGAGGTGCACGACGGAGCGGTCGAGCGGGGCCTCGATTTCCTCGAGGGAGAGCTCGTCTCGGCGCGCGAACTCGACTCGACGGGCGCGGCGAACCGGCAGGCGTGGGTGCTGTACGTCCTGGCCGAGGCGGGGCGGACGAAGGCGGCGAGCGAGTGGACGGCCGACCTCTTCGCGTCCCGCGGGAAACTCGCTCACTACGCTCGGGCCTACTTCGCGCTCGCGTTGTCGCTCGTTGGCCCACAGGACGGCCGTGTGGCGACGCTTCTCTCCGACGTCGAGAACGCGGCGATCCTCTCCGCGACCGGAGCGCACTGGGAGGAGAAGAACTACGACTTCTGGGCGATGAACACGGACACCCGCTCGACGGCGGTCATCCTCGAAGCCCTTGCCCGACTCGACCCACAGAACCCGCTCATCCCGAACGTCGTGCGCTGGCTGATGGTGGCGCGTCGGGAGGGGATCTGGGAGACGACGCAGGAGACCGCCTGGGCGCTCATCGCCCTGACGGACTGGATGATTCTGACGGGCGAGCTCAACGGGCGGTACGACTACGGGGTGACTCTTAACGGCGCCCTCCTCTCCTCGGGAAACGTTACGCCGGAGACGGTCGGGGACCCGATCCGTCTCTCTGTGGACGTGGCGCGGCTCCTGAAGGGGGTCGGCAACCGGCTGACGATCGACCGGGGGCCGGGGGAGGGGAGGCTCTACTACACGTCTCGCCTCAAGGTCTACCTACCGGTCGAGGACCTCAAGCCGCTCGACCGGGGGATCAGCGTGAGCCGCCAGTACGTGCCTGCCGGGCGCGCTCCCGGCGAGGCGGGGGTGGAGATCGATCGGGCGGCCGTCGGTGAGAGCGTCCAGGTGCGCCTCACGATCGTCGCGTCGCGCGACCTCTACTATGTCGTCGTCGAGGATCCGCTTCCCGCGGGGGCCGAGGCGATCGACCCCTCACTTGCGACGACGAGCCGCCTCGAGAAGGAGCCGGGCCTGTTTCGTGACACGGACGGCGGCGGGGCTCCGTGGCGGTGGCTCGACTGGTGGTGGTGGCGCTGGTACAGCCGGAGCGAGCTCCGGGATGAGAAGGTGGTTCTCTTCGCGGACTACCTCCCCGCCGGGACCTACACGTACCAGTACGCCTTCCGCGCGACCCAGGCGGGCGAGTACCGCGTGATCCCGACGAGCGCCCAGGAGTTCTACTTCCCGGAGGTCTTCGGCCGCGCGGCGGGGCGCCTGTTCACCGTGACGGAGGGGAAGTAGCGACCGGGAAGAGGGTCGCCATGGATTCGCCACTTCGACTGACGCCGGCCGATCCGATCGGCGGGGTTCTGCGGCCGGCTAGCGCTCGCGGAGCATCTGAACGGCTTTCCCGTTGTTGGAAGAGGTGAAGATGACCAGGGCTCTCGCCGCGCCCTCGGCGACCGTGGCGTAGAGATCGTCGATGGTGATCTCCTTTCGCGCGAGGGCCTCCGTCACCCGGCACAGGAACCCGGGTCGGTTGGGGAGCTCGAGGACGATCACCTCTCGCTCCTCGACCGGGTAGCCGGCCTCTCGCAGGGCGTCGCGGGCGTAGAGCTGGGCGTCGGTCAAGAGATGCAGCGCCGCCGTCTCTCCTTCGACCCGCACGGTCACGGTGAGGAGGTTCATCCCCATGTCCGCGAGGAGTCGCGCCATGTCGGCGAGGAGTCCAATCCGATTCTCGACTCGAACGACGAGCTCCTGCCGAATCTGGGCGTCCAACAACGCACTCGCCTCCCTTGTGGCCCGAACTCCCCCACTATACACGGTTCCTGGGGCCCTGTCGCGGGGAACGCTTGCGCGCTCTTGGGAACGAGGCGCGGAGGGTCTCGACTCGCGGCTGACTCCGGTCACTCCGAGGCGCGACAAAGGTCTCCCGAGCTTCCTTTTTCAGTCCGTTCCGGGACTGGAGGCCTCGGCTAACCTCGGTGCGTGATGCGCGAGAGTCCTCGCCGGCTGGAGGGTGCCCTTCTCGTGGGGGCGCTCGTGGTCGCCTTTGGCCTTCACGCTTTCGGCGCGGCGCGGGTAAGCGTCCTCTCCCCGATCCGCGAGGCTGGCCCGGGCGAGTTCGTCACGCACGTCTTCTCGGTCCTGAACGAAGGAGGGGCAGCGGCGACCTTCCGCCTTGAGCTCGAGGTGCCGCCGCGATGGGGCCTCCTTGGCGTCCCGCCGGAACTTGCGCTCGCGACGGGTGAGGAGGGCACGCTGTTCGTGACCGTGACCGTCCCGCCTGGCGCAACGGCGGGGGAGTACCAGATCGTCCTGTACGTCGTTTCGGCGGCCGACCCGGAGGACCGCGCCTCGGCGAGCGCCCTCATCTCCGTGCGGGCTGAGAACGCTGTTTCGGTCATCATTTCGGCAGGGCAGAGCGTGGTCCCGGGAGGCGAGGCTCGCTACGACGTCACGCTCGTGAACCGGGGAAACGTCCAGGACGTCTTCCGAGTGGAAGCGATCTCGGGAAGCGGCTTCCGAGTCGCCCTCTCCCGCGACCTGGTCAGCCTCGCCCCGCAGGAGCGGGGGACGGTCGAGGTTCGAGTCCAGGTCCCCGGCGACGCGGCTCCCGGTCGCGACATCCTCACCGTTCGCGCCACCTCCACCGTGTACTCAGCCGTGAAAGAGGAGGCGGTCGTGTTCAGCACGACTCTCCCCCCTCCGCCGCAAGTCGTGGGGGGGACCCTCTTCGAGGAGCTTCCCGTTCGCCTTGAGCTCTCGGCCCGCGAGAACCTCCTCACCGGAAGCGTCCTGAGCGACCTTGTCTTCTCCCTGGCCGGCGCGGTCGGGGGCGGCTACCTCTCCGCGTTCGCTCGCGCCTCTCCCCTTTTCGGCCCCAGTTCCCTGGAAGTCGATTCCTTTCTCGTCTACTACCGGAAGACTCCGACGACCTACACGATCGGAGACGTCTTCCAGAGGTTCACGGACCTGCTGGGCGTCTCCTGTCGCGGAGGAAGCGTGCTCGTTGACGAAGAACGCTACGACGTGAGGTTCGTCGCTGGCGGCAGGGACGGCGAGACGCGGGTCGGAGGGTACCTTGCTCTCGGACCGGAAGAGGCGAATCTGGGGATCGCCCACACCGACCGGCGGGAGGGCGCTGACCAGAAGACGGTCTGGAGCCTCACGGCCGCCTGCGAGCCACTAGAGGACGTCCGGCTTCGCCTCGAAGGAGCCCTCGGGATCAACGGGGGCCTCACCAGCCACGCCTTCTTCTTCAACACGACCGTCGACACCTCCGGGTACTTCTTGAGCGGCGAGGCCTTCTCCGTGGGGACGTACTTTCCGGAGCTCCGCGCGGACGAGGCGGGGATCGCCCTGTCGCAGCGCCTGCGCCTCCAGGGGCTCTCCCTCGCCGCGTCCCTGGCACACCGCTGGGACAACGTGATCGGCGACCCGCGCTCCCCGACCACCACGAGCGACGAACTGGGGCTGAACGTGTTGCTCGTCCCGGGAGAGCCATGGCCGACAATCGCAGGGACGGTGGAGTTCTCCTGGGATCGGAGCGGAGCGCCCGCGCCGTCGAGCGACCTGGAGCGGCTTCTCTCGATCACGCTGGGCCGAAGTGAAGGGGCCTTCCCCTATGCGTTCTCAGGTCGGTGGAAAAACCAGGTCGATGCGCTCCTCGGGACGCACCTGCGGACCCTCTCGTTCAGCGAAGGCGCCGGGCTTTCGCTCGAGGGGTTCTACCTCTTCCTCAGGCTGACCCAGGAGGAGGTCGTCGACGCGGGGACCGGAGCCCTCCTCTCCGGGGGCACGGACGTCTCCCTCACCGTTCGCCCGAAGGGGGCGCTTCATTCGGCAAGCCTCACTTGGATGAACGAACAGGACGTCTCCAGGCTCTCCCTGGACCTCGACGTCCACATTCTGGAGGGGTTCCACGTTGTCTTCAGCGGCGCCTTGGGCTTTGACCGGACGGACGCCGCGGCCGCCACGTTTGAGTGCGGGGTCGCATTCAACCTCGCGTTCGACCTCCCCGTTCCATTCCTTGTGACGAAAGGACGGGTGGAAGGGCGGGTCTTCCTCGACCGGGACGGCGACGGCCGCTGGAGCCCGGCGGATCAAGGAGTGGGGAAGGCCGTCGTGTCGGCGGGGCAGAGCAGGGTGTCTACGGACGAGACGGGCCAGTTCCGCTTCCCGCCGTTCGGGCCTGGCTCGTACGTCTTCTCCGTGAGCGACCTTCCCTCGGCCGCGGCGCCGCCGCGAGCGCCGCAGGTCGAACTTCGCGCTGGGAAGACCGTCTGGATTGACATTCCCCTTTCGCCGGTGGTCGTCGTCTCCGGCGTCCTGTTCAACGACGTGGACCGGAGCGGGACCTTCTCCGCGGGGGAGGGTGGGTTCGCTCAGGTTCGGGTCCTCCTTCGGGGAGCGGGCGGGGCCGCGATCGGCGAGGCGCATACCGACGGGAACGGCCGGTTCGAGTTTCGTCAGGTTCGTCCCGGGACGTACACCGTGGTGGTCGATCGCACGACCCTGCCGGAGCGGTTCGTCTTTACCACGCCCGAGTCGGCGTCCGTAACGATCGGGGCGGGCGCCCCGACGGAGGTCCTCCTGGGGGGGACGATCAGGCCGAAGGCGGTCGTGATCACGTTCCAGCCCCCGACAGCAGACTTCGCGTACACACCGGCGCATCCCAAAGCAGGGAGCCCGGTTCACTTTGACGCCTCCGCGTCCTTCGACTTCGACGGCGAGATCGTCCTCTACGAGTGGGACTTCAACGGCGACGGAGCGCGGGACGCGGTCGGGCCGACGGTGGACCACGGCTTCCCCTCGGCGGGATCGTATGACGTGACCCTGACCGTGACCGACGACTCCGGGAGCTCGGACTCCATCACGATCACCGTGACCGTGGACTAGCCCGTCGGTGCGCGTGACGGGTCTCCTCCTCGTCGTCCGGCCGTCGGGCGGCGGGACGACGGTCCGCCTTGACACGAAACGGACTTCCTCGCTAACATGGGCGGGCCTCTCGGGGCGGCGAGGGGTCCGGCGACAAGAGGGGGGATGTGATGCTCGCTTTCTCGATGACCTCGGTCATCGCCTTTGCCATGTACCTTGTCTTGACCCTCTTCTCCGGGAACGTGGGCCTGTGGAGCGTGGAAGAGCTCATCGCAGGAGCCGTTCTCGCCCTGGTCGCAGGCTGGGTCAGCCGCCGCGTCCTAGTTGGGGAACACGAACGCGGGACGCCGTCGCCTTGGAGGATGCTCAACCCGCTTCGGCTCCTCCTTTTTTCCGCCTACTTCGTCGGGCCGTTCTTCGTCGCCCTGGCGAGAGCAAACGTTGACGTCGCGTACCGCATCGTCACGGGGAGAATCCGGCCGGGGATCGTGAAGTTCCAGAGCGGCTTGAAGACCGACTTAGGAAGGACGCTCCTCGCCAACTCGATCACCCTCACTCCGGGGACGCTCTCCGTGGACGTGGACGACGAGACGGGCGACTTCTACGTCCACTGGATCAACGTGACGGACCCCGAGGCCTCGGCCGAGGCCATCTGCGGATCGTTCCCCGCGTGGGCGCGGAGGATCGCCGAATGATCGTCTCCCCGATCCTCTTCTTCATCGTGTGCGCCTTCCTCCTCCTCTTCGCCGCTTTCGGCATGGCGCGGATCGCTCTCGGGCCGACGGCGGCGGATCGAGTGGTGGCGTTGGACACGATCAACACCCTCGTGGTCGCGGTCATGATCGTCCTGGGCGCCGCGTACGATCAGGTCGTCTTCGTCGACGTGGCGATCATCTACGCCCTCGTTTCCTTCGTGGGAACCCTGTACATCGCCCGCTACCTGGAGGGGGGACTGTGAGATTCCTCATCTACGTCCTCGTCGGGATCGGGATCGCTGCGAACGGGCTCGGGGCCTTCTCTCTCCTGCGCTTCCCCGACGTCTACACCCGCCTGCACGGGGCGACCAAGTGCACGACCTTCGGGTCGATCTTCACGACGCTGGGCGTGATCGTGTACGGCTTCGCCCGCGGCGGGCCGGCGTACCAGACCCTGGCCGTGCACGCCTTGATCGCGCTGGTCGCGCTCTTGATCACGAATCCGACCGGATCGCACGCCATCGCCCGAGCGGCCTACCGCAGCGGGGTCAAGCCCAAGGGCGCCGTGGTGGACAGGCTGGAGGAGCGGCGATGATCGCCCAGGAGATCGTCCAGGTCATCACGCTCGTCTTAATCCTCGTAGGGGCGGCCCTTGCGGTCTCGTTCAAGGATCTCCTCGCCTCGATCCTCGCCCTGGCCGGGGCGAGCCTGCTCGTGTCGCTCGAGTTCTACATCCTGCAAGCTCCGGACGTCGCGATCGCCGAGGCGGCCATCGGAGCGGCTCTCACCACGGCGATCTACGTCATCGCGCTCCGCCGCACACGGCGGAAGGAGAAGGAATGAAGAAGGCCGCGGTCTTCGCTGCCTTTGTCTTCGTGGCCGCGTTCCTACTCTTCGCGGCGGGTCGCCTCCACCCGTTCGGGGAGCCGAGCGCCCCGGCGATGGACGACTACTTCCTCGCTCACTCCCAGGCCGAGACGGGGGCGAACAACGTCGTGACGGCGATCGTCTTCGACTACCGCGGCTTCGACACTCTGGGCGAGGCGACGGTGCTTTTCGCCGCCATCCTCGGGGTCGTGGCGGTCTTTCGCGGGCCGCGGGAGGACGAGCGATGAGGGGGGAGATGTCGGTCATCGTCCGGACGATCGCTCGCATCACGTACGCCCTGATCCTCGTCTTCGGGTTCTACGTGATCCTACACGGCCATCTGACTCCCGGCGGAGGCTTCCAGGGAGGGGCCGTGGTCGCGTCAGGGTTCGCGCTTCTGCCGGTCGCTTTCGGCGCGGCCGCCGCGAAACGCTACCTGAACCCAAGCCTCATGCGCCACCTCGAAGAGGTCGGTTCGCTCGCCTTCCTCGCGCTCGGCTTCCTGGGGATTGGGATCTCCTTCTTCTACAACGTCCTCGCGAACTCGGGATCACTCTTCGGCGCCGCCGTCCCGTTCGGCCCCAACTCCGGGATCCTGAACAGCGCCGGGACGCTTCCATTCATGAACTGGGCGGTGGGCCTCAAGGTGATGACCGGCCTCATGACGATCGTCCTCGTCCTGCTCATCGGCGCGGGAAAGGAGGGGAAGGACTGACGATGGGCAACTTCCCGTTCGTCGTCGCGATGCTGCTCGTGATTCTCGGGCTGTACACGCTCCTGTTCAAGCGGAACCTGATCAAGCTCGTGATCGGGGCGTCGCTCATCGAGACCGGCGTGAACTTGTTCCTCGTCGCTCTCGGATACCGCACGGCCGGGATTGCCCCGATCTACACGTACGCGCCCCCGGCGCTCGCCGACCGGATGGTTCTTCCCACGCCCCAGGCCCTCACCCTGACAAGCATCGTCATCGGCCTCGCGACGACGGCGCTCCTGCTCTCGTTCGCCGTCGTCATCCACCGGCACTACGGGACGCTCGACGTCCGCGAGGTGAAGGAACTCAAAGGATGAACGCCCTCTCCGTGCACGCTCCGGTCCTTCTCGTCGCGACCCCGCTGTTGGCGGCCTTCGTGGTGCCTTTGGTCGCGAAGCTCGGTTCGACCGTGAGAAACGCCGTTGTCGGCGTCTTCACCCTGTTGACCGCGTCGCTCGCCGGCCTCGTCGCGGCGAACGTCCTCGCGGGGAGCGGGGCCCCGTCCGTGTACGTGTTCGGCGCAAACCCGCTCAACCTGACCCTTCCCTCAGGCATGCACGTCCCGATCCGGATCCTGTTCGAGGTGGACGGAATGAGCGCGTTCATGATCCTCATCACGGCGCTCGTGGCGGTCGCCGCGACCTTGTATAGCTTCTCCTACTTCAAGGAGCATTCTGGGGGAGAGATGTACTACCCGCTCCTCTTCCTCCTTCTCGCCGCGATCTTCGGGATGGAAGAGACAGGCGACCTGTTCAACTTCTTCGTCTTCCTTGAGATTGCGGGCATCGCCGCGTGCGGCCTGATCGGATTCCGCCCTTGGCGGGGGCGGTCGCAAGAGGCGGCGTTCAAGACGATGGCCCTGTACACCCTCTCCGGCCTCTTCGTCCTGATCGCTCTCGGCCTTCTCTACGGCCAGCACGGCGGGCTCAACATCGCCTACCTCTCGAGCCGCGTCGGAGCGGGGATGCTCGACCTGGTGGCGCTCGGCCTTCTGGTCGTCGCCCTGGGGACGAAGGCGGGGGTCGCGCCGATGCACATGTGGGCCCTGGACGCGTACGGGGAGGCACCGGCTCCCATCTCCGCGGTCCTCGTGGCGAGCAGCCAGGCGAGCCTGTACGGCCTCTTTCGCGTCTTGTTCACGCTCTTCGGCGCGGCGGTCAGCGTGGCCGCGTTGGGGTGGTTCCTGATCGCTCTTTCCGTGCTCACCCTCTTCGTGGGGGTGACGATGGCTCTCCTCCAGAAGGACATCAAGCGCCTGATCGCCTACGGAGCGGTCTCCCAGATCGGGTACATGCTCCTGGGGGTGGGGGTCGGCTTCACCACGAGCGGGAGTCGCCCGGCGTACGGGTTCGTGGCGATGCAGGGCGGGATCTTCCACATGGTGAACGACGCCGCCTGCATCGGGCTCCTGTTCCTGGCGGCTGGGGCGGTCCACCGGGCGTCCGGGACGCGCGACCTGAATCGGATGGGCGGGCTCGGGCACGATATGAAGTGGACGGCCGCCCTCTTCGCGATCGGGGCGCTCGCCCTGGCCGGGGTCCCGCCGTTCAATGGGTTTTCCTCGAAGCTCCTCATCTACGAGTCGTCGTTCGCGGCGAGCCCGATCTTGGCCGCCATCGCTATCCTGTCGAGCATCCTCCTCCTTGCCGTGTTCATGAAGGTCTTCCAGGCGGCGTTCCTCGGGCCCCGCCTCCTCGAGAACGTGCGCGAGGCTTCTCGCGGCATGCTCGTGTCCATGCTCATGCTGGCGGTCGTGGTCGTCGTCTTTGGCCTCTTCCCGGGTTTCTTCGTCGACAAGCTGGTGACCCCGGCGGCGAAGGCGCTGTGGCTGGGGAGAGACGCCTACGTCCGGGCCGTGCTGGGAGGCTAGGGTGAACGGGATCAACTCTGGATTCGGAGCCTGGAATCCGCTCGTGTGGACGGCGCTCTTCCTTGGGATCGTCGCGGTGGCGCTTGCGATCCGCGCTCTGGGGCGGAAGGACTACAAGAAGAAGACGGGCCAGACGAAGGTCTACCTTTCCGGAAACGAAGAGCCGGAGCCGGAAGACCTCCACGTGCGCGGAGACGCCCTGTACTGGGGAATGGTGGAGGCGCTCTCTGGCTACTACCGCCGCGCCCGTGCCCTGCACACGGGGATCCTCTCCGACTACTTCGCGTGGATCATCGTGACGCTCGGGATCGTCTTCGTCCTGCTCGCGGTGGGACGGTGAGCGCGTGAGACGACTGCCTCGGTCGTTCAAGCGAGCCTTGTGGGTCTACCACGTCGCCACCGGCTCCTGCAACGGCTGCGACATCGAGATCGTGGCCGCGCTGACGCCGCGCTACGACGCGGAGCGATTCGGGATCATGCTCACGGGGACCCCGCGCCACGCGGACGTCCTTTTGGTCACGGGGCCGGTGACGCGGCCGATGCGCGAGCGTCTCATCCGGATCTACGACCAGACCCCGGATCCCAAGGCGGTGGTCGTGGTCGGGGGCTGTGGCTCGACGGGAGGCGTCTTCTACGACTCGTACAACGTGAGGGGGCCGGTGGACGCCGTGGTGCCGGTTGCCGTCTACGTGCCGGGCTGTCCCTGTCGGCCTGAGGCGATCCTCGACGGGGTCGTCAAGGCGGCCGTCGAGCTCGAGAAGCTCGAGCGAAGCGAGGTGAGCGCATGACCCCCGAGGCGCTCCTCTCCACGTTCCGCGAGGCGTTCGGGGAGAAGATCCTCTCGACGCGGACCGTCACCCACTCGGTCGGACGCGAGCGCCATGCGGTGCACAACGTCTGGATCGAGATGGGTCGGGAGACGCTCCACGACGCGGTCGCGCACCTCACGTCGTTCTCCCATTTGCATCTCTCGGTCATCTCGGGGGACGACCTCGGAGAGGCGATCGCGTTCAACTACCACTTCGCGGTTGGGTTCGGAGAGCGCTTTGGCGAGGTCGTCCTCACGATCCGTGTCGTGGTCCCGAAGGGCGACCTGCGGCTTCCCACCCTCACCGACCTCATCCCCGGCGCCCTGACCTCGGAGCGGGAGAAGCAGGAGTTCTTCGGGGTCGTCGTCGAGGGGATCCCCGATCCGCGGCACCTGTTCCTTCCCCAGGAGGCGACGTTCCACCCCTGGCGGAAGGACGAGGCGGCCGCGATCGGGCGGGAGACCCGTCACCTCGTTGACTGGGAGACGCCGCATGAATAACGAGTCGCAGAAGATCACGACGCCGAGGCAGGGGAAGACCTACACGATCCCGATCGGACCGGTCCACCCCGCCCTGAAGGAGCCGATCGAGTTCTCCTTTGAGCTCGACGGCGAGAGGATCGTCGGTGTGGACATCCGGCCCGGCTACGCCCACCGCGGAATCGAGTTCATGGGGATGAAGCGGAACCTCATCCAGGTCCTCTACCTCTCCGAGCGGATCTGCGGGATCTGCTCTATATCCCATCCCCTCGCCTTGACGCAGGCCGTCGAGAACGCGGCCGGGATCGAGGTCCCACCGCGCGCCCAGTACATCCGCACGATCATCGGCGAGCTGGAGCGGATCCAGTCGCACCTCCTGTGGGCGGGAGTGGCCGCGCACGAGCTCGGGTTCGACACCCTCCTCCACCTCACCTGGAAGGTGCGGGAGAAGGTGATGGACCTCCTGGAGGACCTCACGGGGAACCGGGTCGACTACGCGATCCCGATCTTCGGCGGCGTGCGGCGCGACATCCCCGCGGCGAAGGGCGACCTCGCACACGCGGTCCTCCGCTATTACCGGGACCTTCTTCAGGGGCTGATGGACGCCTTTCTGGAGGATAAGTCGGTCGAGATGCGGACGCGACACGTCGGAGCCCTCTCGCGCGGCGACGCGCTCCGGCTCTGCGCGGTCGGGCCGACGGCGCGCGCTGCGGGCGTCGAGAAGGACGTCCGCCAGGACATGCCCTATTTCGCCTACGCGGACCTGGAGGTTCGAGCCATCACTCCAAGAGACTTCGAGCAGGAGCCCGTGGGCGACGTGTTCGACACGATCATCGTCCGCCTCCTCGAGGTCGCGCAATCGATCGAGATAGTCGAGCGTGCGCTTTGCGAGATGCCGGAGGGGGAACTCGTCTCGATCCCCAAGGTGGCGGCGCTCCTCTCCTTCTTGAAGAAGGCGGAGGGAGAGGGGATCGGCCGCCACGAGGCCCCGCGCGGGGAGGTCTTCCACTACGTTCGGCTCGAGGCGGGCATCGAGGAGCCGATCGTGTGGAAGGTGAAGGCCCCCACCTACTCAAACCTCATGGCGTGGGTCCCCAAGTTCATGGGGGCGGAGGTGGCGGACATCCCGATCATCGCTGCCTCGATCGACCCGTGCATGTGCTGTATGGACCGCGTGCACGTCGCCGATCGATCCGGGAGGGCGTCGATCCGGATGAAGGAAGAGCTGATTCGGCTCTCGCGGGAGAAGACACGGAGGATCCTGGGATGACGGGTGGGATCGGGGCGGCGATTTGGCAAGGAGCGACGGTCCTCATCGGCGGCGCCCTCCTCGGCCTCGTGTATAAGGGGATCGATCGGAAGCTCGCCGCGCGCATGCAGGCGCGGATCGGGCCGCCGCTTCGACAGCCGTTCTTCGACGTCGTCAAGCTCCTGGCCAAGGAGAACGTCGTCCCCGATCACGCGATCGCGTGGCTGTTCAACGGGGCGCCGGTCGTCTCTCTGGCCGCGGTCTCAAGCCTCCTCTTCTACCTCCCGCTCGGAGGGTTCGCTCCCCTCCTGGGAGGGCACGGCGACCTTGTCCTCGTCATCTACCTCCTTGCCGTCCCGGCGATCGCGATGATGGTCGGCGGGTTTGCCGCCGCGTCTCCGTACGCCTCGGTCGGGGCGCAGCGCGAGATGGTGATGCTGATGAGCTACGAGTTTCCCCTCGTCATCGCCCTCGTCTCGATCGCCTGGAGGCTCTCCACGATCCTGCCTGAGGCGTCTGTCTTCTCGCTTTCCGTGCTCGCCGCCAATCCTCTCTGGGACTGGGTCGGGCCGCTGGGAGCCGTGGGGCTCGTCCTCCTCGCCCTGGCCCTTCTGGTCGTCACGCCGGCCGAGCTCTCCAAGATCCCGTTCGACATCCCGGAGGCGGAGACCGAGATCGCGGGAGGACTCCTCGCCGAGTACTCGGGTCGGAACCTCGCCCTCTTCTACCTCGCCGACGCGGTGAAGACCGTGGCGATGGCGGCGCTCCTCGTTGCCCTCTTCTTCCCTTACGGACTGGCCGACCGCTTGTGGCTCTCCGGCCCGCTCGCCGGGCTGGTCGACGTCGCCTTCTTCCTCATCAAAGTGCTCGTTGTGGTCTTCTTCTCCGTCATTGTGGTCCGGGTCGGGTTCGCGCGCCTGAAGATCGACCAAGCCGCTCGCCTCTTCTGGATCCCGGTCACGGGGATCTCCCTCGTGGGGATGGTTCTCCTGATCCTTGATCGCGTGGCCTAGGAGGGAACGTTGATCTTCGTGACCCTGGTGAGGCAGCTCCTCGATCGGCCGGCGACGAACCCGTTTCCGACGAGGCACATGCCGCGGTCCATCATCCGGCTCCTCGAGCGCGCAAGACGAGGGAAGGGGGCGATCCATCCGCCGGTCCCCGTCCCGGCCGGGATGAGAGGAAAGCTAGTCTACGATAGAGACAAGTGCATTGGCTGCCAGCTCTGCGTCCGAGTCTGCCCGGCGCGCGTGATCGAATTCAGGTCGGAACAGAAGAAGATCCGCATGCACGTCGCGCGCTGCACCTTCTGCAGCCAGTGCGTGGACGCCTGCCCGGTCGCGGCGCTCGCCACGAGCCGGGAGTTCCTCCTCGCCGACACGGATCGCCGCTCGAGGAACCTGATCGTCGAGTAGCTAGATCGCTTCCGCGAAGGCGCGCTTCCCGACCTGGATCAGGAGCGGCGGAGCGAAGGGAACGTCGAGGTCCTCCCGCGCGACCCGCTCGCCCCCGATCTTCACCCCGCCCTGGGCGATCAGGCGCTTCGCCTCAGCGCGGCTCGTGACGAGGCCCGAGGCCTCGAGGAGGTCGACGACCCAGATCGTGCCGCCCTCCTTCAGGAGCGCGCGGTCGATCGACACGCGTGGCACGTCGCTCGGCCGTTCGTGCTGCACGAAGACCCGATCGAACTCGGCCTGAGCGGCGTCGGCTTCCTCCGCGGAATGGAACTCCTTCACGACCTCACGGGCGAGCTGCCTCTTCCTGTCTCGCGGGGAGGACTCGCGCTGTTCGTCCGGGACATGGGTGAGGGCGTCAAAATACGGGCCGGTCGCACCATCGGGAATCGACATGAGCTTCCCAAACATCTCCTTCGGCTCTTCTTGAACGGCGATGTAGTTGTTGAACGACTTGCTCATCTTCTGCACGCCGTCCGTCCCGACGAGGATGGGGACGAGAACGGCCACCTGCGGGTCCTGGCCGTACTCGCGTTGGATCTCCCGGCCGGCAAGGAGGTTGAACCGCTGGTCCTCCCCGCCGAGCTCGACGTCCGCTTCGATCGCCACCGAGTCGTAGGCCTGGGCGAGGGGGTAGAGGAACTCGAGGACCGTGATCGGACGTTCCTCGGCGAAGCGCTTAGCGAAATCGTCACGCTCGAGCATCCGTGCCACCGTGTACTTCGAGGCCAATTCGATCACGTCGGCGAAGGTGAGTCGCCCGAGCCACTCGGAGTTGTACCGCACCTCGGTCCTCTTGGGATCGAGGATCTTGAACGCCTGCTCTTCGTAGGTCGCCATGTTCCGCTCGATCTCTTCGGCGGTGATCATGGGCCGGGTCGCGGAGCGTCCGGACGGGTCACCGATCCGACGCGTGAAGTCCCCCACAACGAGGACTCCCGTGTGGCCGAGGTCCTGGAATTGGCGCATCTTGCGCAGGGGAACGGCGTTGCCAAGGGTCAGGTGAGGGGCGGACGGGTCGATCCCGAGCTTGACGCGCAGCGCCCTTCCCGTCGCCTCGAAGCGCTCGAGCTTCCTCGCGAGCTCCTCGCGAGGGACGATCTCGGTCCTCCCTCGCTCGATCTCCGCGAGAGCCTCGGCAATGGGGCGGGTCATCGCGTCTCCTAGGTCCTCACGACCGCGACGATCCGGTCGTCCGGCTCGAGCTCCATCAGGCGCACTCCGCGCGCGTAGCGACCGTAGGTGTTGATGTCTCCGGCGAAGATGCGGATCACCTTCTCGTCCGTGATGATGATGATCTCGTCTTGGTCGGAGACGATTCCGACGGAGACGAGCGAGCCGGA
This sequence comes from Candidatus Bipolaricaulota bacterium, assembly GCA_026390315.1. Taxonomy (GTDB): domain Bacteria; phylum Bipolaricaulota; class Bipolaricaulia; order UBA7950; family UBA9294; genus JAPLGE01. The sequence continues at coordinate 17,480 of JAPLGE010000057.1, forward strand.
CTCGCGATCGAGCTTGATTCCCTGAACGCCCTTGCCGCCGCGGCCCTGGAGGGGGAAGTCGACGAGCGAGGTCCTCTTCCCGTAGCCGCGCTCGGTCACCATGAGGAGCCTCTTGTCCATCGTCAGGTCGCGCTCCATGGCGGCCATCCCGATCACTTGGTCGGCCTCTTCGAGGCGGATCCCGATCACTCCACGGGATGGGCGCTTGGTCAGGCGCACTTCTTCCTCGCGGAAGCGGATGGTCTGCCCTTGGCGCGTGGAGAGGATCAGCTCGCCGTCCCCCGCGCTCGCCGCCACGTCGACCAGGCGGTCATCGTCGTCGGCGTTCAAGGCGATGATCCCCGCGGTGTGAACGTTCGCGTAGTCGGCGAGCCGGTTCTTGTTGACGATCCCGTTCGCCGTCGCCATGAGGCAGACGCGGTCCCCGACCTCGGAGAAGCTTTGGACGGGCAGGATCGCCCGCACGACTTCCTCTTGGCCGAGGGCGACGAGGTTGCGCAGGTTCTTCCCCTGCGCGTCCCGCTTGAGAGAGGGGAGCTTGTACCCCTGCGTGCGGTAGACTTGACGTCGGTCGCTGAACAAGAGGAGTTCATCACGGGCGTTCACGAGCGCCGTACAGCAGATGTAGTCGTCCTCCTTCGTGCGCTGGCCGATCACTCCCTTGCCGCCGCGTCCCTGGCTCTTGAAGTCGCTCGCCCGCGGGGCGTTGGCGTAGCCCTTCTGAGTCACGCAGGCCATGAGGTCGTAGTCCGGGATGAGGCTCGCGAAGTCGACCTCCCCGCCCTCGTTCGCGATGAGCGTTCGCCGTTCGTCTCCGTGCTTCTCGGCGACCTCGCGCAGCTCGCGCTTGATGGTCTCGTCGAGGAGGACCTCGCTGCCGAGGATCTTCTCGTACTCGCCGATCGCCTCGAGCTTCTCCTTGTGCTCGGCGTCGATCTTCTCCCGTTCGAGCGTCGTGAGCTGGGACAGGCGCATCTTGAGGATGGCGTCCGTCTGCTCATCGGAGAGACCCAGCTCGTCCTTCAGTCCGGCGGCCGCGCCGGCCGTGTCCTTTGCCTTGCGGATGAGCTCCACAACCCGCTCGATGCGGTCGAGGGCGATCCGGTAGCCTTCCAGGACGTGGGCCCGCTTCCGGGCGACGTCCAGGCGGTGCTCGGTTCGGCGGCGGACGACCTGGCGGCGGAAGTCGATGAACGAGTTTAGGATCTCCTTCACGGAGAGCGTGCGCGGGTTTCCATCCAGGATGACGAGGAAGAACGCGGCGAAGGTTCGCTCCAGAGGAGTGAACTTGAAGAGCTGATTGAGCACGACGTTGGGGTTGGCCGTCTGTTTGAGCTCCACCACGACGCGCAGGCCCGACCGGTCGGATTCGTCGCGCAGGTCGGAGATGCCGTCGATCTCGCCGGAGCGAGCCTTCTCCGCGATCGCCTCAACGATCGCCGACTTGCGGACCTGGTACGGGATTTCGCTGATCAGGATCGTCTGATCCTCGATCGTCGCCTTCCCTCGCAGCGTGATCTTGCCCTGACCCGTTCGGTACATCTCTTCGATGCCTTCCCGTCCCATGATGATCCCGCCGGTGGGGAAGTCCGGGCCGGGGATGCGGGCGAGGAGGTCCTTCACCGTCGCCTCGGGGTGGTCCATGAGGAAGACGGTCCCCTCGACGAGCTCTCCCAGGTTGTGGGGCGGGATCTGCGTCGTCATCCCAACGGAGATTCCCCAGGCTCCGTTCATCAGAAGGCTCGGGACCTTCGCCGGCAGGACGACCGGCTCCTGCAGGGAGTCGTCGAAGTTCGGCATCCAGTCGACCGTTTTCTCGCCCAGCTCCTCGAGGAACTCGCCGGCAATCGGCGTGAGGCGCGCCTCGGTGTAGCGATTCGCCGCCGGGGCGTCGCCGTCGATCGAGCCGAAATTCCCCTGGCCGTCGATCAGGGGGTAGCGATAGGAGAACGGCTGCGCCATGTTGACCATGGTGTCGTAGATGGCGATGTCCCCGTGCGGGTGGAACTTTCCCATGACCTCGCCCACGATGCGCGCCGCCTTTTTGTGCGGCTTGCCCGCGGTGAGACCGAGCTCGCTCGTTCCGTAGAGGATCCTACGCTGAACGGGCTTCAGGCCGTCACGCACGTCGGGGATCGCTCGGCCGCGGATGACGCTCATCGCGTAGTTGATGTAGGACTGCTCCATCTCGTCTTCGATGAACGTCCGCTCGATTCTCTCCATGGTCGATCGTCCTTCTCTCGTGGACTAGAGGGCAAGATTACCGAAACGACGGACAGGATTCAAGTTCGCGCCGTTTTGCCGACGGTCTTGGCGTCGAGACTACCGCGGGCCGAAAAGGCCGGGCCAAGGGCACGGGAACCCCGACCCAAGGTCCGTCACGTCGCAGGAAAGGCCGCGACAGTCGAATCTAGGTGATGCTGAACGGGTCTACCGCGTCGCGCAGGGCGTCTCCCATGAAGTTGAACGCCAGCACCGAGATGACGATGAACCCGCCCGGAATGAGCTGCCAGGGGTGCGTCTCGATTCCGGCGATGTTGGACGCGCCGTTCAGGAGCTGCCCCCAACTCGTCATGGGCTCTCGGATCCCGTACCCAAGGAAGCTTAGGCCCGCCTCGGTGAGCATCATGCCGGGGATCGTCAGGGTCGCCGAGACGACGAGGAAGCTCGTGACGTTCGGAATGATGTGGCGCAGGATCACGCGAACGTCGCTCGCGCCGGCCGCTCGAGCCGCGTTGACGAAGTCCATCTCGCGAATGGCGAGGATCTGCCCGCGGATGACGCGAGCCGTGCCGGCCCAGCTGATGAGCGCCAGCGCGATGATGATCCCGAGGAAGACGGCGACCGGAGAGAGGCCGAGGCCGGCCAGGGCCGCGCCCGCCGCGAGGAGGATGGGGAAGCCGGGGATGGCCATGAAGACCTCTCCGATGCGCTGCAGGATCATGTCCACCCCGCCGCCGTAGTAGCCGGAGACCCCGCCGAGGAAGATGGCGATCGGGAAGGCGATCAGGACGACGAGAGGCCCGACGGCGAGAGAGACTCGGCTCCCGTGGATCGTCCGCGAGAAGACGTCGCGGCCGAACGTGTCGCTTCCGAAGAGGAAGAGCGGAGCCTGAGTCCCGTCTGTCGCCTGCGCGCCGAGGAGGTGGATGTTCGACTTGAAGAGCCCCAAGACCTTGTAGTCGGCCCCCCGGACGAAGAAGCGGATGTAGTACTTCACGGATCTATTCTCGGTGAACTTCGGCGCGTAGGTCTCCGGATCCACCGTTCGCTGGGTGGCGTAGATGAAAGGGCGCACCGTCGTCCCCTCCTCGCTCCGGAAGTGGAGCGACGACGGCGGGGCGAACGGGTACTGCCGGAACTGCTGGGCGTACGGGTACGGAGCGAAGAAGTCGGCGAAGATCGCGAGGAGCGCGAAGATCGCGATGATCACCATGCCGATGTTTCCCAGCCGATGCCTTCGGAAGGCCCGCCAGATCATCTGGCTCTGGGAGCGGCTGACGTAGCCAGGCTGTGCGACTTCCCTTGCGCCTTTCTTCTTCCTAGACCTATTCCAGAATCCCTTGGCCATGGTCCTTCGGCACTCCCTTTCTAGTTGTAGCGGATGCGCGGATCGACCCAAGCGAGGAGGATGTCAGCAACAAGGTTCCCGATCAGCAGGAACAGGCTGAAGAAGAGAAGGGCGCCCATGATCACGTAGTCGTCCTGGGCCGTGAGGGAGCTGAAGAACGCGCGCTCCACGGTGGGGAGGTTAAGGATCGTCGCTGCGATCAGCGACCCGCTGACCAGGTTGGGGAGGGAGAGTCCCAGTAAGCTCACCAGAGGGTTGATCGCGTTTCTCACCGCGTGCTTGTAGATGACGATCCTCTCGGAGAGGCCCTTGGCGCGGGCGGTCTGGATGTACTGAAGCGAGAGCGTGTCGAGGAGGCTCGCGCGCATGTAGCGCAAGAGGCCCGCCATGCCGATCGTCCCGATCACGAGCCAGGCCGGCCAGATGTGCCACAGGAAGTTGCCGAGCTTGGCGAACGACCACGGGGCGTCGATGAAACGGTTGTCGAACAGGCCGCCGATTCCGAGGCCGTGCTGGCCCACGTGGAAGACGCCGACGAGGAGCCACAGGAGAACGAGGGCGAAGAAGAAGGCGGGGAAGGAGAGCCCGAGGAACCCAAAGAACGTGAGCGTGTGGTCGCTCAGCTTGTACTTGTGCGTGGCCGAATAGATCCCCAAAGGGATGGCGATCGCCCAGGTGACGAACATGGTCGTGAGGGAGACGATGAAGGTCCACATGAGACGACCGCCCTCGAAGAGCGTGTAGAAGACCGGGCGTCTCGTCTCGAAGGAGGTTCCGAAGTCGCCTCGCGTGAGGATCCCCTTGAACCAGTACCAGTAGCGCACAAGGGGCGGCTGGTCCAGGCCGTAGCGCTTCGCCATCTCGGCGATCGTCTGCTGAGTGACGAACGGATTCGTCTTCATCTTCGTCAGGTAGTCGCCCGGCATGATCTCGATCAGCATGAACGAGATGAGCGAGACGACGAGGAGGAGGGGGAGCATGTACAAGGTCCGCCGCACGATGAAAGTCAGCACGGGCGCTCCTTTGGGGTGAATCCTGGGGCACGGTCACGAGGACCGTGCCCCAGGCACTTGTGTGTCTTGGCTCCTACGACTTCCGGAAGATGAAGTCCATCGTCAGACCGTTGTTCCCGCTCGGCGTGGCGTTTGGACTCGCCACCTGAGCGTTCCCGATCCGGTTGTAGTAGGAGTAGACGAACGCCTGGTTGATCGTGTAGAGGAAGCCGAGGTCCTGAGAAAGGATGATCTGGTACTCTTTGTAGTACTCGAACACCTTGTCAAGGTCAAACTCGGCCGCGGCCAGGTTGGTCAGTTCGTCGACGCGCTTCTCAACTTCGGTGATGTCGCCCGTCGCCGCGGAGTAGTGCCAGGCGTGCAGGCCGCCCGTGGACATGTAGACGTTCGCCCCGCTGTGCGGCTCGGTGCCGCCGGTCAGGCCGAGGTAGATCGCCTTGTAGTCCTCCTGGCCCATCAAGCGGTTCACGAGGACGTTGAAGTCGATGAACGCGGTAGTAACCTTAAGGTTCACCTTCTTTGCGTCGTCGGCGATGATCAGGCACGCGCCCTCGCGGGTGGTGTTCCCGGCGTTGGTGTTGAGCTCGATCTCGACGGGCGTCCCGTCGGCGAAGTCTCGGTAGCCGTCGCCGTTCGTATCCTTGAGCCCGATCTCGTCGAGGAGGGCCGCGGCCTTCTCCAGGTCATACGGGAAGACGACCGCGTTCTTCTCGGTCACGGGGCCCGCGTACTTCTCGCGTCCGGCATAGTACGGCGAGAGGTAGCTGACCGGGCTCCACTGCGGCACGGCCAGGCCGTTGAAGAGGTTCCGGATCATCGTGTCCTTGTCAAAGAGGTGAGCCAAGGCCTGGCGGAACTTGAGGTTCCGGAAGAGCTCGCGGTACTTGGTGTCCTGGGTGTCCCAGTTGAGGACGACCCACGTCGTGCCGAAGCCCGGCATCTCCTTGTTCACGAGGACCGTCAGGTTCTTCTGCTTCTCTTCGGGCTTGAGGATCGGGATGTCCTGCGGCCGCGGCGCGAAGCAATCGATCTCGCCGTTCTGATACTTCAGGAGCAGGACGTCCTGGCTCGCGACCGTGAGCACCACGTACTTGTCGAGGTACGGGAGCTGGGTGCCCTTCGGGTCGTAGTGATAGTAGTAGGGGTTCCGCTTCATGACCACGTTCAGGTCGGGCGTGTAGCTCTCGACCATGAACGCGCCCATGCCGACGAGATCCTTGGGATTCGTGTCGAGGCCCCAGACCTGGTTGAACGCGTCCGCGGCCACCTCGGGATGAAGCTTGTGCACGAACTGCTCAAGCTTGTGCTTCGGCAGGATGTTCGCCGTCATGCTGTTCAGGATCGGGCGGAACGCCACCGAACAGACGACCTTCACCGTGTAATCGTCGACCTTCTCCACGACCGGGAAGTTCCCGTCGGGGAGCTGGAGGACATCGCGGGTGTCGGTCTCGACGTCCTCGTTCAGGTAGAGGTCCATGAACGAGAAGACGACGTCATCCGCCGTGAACGGCGTGCCGTCGGACCACTTGAGGCCCTGCCGGAGCTTGAACGTGATGACCTTGTTCTCGTCCGAGACCTCCCAGCTCTTGGCGAGCTCGGGGTCGTAGCCGGCCGTGATCGGGTTCAGGTTGACGAGACCCGGCTGCATGATGTTCGTGTACTGGGTCGTGCTCGTCTCGTGAGCCGTGACCGCATTCCACTTCTTCGGGTTCGAGATGGTGCCGACGTAGACCGTCCCGCCGCGGACGCCCGGCTCGAGCGCCGCGTAATCCGTCCCTGCGACTCCCAAGGGGACGATGACCGCGTCGGCCGGCTGCTTGTCATAGCCTTGGGCCGAGACGGCGACCGGGATCATCAGAATGGCCGTCAAAGCCGCCAAAATCACGATCAGTCTTTTCATACCGGTTTCCCTCCTTTTCGTTTCAGGCTACAGACCAAACTGATAGGCCAACGCGTCCTGGTACGCCTGCCGATACTCGGCGCTCTTGATGTTGAGGACGCCAAGGAGCTTCGTCTCAAGATCCGTGACCGACGTGCTGAGGAGGAGCGGCGTCAGCGCCACTTTCCCCGCCACGCGGAGCCCTTCGCTCGAACCGCTGATCGCGAGGGTCTCGTACTCGGCCTGGGTCTTGGGGGCGAAGGACAGGTACCAGCCGCCCAGGGTCTCCCCGGCGGCGTAGGCGAGCTCGGCGCTCTCGCTCGTCACGGCCGCCTTCTCCAGGACGGGGATGCTCACGATGTTCACGTTGGTGCGCGACTTGACGTAATAGGCCTTCGCGGCCGCGAGCCGCGATTCGTGGGTCGCCGCCGTGTCCGTGGCCATCGTTTTCAGAGCCGCCGCTGCCTTGGTGATGAGGAGCACCTGGATCGGATCGATCGCGGCGACCCGCACCATCTCAGCGACCTTCGCGTCGTTGATGATGGCCGTCAGATCGGCCTCAGTCATCGTCTTGGCGCTGACCTTTCCCGTCCAGATGATGGACAGGGCCCCGCTCGCCGCCGTGCGGAGGCCGATAGTCAGGCCGTTCGCGGCGAGATCCTTCAGATAGTCTTCGGTCTTCGTCCCCGCGTAGCTCTTGGCCAGCGCGATGCCGGCCGCGGCGTTGATCTCGGGGATCAGTTCGCCGGTGGCAACGGCCTCAAGCTGTGCCGCCGTATAGGCGAACGCCGTAAACGCGAACAGCGCGAGCATGCAGGCGAACGCACCCAATGCCCGAAGGCGCGAAACTCCCATTGGTAACCTCCTTTAGTATCCTCCTAAGCCAAGCGAACCTTGGCTCTGCCTCGGACGCTCTTTCGATCCAGTGGAGAGTCCGCTAACCGACCAGACTTATCCCATACTACCAGGAACCTGCGGGACGGTCAACGACCATTGCAGCGCAGGACCGAGCCGACCAAGGCGGTCTCCAACTCCTCTCGGCGCATTCCGTACGTCTCCGCCAAGGCCCGGTCGAAGGAGACGAAGCGATCCTCCGGCGAGGTAGCGGCCCAGACGGCTCGGATTCCCTCCGGTCCGCCCGACGCGAGGAGGTACTGCAGGAGGAGGCCGGCCTCGACCCAGACCACCGCCGGTTCGGCCGAGCCAAAGTCGACCGCGCGCAGGGGAACCCAGCGCCCGTAGCTTCTGAGGCGGCAGGCCTCCTCGATCAGGGCGCCCTCGTCGCGGGTGAGCGCGGCGGCCAGGCCTTCCCGCAGGAGCCTCGAGTACGAGTCGCTCACCCAGGCGTAGGTGGGGAGGACCTGGGCGACGCGGAAGGCGACATCCTCGGTCGCGGCGAGGTGAAGGACGGCGTTGCGCGTCTCCCCGAGCGGCGCGAGCGTGGCTCCCTGATCACGCGACGCCTGGTCGGGGTAGACGAAGACCGTCAGGCGGGGAGGGAGCTGCGCGGGAGAGAGGCCGAGGCTCCTCGAGACGGACTCGCAGGCTTGTTCGACCGAGAGGGCGAGCGTCTCGAGGGCCGCCGCGGAGGGATCGGAGGAGAGGACTCGGATCCGATCTCGCTCTGCGACGCCCCATCCCTGGTAGAGGCCGATCAGGCCCTCCAGTTCGCTGCGGGATTCTCCCACCGCGAGGCGCTCGGCGGCGCGAGCGGCGTCGGCGAACGCCCCCACGACGCAGGCGCACCGTCCGGCGAAGAGAAGGCGCTCTGCGGAGAGCCCGGAGAGCGACCAGCGTTGCGTCTCGGCGAACGCCGCGTCCGGGTCGCCGCTCGCCAAGAGGTAGACGGCCTGGAGGTAGGGCAGCTCTGGAGATGTGCCTCCGCGGCGGCTCGCTGCCTCCTTCCATTGGGCGGCGAACGCGGCCAGTCCGCCGGGGACGAGCGTGCGGAGGGCCTTCTCGGTCGGTCCCTCTCCCCACAGACTCCGCAGGCTCGCCATCCCTCCGAACTCCTCGACGATGAACTGGACGAGCGAGGCGACCTCCCACGTGGAAAGGTCGGCGGGATCGGCCTTGTCCGCCGAAAGCCGGAGGAGCGCCTTGAGGTCTGCGAGGTCGCCGACGGCGGCCGGAGCGTAGGGCGCGTCGACGCGCTGGTAGAGGCTGACCGGGAGGCGATTCGCCTCCTCGAGGCGGATGAGCTGAAAGGGGGAGAGGAACAGGCGATCGGGAAGCGCGGCGACGAAGGCGTGGTAGTTCCGGTCGGGCGCGGCGGCGTAGAGGGCCGTTCCGATCTGAAGGATCTGCGATGTGGACCTTCCCCAGCCGAAGGCGAGGACGAGCTCGGCAAGCCGCGGACGCGGCGCCTCGGAGGCCAGCAGGTCCAGGGCCGGACGGTAGGTGGGGATCGCTCCCCCGCCCTTCCGACTGAAGATGGACGCCCTCATGGCTTGCACGCTGTCGTGGACGAAAACGTCAATCTCTCCGGGGATCAAGCTCGGGTCCACCCTGAGGAAGCCGGTCAGATCCTCGAGCTCCCGGTCGAGAGTGCGGGCAAGCTCGGCGTGCCCTCCCCGGGCGGGGGAGTCGTCTCGATACCAGAGAGTGAACGTCTCGCCTCGATAGCCGGCGCCGCCGCGTTCTTGGGGCCGCCAGAGCGGCACGACGACGAGCTGAAAGACGAGGAGGATGCCCCCCACAGCGACTCCCGTGAGGAGGAGCCCGCCGAGGGGCGCGAGGATCGGGTTGCGAAACGCCTTCTTGAGAGACTCCGTGACGCTCATGTCAGCGGGTTATCTTACTGCGGAGCGAGGAATCTGCCATCATCCAAGGGGGAACGGGGGCTGCCCTCGCGAGGGGCCGAGCCCGACCCGCTCGGGCGATGGGACGGTGGAAGATGGGGGACGGGGAGAGCGCTTCCAGACGTGCGCTTTTGACAGGTAGGCCCCAAACGGCTATACTTACGGCGATCTTCGCGCAGTCACGGCGGCTGGGAGGGAAACGGAAAGGGCACATACGAGGGAGGAAGAGCCATGGAAGTGCTCAAGGTCGCGTCCCGCTCGAACCCGAACTCGGTCGCGGGGGCGATCGCCGGTGCCCTGGAAGAAAGAGGAGTGGTGGAAGTCCACGCGATCGGCGCGGGCGCGGTCAACCAATGCGTGAAGGCGATCGCCATCGCCCGCCGGCTGGTGGAGAAGGGAGCCGACGCGCCGATCAAAGTTATTCCCGGGTTCATGGAGCTGAAGATCGCGGGGGAAGACAAGACGGGGATTCGGTTCATCATCGAGAAGTAGCGCCGGTCCGTCGTCCGCATTCGAATCGACATCATGCTGAAATCATCCGTTAGGGAATGGCTTGCCTCGGCGTGGGAAGGGCTGGGGCTTCCGCCGGTCGCCGTGGAGGTCTCCCCCTCCGATCGGCCGGAGTTCGGCGACTTTTCCTCGAACCTCGCGCTCGTCGGCGCGAAGGTCGCGGGGGTCCCTCCTCGCGAGCTGGCCGCTCGCCTCTCTGCCTCGCTCGACCGGGGAGGGCTCAGCCGGGCGGAGGTGGCGGGGCCGGGCTTCGTCAACGTCTTCCTGAAGCCGGAGGTGCTGCACGGCGCTCTGAAGGAGCTTCTTCAGGGCGGCGGTCGGCCACTCCTTCCCGCACGGGCCGAGCAGGGGAGGCTCCAGATCGAGTTCGTAAGCTCGAACCCCACCGGGCCCCTCACGGTCGGGCACGGCCGACAGGCGGTCCTCGGGGACGTCCTTGCGTCTCTGTACGCCGCTCTCGGATACGAGGTGGCCCGCGAGTACTACTTCAACGACGAAGGGCGCCAGGTCGACCTCTTGGCGCAATCGCTGTGGGCCAGGTACAAAGAGGCGCTGGGCGAAGCGTCCGAGATCCCCGAGGGGGGCTACCACGGAGACTACCTCGTCGGAATGGGGCGTGACCTGAAGGACCGTTTCGGAGCGCAGTTTGCCACGTTCGACGCGAGGACGGCGAAGCACCTCAAGGAAGAGGCGGTCTCGCGGATCAGCGCGACGATCAAGGACGATCTCGCCGCGTTGGGCGTCCGTTTCGACCGATGGTTCAGCGAGGCAGACCTCCACCGATCCGGTGAGGTGGCACAGGCCTTGGAGGCCCTGCGGTCCGCGGGCGGGGTCTATGAACGCGAGGGCGCGGTCTGGCTCGCGGCCGAGAAGCACGGAGGCGTGAAGGATTCGGTCCTCGTGCGGAGCGACGGCCGGCCCACGTACCTGCTCGTCGACATCGCCTATCACATCAACAAGCGCCGGCGCGGCTTCGACCGCGTGATCGACATTCAGGGGGCCGACCACCAGACCGAGCAGTCCTCCATGAAGGCGGCGATGCGGATCCTAAGCTTTCCCGAGGAGTTCCTGACCTACGGATTGCACCAGTTCGTCAGCATCAAGGAGGGAGGCGAGGCGGCGCGCATGTCCACGCGCGCCGGGCGCTTCATCCTGCTGCACGACCTCTTGGACGAGGTGGGGCGTGACGTCGTGCGCTACTTCCTCGTCGCGCGCAAGCCCGAGAGCCACCTGGAGTTCGACATGGACCTCGCGTGCGCCGAGTCCATGGATAACCCGGTCTACTACGTGCAGTACGCGCACACGCGTATCGTCTCCATCTTCCGCAAGGCACAGGCCGAGGAGACCGACTGGGAAACGGTCGACCTCTCCCCCCTTGCGGCTCGCGAGGAGCTCGAGCTGATCAAGGAGGTCGACCGCTTCGGCGAGGTCGTCGAGGAGGCGGCGCTGGGATTCGCCCCGCACCTGGTTGCGGAGTACACCCTGGGGCTTGCGCGGACTTTCCACGCCTACTACGTCGACCACCGTGTGTTGGGCGAGCCGCTGCCATTGATGACGGCGCGCCTCGCCCTCTTGCGCGGCGTGCAGTCAGTCTTTCGCCAGGGCCTGGAGATCCTCGGCGTCACCGCTCCGGAGGCGATGTGACGGCCTGGATCGACCGGCTGAAGCAAGGCCTTGCCCGGACCCGCGCCGGGCTGACGGACGCGATCGCCCGCGTGGTCGGGCGCGGGCCGAGCCTCGGGGCCACGCAGCTCGAAGAGATCGAGGAGATTCTCATCTCCGGCGACGTGGGAGCGCGCCTCGCGGCGGCGATCGTCGGGGAGCTGGGCGCGCGACTGCGGCGCGACGGTGGGAGCGCCGCCGCGGCTCTCGCCACTCTCAAGGCGTTGGTGGCGGAGCGGCTGGCCGGATGCGAGAGGGTGTTTGGGCTCCGCCAGGACGGCGAGCCGACGGTCGCCCTCGTCGCGGGGGTGAACGGGTCGGGAAAGACGACCACCATTGCCAAGCTCGCGAGCCATCTTCGCGAGCGCGACCCCTCGCTTGTCGTGACCCTCGCCGCGGCGGACACGTTCCGCGCGGCGGCCATCGAACAGCTCACCGTCTGGGCGGAGCGGGTGGGGGCGGACGTTGTGAAGCATCAGCTGGGAGCCGACCCGTCGGCCGTGGTGTTCGACGCGCTGGAACGCGCTAGGCGTCGCGGAGGAGTCTTGCTCATCGACACGGCGGGAAGGCTTCAGACCAAGCACAATCTCATGGAGGAGCTGAAGAAGATCGAGCGGACGGTCGAGAAGCGTCTGGGCCGCCCCTCGGACGAGCGTCTGCTCGTCGTCGACGCGACGACGGGGCAGAACGCGATCTCCCAGGCGAGCCTGTTCCACGAGGCAATCGGTCTCACCGGCCTCGTGTTGACGAAACTCGACGGCACGGCCAAAGGGGGCGTCGTCCTCTCCATCTGGGAGGAGCTCAAGCTTCCGATCCTCTACATCGGGGTGGGGGAGACGCGGGAGGACCTGCACGAGTTCTCCGCGAGAGAGTTCGTCGACGCCCTGTTCGGATCGTAACGGACCAAGGCATTGTGGAGGTGCATCAGCGTGGCAAAGGCAAAGCGAGTCTACTTCTTTGGCGAAGGCAAGGCCGAGGGAGACGCGTCGATGAAGCAGATCCTCGGGGGAAAGGGCGCGAACCTGGCGGAGATGGCGCGCCTGGGGATCCCCGTTCCGCCTGGGTTCACGATCTCAACCGACGTCTGCAACTACTTCTACCAGCACGGGAAGAGCTACCCCGACACGCTGGTCGAGGACGTCGACGCGGCGCTGGGGGAGGTCGAACGGGCGATGGGGATGCGCTTCGGCGATCCCAAGAATCCGCTCCTCCTCTCGATCCGCTCTGGGGCGCGCAGCTCGATGCCGGGGATGATGGAGACGATTCTCAACGTGGGCCTCTGTTCGGCGACGATCCCGGGCCTCGTCAAGAAGACGGCGAACGAACGCTTCGTCTACGACGCCTACCGGCGCCTGATCATGATGTACTCCGACGTCGTCATGGAGAAGGCGGCAGGCGTCGAGCCGGCCGAGGGGCGGGGGATCCGCCAACAGCTCGACCGGATGCTCGGCGAGGCGAAACAGGCGAAGGGGGTCAAGACCGACGCCGATCTCGAGGCCTCCGACCTGAAGGACCTGGTGACCCGCTTCAAGGCTCGCGTGAAGGAGGTCCTCGGGAAGGAGTTCCCCGACGACCCCCGCGAACAGCTGTGGGGCGGGATCGGTGCGGTGTTCGCCTCGTGGAACGGCAAGCGCGCGGTCTCCTACCGGCGGATCGAGGGAATCCCCGACGAATGGGGGACCGCCGTCAGCGTCCAGGCGATGGTCTTCGGCAACATGGGAGATGCGTCCGCGACCGGCGTGGCGTTCACGCGTAACCCGGCGACGGGTGAGGCCAAGTTCTACGGGGAGTGGCTCCCGAACGCCCAGGGGGAGGACGTGGTCGCTGGTATCCGGACGCCGAACCCGCTCAACGAGGCGACGAAGAGCGAGCACAACCGCATGCTCCCGTCGCTCGAATCGGCGATGCCGGCGACCTATCGCGAGCTCGACCAGATCCGCACGAGACTCGAGAAGCACTTCACCGACATGCTGGACATCGAGTTCACCATCCAGGAAGGCCGCCTGTGGATGCTCCAGTGCCGCGTCGGCAAGCGTACGGGGACGGCGGCGCTGAACATCGCCATGGACATGCTGGGCGAGGGGTTGATCGACGAGAAGCGAGCCGTCTTGCGGCTCTCGCCGGCGCAGCTCGACGAGCTCCTCCACCCGATCGTCGACCCCAAGGCCGAGGCAGGCGTCAAGCGGCTCGCCGGCGGCCTCCCGGCCGGACCGGGCGGGGCGGCGGGGCAGATCGTGTTCACCGCACACGACGCGGTCGAGTGGGCCAAGCAAGGCAAGCACGTCCTGCTTGTCCGCGAGGAGACGAACCCCGAGGACGTCGAGGGGATGCGCGCGGCCGACGGGATCCTCACCGCTCGCGGCGGGATGACCTCGCACGCGGCTCTCGTCGCCCGCGGCTGGGGCAAGTGCTGCATCGTCGGGTGCTCGGCGCTCCACGTCGACGCCCACGCGAAGACCCTCAAGGTCGGCGATCAGACGTTTGCCGAGGGGGACTTCCTCACGCTCAACGGCACCAAGGGCTACGTCTACGCAGGCCGGTTGCCGATGGTCAGCTCGACGGAGAACCCGCGCTTCGTCCAGTTCATGGCGATCGCCGACACGTTCCGGAGGCTCGGCGTGCGGACGAACGCCGACACGCCCGAGGACGCGGCGCAGGGACGCCGCTTCGGCGCGGAGGGAATCGGCCTCTTCCGCACGGAGCACATGTTCTACGGCAAGCACTCCGAGAAGCCGCTCTTCGCGCTGCGCAAGATGATCATCTCGAAGACAGAGGCCGAGCGGCGGGCGGCGCTGGACGAGCTCTTCCCCTTCGTGAAGAAGGACGTGAAGGACACGATGGCAGTGATGGATGGCCTGCCCGTGACCTTCCGACTCCTGGACCCGCCGCTCCACGAGTTCGTGCCGAACGGAGCCGACGAGCGCGCGAAGCTCGCCGCGTCGCTCGGCATCTCCGCGACCGAGTTCGAGAAGCGCGCCGAGGCGCTGCACGAGACGAACCCGATGATGGGTCACCGCGGCGTGCGACTCGGGATCACCTACCCCGAGGTCTCGGAGATGCAGGTCCGGGCGATTCTCGAGGCGGCCGTGGAGCTCACACGGGAAGGGAAGAAGGCGCTCCCCGAGATCATGATCCCCGTCGTCGGCATCAAGGCAGAGCTCGACCATCAGAGGGCGCTCGTCGACCGGGTCTACGCCGAAGTCCGCGCGCGGACGGGCGTCGAGAAGATCCCCTTCCTGTACGGGACGATGATCGAGATCCCGCGCGCCTGCCTGACCGCGGACCAGATCGCGCAGTCGGTGGAGTTCTTCTCGTTCGGCACGAACGACCTGACCCAGATGGGCTTCGGCTTCTCGCGGGACGACATCGGGGGGTTCGTGCCGGACTACGTCGCCAAGAAGATCCTCCCCGCTGACCCGTTCCAGACTCTCGATCAAGAGGGGATCGGGCAGCTCGTCAGGATGGCGATCGAGAAGGGCCGAGCGGCACGGCCGACCTTGAAGCTTGGGATCTGCGGGGAGCACGGCGGAGATCCCGCTTCGGTCGCCTTCTGTCATCGCGCCGGGCTCCACTATGTGAGCTGTAGCCCCTATCGCGTGCCGATCGCGCGCCTGGCCGCCGCGCAGGCGGCCCTGGCGGGCTAGGAGAGAACGCGGAAGACATCCATCCTTCATGCTCAGGACGGGGAGCGCCGCCGGCGCTCCCCCTCTCTTGGGAGGCAAAGCGGGAGCGGTGCGGACGCCTTTCCGCGTCCGGGCGGGACGCCGAGGTATACTCAGCGTGCGGCCGGGAGCGCGGAGGGAAGCGGGGTGACAGCGTACCTGGGGAGACGAGTCGTCGGGCTTCTGGTGACGCTCTTTCTCATCTCCATCGCGGTGTTTGCGGTCCTCACGGTGATCCCAGGCGACCCCGCCCAGATGGTGCTTGGGGCGGACGCGGACCCCGCGGCGTACCAGGCAACGCGGGTGCGCCTCGGCCTCGATCGCCCGGCCGTGAGTCGCTATCTCGCCTGGCTGGCTCGCGCCGTGCGGGGGGACCTGGGGCGTTCCCTCTACCAGGAGAGGCCTGTCTCGTCGCTCATCGGGGCCCGCCTCGGCCTCACTTGCGCCCTGACCGCGTTCGCCACTCTGCTTGCCCTGATCGTGGGAATCCCGCTCGGCGCGTTCGCAGCGACGCATCACGGCCGGGCCGGAGACCTCGTCGGACGCCTCCTCGTCCAGGCCGGGATGATCGTGCCGGAGTTTTGGGTCGGGATCCTGCTCGTCCTCGTCTTCTCCATCCTGCTCCACTGGTTCCCGGCCGGAGGATTCCCCGGTTGGTCGGCCGGATGACGCGGGCCTCCTTGCTCGAGGTCCTGGAGGAGCCGTACGTCGCGGTAGCCCGCGCCAAGGGACTCTCGGGTTTCGTCGTCCTGTACAAGCACGCGCTCAAGAACGCGCTCATCGCCTTGGTCACGGTCCTGGGGCTTCTCGTGGCACAGCTCGTCGCGGGAAGCATCATCATCGAGAGCGT
>JAPLGE010000010.1 GCA_026390315.1 Candidatus Bipolaricaulota bacterium
CCGCGTTCCTCGTGGTGAACGTGCGGCCGTAGCCGATCGAGGTCCCAAGAGGGACGGTCCTCACCGCGGCGACGCGGGTCACGAGGGTCATCGCGGGCCGAAGGGCAATCGACCGGCTGACTTCGGGCGAGGGGTAGAGGCCGTAGATCGCGATCCCGGGCCGGACGAGGTCGTACCAGGCCTCGGGGAGGTCGAGAATGGCGGCGCTGTTCGCGAGGTGGCGGAGCGGGACCTCGATTCCCGCCCGCTTGAGATCGGAGAGCACCCGCTCGAAGGTCGCGATCTGCTCGCGGGCAAAGGACTTGTCCGCGCTGTCCGCGGTCGCGAGGTGGCTCGAGATCCCGAAGAGCTCGAGGCCCCGGAACCGGGCGATCTGCCGCGCGAGTGGGACCGCTTCGTCGGGGGCGACCCCGATCCGCCCCATGCCGGTGTCGACCTTGAGGTGAACCGCGACCTTCCTGCCCGCGCGAGCCGCGGCGCGATCGAGCGCTTGGAGGACGTCGGCCGAGGCAACGGTCTGGTCGAGGCCCGCCTCGACGACCGTTCGCGCCTCTTCCGGCCGGATGAGGCCGAGGACGAGGGTCGGGGCCTTGATCCCCGCCTCGCGGAGGGCGAGGCCCTGCTCGGGGAAGGTGACGCCAAGCCAGTCGGCCCCCGAGGCGAGCGCCTCACGCGCGACGGGGACCGCGCCGTGACCGTAGCCGTCCGCCTTGACGATCGCCATCAGGCCGCGGGCGGGGCCGATCCGCTCGCGGATCGCCCGGCGGCATCCACGACGGCTTTCCCCTCCTCTACCCGAAAACCCTGATCGGGACCTCATTCTAGTACGGCCTCGAGGCACCAGCCGTGGACAGGCGTCCCGTGCGGAGTTGACGGAGATCCGAGGGGCCCTTTCGGCGCGTGGGTCGAAGCAAGGTGATGGGATTCGAGTTCGAGGTTCGCGGTTCGTGGTGAGTGGCTCGTAGCTTGTGGCACGTGGCTTGTAGAACACGGGTTTCGGGGTTCGGAGTTCGGGGTTCGAGGGAAGAGTGCCCGTGCCCTGTGGCATGTGGGAAAGGCGTCCGTGGTTCGGGGTTCGGGGTTCGGGGTTCGGAGTTCAGGGTGAGAGGCACGTGGCACGTAGCTTGCGGAAATCAAGACCAGAGGCGCTAGGTCCAGATCGTCCCCTGGGCCGTGTCCTTGAGCTCAACGCCGAGCTCGGTGAGGCGATCGCGGATGCGATCGGCGAGGGCAAATTCCTTCTTCTTCCGGAGCTCGGCGCGGAGGTCGATGAGGAGCCGGATGAGCTCGTCCTCGAGGCCTTTCTGGACGCGCCCTTTCTCCTGGAAGAGGCCGAGCGGCCAGCCAAGCTCGCGAACGAGCGCGACCGCCTCGCGCAGGACCTGGCGGTCGCTCCCTCGCGCCGTCGAGCGGAAGCGGTTCGTCTCCGCGACGAGCTCCTGAATCGCGGCGAGGCCGCCGACGGTGTTCAGGTCGCTGTCCATCTCCGCGAGGTAGCGCGCGCGGAAGCCGGGAAGCAGTTCGAGGAAGGCCTGACCGGCCGGGCCAGCCTCTTCCCCAGTTTCCGGTGCGGGCTCGGCCTCGATCTCGTCGATCACGGTCTCGACGCGGGCGAGGGCCTTCTTCGCCTCTTCCAGACCCTCGTCGGAGAAGTCGAGGGGCTTTCGATAGTGGCGGGAAAGGTAGAAGTAACGAACGGTCTCCGCGTCGAACTTCTCGAGGACCTCGTGGGCGTACGCGAAGTTCCCCAGAGACTTCGACATCTTCTCGCCGTGGAAGTTGAGCATGCCGTTGTGGAGGAAGAACCGGAAGAAGGGCTTCCCGGTTGCGGCCTCGGCCTGGGCGATCTCGTTTTCGTGGTGCGGGAAGATGAGGTCGCTTCCGCCGGCGTGGATGTCGAGGGGCTCGCCGAGGTACTGGCGCGAGAGGACGACGCACTCGGTGTGCCAGCCCGGTCTCCCCGCGCCCCAGGGAGAGGGCCACTTGGGCTCGCCCGGCTTCGCCCGCTTCCAGAGTGTGAAGTCGAGCGGGTTTTCCTTCTCCTCCGAGAGAGCGACGCGCGCGCCGACCTCCTGGTCCTCCGTTCGCCGGCCGGAGAGCTTCCCGTAGTCGGCGAACGCGGCGACGCGGTAGTAGACGTCGCCGTTCTTCTCGTACGCGTAGCCCTTGTCAACGAGGGTCTGGACGAGCGCGACCATCTGGGGAATGTGCTCGGTTGCGCGAGGGCTCGCGGTCGGCCTTTCGGTTCCGAGGGTCCGCAGAAGGTCGAAGTAGGCCTCGGTGTAGCGGGCCGCGAGCGCCTCGACCGAGTCGCCCGTCTTCTTCGACCGCTCGATCAGCTTGTCGTCGACGTCGGTGACATTCTCGACGTAGAGGACCGTCCAGCCCTTGAAGCGCTCCAGGTACTTGCGCAGCGCGCCGAAGACGATGATGGGCCGGAGGTTCCCGATGTGAAGGTGGTCGTAGACGGTGGGGCCACAGACGTACATCCTCACGGTCTTACCGTCCTTTGGGAAGAACTTCTCTTCGCGGTGGGTGAGGGTGTTGTGAAGTCTCATCCGTCGTGACCTCCTTCTCATTTGGGATTATAGGGCGCTCTCTTCTCCCCGGCCACGGCCGGGCGCGGACGAGAGGGCCTAGCGCCGTTCCGGGACCATGACGTAGCGGGCGAGAACGGGCAGGAGGACGGCCGCCATCCCGAAGAAGACGGCCGTCACGACCCAGAAGCGCAGGCCGCTGATCTCCGCGACTCCGGTGGTGTAGCGCATCCCCTCGGCCATGTAGGTGAGCGGCAGGGCGCGGCTCACGGCCCGCAGGACGGACGGCATCATCTCGATCGGGAAGTAGATCCCCGAGAGGAACATCATGACCATGCCGAGGATGTTCGCCAGGTACCCCGCGCTCGACGAGCGGCGCACGACGAGTGCGATCAGCGTCCCGAATCCCATCATCCCCAGGGTCGACGCCGCGACGAACAGGGTGTAGCGCGGCCAGTCGACGTCGAACGACACCCTGAACACGGTCATGCTCACGAAGAGCGTGATGAGCGTCGAGACGTACACCACCGCGAGGCGGACGACGACGATCGCCGCAAGCAAATGGACCGGCCGCATCGGCGTGACGAGAAGACGATCGAGGATCTTGCGCTCCTTCATCGCCGTGAGGTGGCCGGAGACGGCGAAGAGCCCTGCGGAAAGGACGGCGAAGGCGAGGATCCCCGGGACGAGGAGAGAGAACGAGTTCGCCGCCGCCTTCTTCCCGAGGTCGATCTTCTCCGCCGCGAGGAGGGGGCTCACGGACTGCCGGCGCAGGTTGAAATCGGTCGCGATGCCTTGCGCCAGTTGCTGGAACGCGAAATTCTCCTGGACGCGGCTTGGGTCGTACAGGAAGACGAGCTTCTCCCCCGCCCACACGAGACCGAAGTCCACGTCGCGCTTCGCGACCGCCTCCTCGAGGGCGGAGGAGAGCGCGTAGTGCGTAACCCGCAGCGACGCGGCACCCTCCAGGACCGCCTCGAGGGCCCCGGAGTCCGTCCCCGAGGCGAGCGCCACCCCAATCCGGGCGCTCTGCGGCCCGCCCGTCCCTCCCATCAGAAAGCCGAAGATGAGGATGAAGACGAGCGGGAAGAGGAAGATGAGGAGGAGCGCGATGCGGTCGCGCAGGAGAAGAACGGCCTCCGCACGGACAAGGGCGAGGAAGGCCTTCATCGTCCCACGTCCCACTGGAGTCTCCGCGAGGCGACGAGGGTGCAGACCGCGATCCACAGGAGCGGGACGCCGAACGTCGCCTCGAGAGGAAACTCGCGCGCTCCCACCCCCAGGCTCGTGCGCAGCCCCTCCACAAGATAGCTCACCGGGTTCGCGTACACGATCGCCTTCAGGACGAGCGGAAGCCCGCGCACGGGAAAGAAGAGACCGCTCAGGAAGAGCATCGGCATGTTCAAGAGGTTCGCGAGAGCCATGCCCGCGTTCGCCGTCCGCACCACCGCGGCGATGAAGAAGCCGAAGGCAAGGAAGGTCACGGCACTCAAGACGAGGAAGAGGACCGGAACGAGCTCCGCGAAGAGCACCTTCGCCCCGAAGGCGTAGCGGCCGATGACCAGG
>JAPLGE010000021.1 GCA_026390315.1 Candidatus Bipolaricaulota bacterium
TCGTCTCCGCCTGGCTCGCCTACCTCTTCTTCGCCGGATCGGTCGAGGTGTGGCACATCTTCGTCGTCGCCGCGGCCCGCGCCGTCGGCGCGGGGTTCCACTTCCCGGCGATGGCCGCCTCGACCACACTCATGGTGCCGCGGGAACACCTGGCCCGCGTCGCAGGCCTCAACCAGGCGACGCGGGGAGCGACCGGCATCGTGGCGCCACCGCTGGGGGCGCTCCTCCTCTCCTTCCTCCCGATGTACGGGATCCTCGGCATCGACGTCCTCACAGCGGCCGTGGCCATCGTTCCGCTCCTCTTCATCCCGATTCCCCAGCCTGAGCCGGTCTCGAGCTCGACCTCGGGGCGGCCTTCGGTCCTGCGGGAGATGCGCGAAGGGTTCCGCTACGTCCTCGCTTGGCCAGGGCTCCTGCTCGTTCTCGTCATGGCCATGCTGATCAACTTCGTCGCCAACCCCGCTGGGGCCCTCCTTCCCCTCTTCGTCACGAAGCACCTGCACGGGGACGCGCTGGGCCTGGGGTGGCTAAACTCGTCCCTCGGCGTGGGGGTCGTGCTCGGCGGCCTGGCGCTCGGCGTGTGGGGCGGGTTCCGGCGCCGGATCGTCACGACCCTCCTGGGCGTCGTCGGCATGGGCCTCGGGTTCCTCGTCGTGGGGCTTGCCCCGGAGGGCGGTCTCTGGATCGCCATGGGAGGCCTCTTCTTCGCTGGAACGATGAACGCGATGGCGAACGGCCCCCTGAGCGCTCTTCTTCAGTCCCAGGTTGCGCCAGGCATGCAGGGGCGGGTCTTCACACTGGTCCAGAGCCTGGTCACGGCGATGTCCCCCTTGAGCCTCGCCCTCGCCGGCCCGCTCGCCGACCTCTTCGGGATTCGGTTCTTGTACGTCGTGAGCGCCGCGGTGATGGTCCTCATGGGAGCCGGCGCGCTTCTCGTTCGGCCGATCCTCCACTTGGAGGACGACCGCGCGCCCGAGCCGACTCCGGCGGGAGAGGTCGCGCCCGACTCGGCGCGGCCCGTCGACTAGCGCGGGCCGGCCCGCGGTCCCCTTCCCGGTCTCCTAGCGGTTCGCGGTGTGGATGGCGCGCCCGAGCGCGTTCTCGGCTGCCTCCTTCAACCCTTCCGGAAGGGTCGGGTGGGGGTGCACGGCGTCAGCGATCGCCGCGACGGTGAGCCCATTCTCCACGGCAACCGCCGCCTCGGAGATGAGGTCCGAGGCCTCGGCACCGACGATCTGCGCGCCGAGGAGGCGCCCGGTCTTTCGCTCGGCGACGACCTGGAAGAAGCCCTCCGGCTCGTTCATCCCGAGCGCCTTGCCCAGGCTCGCGTACGGGAAGCGGCCGACCGCGACCTCGTGGCCCGCTCCCCGCGCGCTCTCCTCGGACAGGCCGACTAGGGCGACCTCGGGGTCGGTGAAGATCGCCTGCGGGATGAGCGAGTAATCGAGGGCGGTCTCCTCGCCGGCAAACCACGCCGCGAGTTTCAGGCCCTCCGCCGACGCCTTGTGAGCGAGCATTGGACCAGGGACGAGGTCGCCGATCGCGAAGACCCCGGGGGCCGACGTCTCGAGGTGCTCGTCGACCAAGACGAACCCGCGACGGTCCGCCGCGACGCCGACCGTCTCCAGGCCGATCCCAAGAGAGTTCGGGCGCCGGCCGACCGCGAGGAGGACGCGATCGGCGGCGAAGCTCTCTCCGCTCCGCGCGCGCACGACCGCCCCGTCCGCCGTCGCCGCGAGGGACTCCGCGGCCGCCTCCAAGTGAACGTCGATTCCCTGCGCCGCGAGAGAGCGCCGGAGGAGGGACAGGCCGCGCCGGCCCAAGTCGATTCCGGGCAGGATCTCTTGCAGAAGCTCGATCACGGTCACGGCGCTCCCGAGGCGGCGGTAGATCGTGGCGAGCTCAAGTCCAATGACCCCGCCACCAATGACGAGGAGCCTCTCCGGAACCTCGCTCAAGGCGAGCGCTTTGTCTGAGGACCACACGGCCGGGTCGGAGAAGCAGAACCCCGGTACCTCGACCGGAGAGGAGCCTGTGGCGAGGACGATCCGCCGCGCCTCGAGCGTCTCCCCCGAGGAGAGGGCCACCCGCCCGGGCCCGGCGAGGCGTCCCTCGGCCTCGATCACCGTCACGGCGTTCGCCTTGAGGAGGCTCGCGATCCCGTCCGTGAGACGGCGGACCACGCCCTCCTTCCAGGTCGTCAGGCGCTCGAGCTCGATTCGGGGCTCGCCGAAGGCGATCCCGTACGCCGGGGCCTCTTTCGCTCGGGCGACGAGGCGGGTCGCCGCGTACAGGGCCTTCGTTGGGACGCATCCCCAGTGAAGGCAGACTCCGCCGAGCTTCGCCTTCTCAACCAGGGCGATCTTCAGCCCGAGCTGGCCCATCCGGATCGCGGACACGTACCCGCCCGGCCCTCCGCCGATCACCACGACATCGTAGGTCATCGCACGCGCTCCCTCCCTCTTCCTGGAGACGTTACCGCGCCCTTGGCGGCCGGGCAACCGCTCCGGCGCGCTATCCACGCGCGATCCCATTCCCGGCCCTCGTCTAGCCGGAGCCCAAATCAGGCAGAATCCATATGATGGCGACAACCATATCCTGGGGTTGATGGGTGCAAGCCATCCGATAAAGGCAAACCCTTCGCAAGGAGGCGACGCAAAGCCACGGGCCCCTCTGGGGTAGCCGGGCTGCCGAAGATGAGTCGCACGACGCTTTGGTTGATCTTGGTCTTCATCGGCCTCTCCCTCGCCGGGGGAGCCGCTCTACTTCTGCGAGTGCCGCACGTGGCCGGCGGAGCCGGAGCGTCGGGGATCTCCGCCCCGGCGAAGCCGAGCGAGCTGGCCCTCTCCTGGGGCGTCAAGAGGATCAACGCCCCCCAGGCGTGGGAGCGCACGACCGGCTCCCAGGAGATTGTGGTCGCGGTGATCGATAGCGGCATCGACACCTCGGCGCCGCCGCTTGAAGGGAGGTTCTGGACGAACCCGCGCGAGATCCCGGGAAACGGCATCGACGACGACCAGAACGGGTACGTGGACGACGTGCACGGCTGGGACTTCCGGGACGGGGACGCAAGCTCGCTTGTAGGATCGAAGATCCACTGGCACGGGACCTTCGTCGCCGGCATCATCGCCGCCCAGCCGGGCGCGAACGAGATCTCGGGCGTCGCCCCGGGGATCCGGATCATGGACGTCCGCATCCTCGACTCGAAGAACCTCTTCTACTCGACCGACTGGCCGAAGTTCGCCGAGGCGGTCAACTACGCCGTGAACAACGGAGCGCGGATCATCAACCTGAGCGTCTACTCGAACGGGAAACCGCCGCTCGAGTTTGAGCGGGCGATCGCTCGGGCGAT